>JAOADD010000023.1 GCA_026417495.1 Ignavibacteria bacterium
AAAAAATAATCTTGATTAAAATATTTATTTTTTGTAATTTACAAGTTTGTAATTTTCAATTTTTATAAACTAAAAATAGAAAATATTGCCTACTATTAACCAATTAATTCGTAAAGGAAGACAAGTAAAGAAGTACAAAAGTAAGGCACCTGCAATGGATGGGTGTCCACAAAAAAGAGGTGTTTGTACAAGAGTTTACACAACGACACCCAAAAAACCTAATTCTGCGCTCCGGAAAGTAGCAAGGGTTAGGTTAACCAATGGAATGGAAGTGACTTCTTACATTCCGGGAGAAGGACATAATTTACAGGAGCACTCAATTGTTCTAATTAGAGGAGGAAGAGTAAAAGATTTGCCTGGTGTTCGATATCATATAATAAGAGGCGCAATTGATACGGCTGGTGTTGAAGGAAGAAAGAAAGGTCGTTCTAAATACGGAACCAAGAAAGCAAAACCTTCATTGGTACAACAAAAAGAAGAAAATAAATAAGAATTAATTAATTTATAAAATTAATGAGAAGGAAGAGAGCAGAAAAAAGGGAAAGAATTCCTGATCATAAGTACAACGATATTCTCGTTGGAAGATTTATTAATAATGTTATGAGGCAAGGTAAAAAGAGACTTGCTGAAAAAATTGTGTATAAAACATTTGATATAATTGCAGAGAAAACGAAAAGTGACCCATTGGAAATTTTCAATAAAGCAATTAATAATGTAATGCCATCAATTGAAGTTAGGTCAAGAAGAGTTGGTGGTTCTAACTATCAAATTCCAACAGAAATTAGACCCGATAGAAGAATTGCTCTTGCTATTAAATGGATAATTAATTTTGCAAGAGCTCGAAACGAAAAATCAATGTCTATTAAGCTTGCAAATGAATTGATGGCTGCTTCAGTTGGTGAAGGTGCCGCAGTTAAAAAGAAAGAAGATGTGCACAGAATGGCTGAAGCAAATAAAGCATTTGCACATTTTAAGTGGTAATCATCAATTTAATTTATGCCAAGAGAAGTACCCATAGAAAAGACGCGTAATATAGGAATAATGGCGCATATTGATGCTGGTAAAACTACAACTACCGAGCGTATTCTGTATTATACAGGTAAAGTGCATAGAATAGGTGAGGTAGATGAAGGAGCTGCTACTATGGATTGGATGGAACAAGAAAAGGAACGAGGTATTACGATTACTTCAGCTGCAACTACTTGTTATTGGAATAATCACAGAATTAACATAATAGATACTCCTGGTCATGTTGATTTTACAGCTGAAGTAGAGCGTTCTTTGAGGGTACTTGATGGTGCAGTTGCTTTATTCTGTGCCGTTGGTGGTGTAGAACCTCAATCTGAAACGGTGTGGCGACAGGCAGATAAATATAAAGTACCAAGAATTGCTTTTGTGAATAAAATGGATAGGGTTGGTGCTGATTTCTTTAATACTATTCAAATGATGAAAGACCGCTTAAAAGCAAATGCAGTTCCAATTCAATTACCTATTGGAGTTGGTGATATGTTTTCAGGTATTATTGATTTGATAACAATGAAAGCTAGAATGTTTCATGAAGAAACGCTCGGTGCTACTTATCAGGATATTGAAATACCTTCTTCACTTATTAATCAAGCAAAAGAATATCGTCAGAAACTTCTTGAAGCTGTATCAGATATTGATGATACCCTTCTTGTTAAGTTTCTTGATGGTAAGGAGATATCTCAAGAAGAGATTATTTCTGCACTTAGGAGAGCAACTCTTGAAGTAAAAATTATTCCTGTTCTTTGTGGTTCTTCATTCAAGAATAAAGGAGTTCAAAACTTACTTGATAAAATTGTTGAATTGTTACCTTCTCCTCTTGATTTAGGTGAGGTTTATGGGCATCATATACATAAGAATGATAAGGTTGTAAGAAGAATTGCCGATGATGAAAAATTTACTGCTTTAGCATTTAAAATAATGACAGATCCATATGTTGGCAAATTAACATTTTTGAGAGTTTATTCTGGTGTGGTAAAATCTGGTGACGCGGTCTTTAATTCCACTACGGGTCGAAAGGAAAGAATAGGCAGACTGTTACAAATGCATGCAAATAGTAGAACTGAAATAAAAGAAGTTTACTGTGGTGATATTGCTGCAGCAGTTGGTTTAAAAGGGACAAAAACAGGTGATACTCTTTGTGATGAAAGTGACCCAATTATTTTAGAAAAAATTACATTCCCCGAACCAGTGATTCAAGTTGCAATAGAACCAAAGACGAAAGCTGATGAAGAAAGGTTAGCTGACTCTCTTTCTAAGCTATCAGATGAAGACCCAACATTTAGAGTTACTACAAATGAAGAGACATCACAAACTTTGATATCAGGGATGGGTGAACTTCATCTTGAAATAATTATTGATAGGCTTAAAAGAGAATTTAAAGTAGAAGCAAACGTTGGTAAACCACAGGTTGCTTATAAAGAAACAATAAGAAAAAGTGCGATAGCTGAAGGGAAATTTGTAAAGCAAACTGGTGGCAGAGGACAATATGGACATGTAGTTCTTGAAGTGGAACCAAACGAAAAAGGAAAAGGTTTCATATTTGAGAATTCGATCAAAGGTGGAGTAATTCCAAAAGAATATATTCCAGGTGTTGCTAAAGGAGTTGAAGAAGCAATGAGGAGTGGTGTTATTGCGGGTTATCCTATTGAAGATGTTAAAGTTACATTGTTGGATGGATCATATCATGAAGTAGATTCATCTGAACTTGCTTTTAAAGTAGCAGCTTCCATTGCATTTAAAGAAGCAGTAAAAAAAGCAGACCCCGTTGTATTGGAACCTATTATGAGTGTCGAAGTTGTGACACCAGAAGAGTATCTTGGAGATGTTATGGGAGATTTAACTTCAAGGCATGGAAAGATCGAAGGCATTGAACAAAGAAGTGATGCTCAAGTTGTTAAAGCACTTGTTCCTCTTTCTAAAATGTTTGGATATGCTACTGCTTTAAGATCTATGACTCAAGGTAGAGCTATTTACACAATGCAGTTTTCTCATTATGATGAACTACCAAGTGGTATTCCAGAATCTATTGTAGAGAAAGGAAAATCTTATTAAATTTTAGCAGGTGAATACCTGATTGGGTCAGTTCTTTTACAAGAATGGTAACTCGTCGATTAGGTACTGAAAAAGGCGCTCTATAAAACCTTAAATGGAATAATGGTTATTTTTGATAAAGTCAGAAATAACCTGATTCCGTGTAGGTTTCCTAATGGGTCAGTAGCTCAGATGGTTAGAGCGCGTGCCTTATAAGCACGAGGTGGGAGGTTCAATTCCTCCCTGACCCACAAAAAATTTTTAAAAAACCTTTTATTAATAAAAAAATATAAAGGAGAACTAAATGGCAAAAGAGAAATACGACGTGACGAAACCTCACGTTAATGTCGGTACCATCGGGCATGTCGACCATGGTAAAACCACGTTGACCGCTGCCATAACAATGGCTCTGGCTCGAAAAGGAAAAGCAAAAGTAAAGAAATTTGAAGAAATTGACAAAGCACCTGAAGAAAAAGCAAGAGGTATTACTATTGCAACTGCACACGTTGAGTATGAAACTGAAAAAAGACATTATGCTCACGTTGACTGTCCCGGACATGCAGACTATATTAAGAATATGATTACAGGTGCTGCTCAAATGGATGGCTCAATTCTTGTTGTTGCCGCTACTGATGGTCCTATGCCACAAACCAGAGAGCACATTGTTCTTGCAAGACAGGTAGGTGTACCTGCAATAGTAGTGTTTTTGAATAAGGTAGATGCTGCTGATCCGGAATTACTTGATTTGGTTGAGATGGAAGTAAGAGAACTTTTAACAAAGTATGGTTTCCCTGGTGATGAAGTTCCAGTAATTAGAGGAAGTGCATTGAAAGCTATGGAAGCTGGACTTGATGAAAACGTTCCCGCTGATGATGAAAGATTTAAATGTATTTGGGAACTTTTAGATGCTGTTGATAATTATATACCACAACCTCAAAGAGATGTTGATAAAAGTTTCCTTATGCCTGTGGAAGATGTTTTCTCTATTACAGGTAGAGGTACTGTTGCAACAGGTAGGATTGAAAGAGGAAGAGTTAGAGTTGGTGACGAAGTTGAATTAATCGGGCTTGGTCAGCATAAGAAAACGGTTGTTACTGGTACAGAAATGTTTAATAAAACTCTTGATGAGGCAATTGCTGGTTATAACTGTGGATTACTATTAAGAGGTATAGATAAGAAAGAAATAGAAAGAGGAATGGTACTTGCTAAACCAGGTTCTATTACACCACACAAGAAATTTGAGTGTCAGGTGTATGTGTTATCAAAAGAAGAAGGTGGTAGGCATACTCCTTTCTCATCTAACTATAGGCCACAATTCTATTTCAGAACTACTGATGTAACTGGCGTTATAACTTTACCACCAGATATTCAAATGGTTATGCCTGGAGATAATGTAGAAAGACTTCAAGTTGATTTAATCTCAGAAATCGCAATGGAAGAAGGTTTGAAATTTGCAATTAGAGAAGGTGGTAAAACAGTTGGAGCTGGTGTTGTTACTAAGATATTAGAATAAGGAAACCGATCTGAGCAATTAATTGAAATAACTTTTTCTATCCATAATATTTTTTATGGAGTGAAAAAGGAAATTGTTTATATATTAAATTATAAAGCATAAAAGTGGCTACTCAAAAAATAAGAATAAAACTAAAATCTTTTGATCATACTCTGCTAGATAAATGGACAGAGAAAATTATTAAGACCGTAAAACAGACAGGAGCTATTGTAAGCGGTCCAATTCCTCTGCCTACTAAGAAACGGGTCTATACAGTATTGCGCTCTCCTCATGTTGATAAGAAATCACGTGAACAATTTGAAACTCGTTCACATAAAAGAATTATTGATATTTTAAATTCATCTAATAAGACGGTTGATGCGTTGACAAAATTAGACCCCCCTGGCGGAGTAGAAATAGAGATTAAAGTATAATATATTAAAATTTTAAAACGGAAATTAAATCAATGATAGGTATATTAGGAAAAAAGATAGGAATGACCACCTATTTTGAGAGTTCCGGTAATGCAATTCCTTGTACAGTTGTTGAAGCTGGTCCTTGCAAAGTTACTAGAATAAGGACGAAAGAGAAAGATGGTTATGATGCTATACAATTAGGCTTTGGTATAAGAAGGGAAAAGACCGTAAGTAAACCTGTAAGAGGGCAATATATTTATAATAAAGATAAGGGTGAAAATAAAATAGTATTACCCGTTCCAAAATATGTAAAAGAAATTCGAGAATTTCCAGTAGATAAATTAAAAATTGGTGATGAAGTAAAAGTCAATATTTTTAAAGAGGGTGATTTAGTAAAAGTGACGGGTATTTCAAAAGGCAAAGGATTTCAAGGAGTTGTTAAGAGACATGGTTTTGGTGGTGGTGTAAGGACTCATGGACAAAGTGATAGGGAAAGAGCGCCAGGTTCTATTGGAGCTAGTTCATTCCCTTCAAGGGTATGGAAAGGGCAAAGAATGGCTGGTAGAATGGGCGGCAGAAGAACAACTGTTAGGAACCTTAAAATAGTTAAAATCATTCCTGATTCAAATTTAATGTTAATTAAGGGTGCAATCCCTGGTGCTAATTCAGGTTATATAGAAATTTATAAAATATAATAATGGAACTAAAAGTATATAAAACAGATGGTACTTTATCTGATGATACAGTGAATCTTCCTGACGAAATATTCTGTATAGAACCTCATACTCATCTGATATATCAAGCGGTGAGGACATATTTATCTAACAAAAGGCAGGGCACTCATAAAACAAAAGAGAAAGGTGAGGTTAGTGGTGGTGGTAGGAAACCTTATCGACAAAAAGGGACAGGACGTGCTAGACAAGGTTCTATACGGTCTCCATTAAATAGAGGTGGCGGTACTATTTTTGGACCTAAACCTCATAAGTACTATTTAGCTATGAATAAAAAAGCAGCTAAATTAGCAAGAAAGAGTGCTTTAAGTTTAAAGGCAAGAGAGAACGAGATTATGGTTATTCAAGATTTCACTTTAAAAGAACCTAAGACTAAAGACTTATACAATATTTTAAAAGCTTTAAAACTTGATGATAAAAAGACTCTTATGCTTTTACCTGATAAGAATGAAGTGCTTTACAAGTCAGGGAGGAATATACCAAATTTGAAAATTATGATTTCTGATAAGACTGCTACTTATGATTTGTTAAATAATAAAATGCTTTTGATTCAGAAGTCAGCGATTGAACCTTTGTGTAAACCTCTAATGTAAGAAAATGAAAGATTTATTAAATAGAAAGCAAATTATTATTAAACCTCTGATAACAGAGAAGAATACTGTTTTGCAAGAAAATCTCAATCAATATGCGTTTGAAGTTGCAATGGATGCAAATAAGATAGAGATTAAGAAAGCAGTTGAGAAAAAATATAATGTGAGGGTTCTAAAAGTTAAGACTTTGATTAGAAAAGGTAAAAGTAAGACTCAATTTACAAGGCGTGGTAGGTTTAGCGGATATACAGCAGACCGAAAAAAAGCAATCGTGACTTTGCATAAAGATGATAAAATAGATTTTCTTGGAACAACCGAATAATTTGCTTCTAAATATATTTAATATTAATTTTTTATTTGTAAATTTCAAAATTTTTCAGCAATTGTTAATCTGAAACCTTAAAGAGCGTTTCATAGTTTATATTAATAAAAATATCTAATACGATATGAAATTAGGTAAACAATATACAAGTAGGGAAAATCAATCAACAGATATATACCTAAAGGAGATAAGTAAAACAACTCCTTTATCTGTTGAGGAGGAGATAGAATGTGCTAAAAGAATTAGAAAAGGTGATAAAAAGGCTCTTGACTTGCTTGTAAAATCTAATTTAAGATTTGTAGTTAGTGTTGCAAAGCAATATCAAAATCAAGGTTTATCACTAAATGATTTAATTAATGAAGGGAACCTTGGTTTGATAAAAGCTGCTAAGAAGTTTGATGAAACTCGTGGCTTTAAATTTATATCTTATGCTGTTTGGTGGATAAGACAATCAATTTTACAAGCTCTCGCAGAACAGTCAAGAGTCGTCAGGTTACCATTAAATATTGTCCAACAAAAAAGTAAAATATCAAAAACTATTAGTAAACTTGAACAACAGAATGAGCGTAGTCCGAATATATTAGAGATTGCTGATGTCCTTGATATGAGTGTTCATGAAGTGCAAGAGACTCTTAAAAATTCTGGTGGTCATGTTTCTATGGACGCTCCTAATGTTCATGGTGAGGATACTAAATTGATAGACATTATGCCAGATAAGGCAGAAAAGATGCCTGATGCTCAATTAATGAGAGATTCTTTAAGAATAGAAATTGAACGTGCTTTGGATACACTTTCCCAAAGAGAAAAAGAAGTTGTTATGCTTTACTACGGTTTAGGAAAGGAAAACCCTTTAACTTTAGAAGAAATTGGCGATATTTATAAGCTTACTCGGGAAAGAGTAAGGCAAATAAAAGAAAAAGCAATTAGAAGACTGAGACAAGCTTCTAGATCGAAAGCTCTGAAATCTTATTTAGGACAATAAAACTTATTACTTTTATTTGAAACTGGCTGATGATGAATTTCATCAGCCATTTTTTTTTACTTTATTAGAATCATCTTTTTAGTAGCAGTAAACTTTTCAGTTTGTAATTTATAGAAATAAATCCCGCTTGTAAATTTAGAAACATCTAAAATTATTTTATAACTACCTGCTGATTGGTATGTATCAATAACCGTTGTAACTTCATGTCCTAAGATATCATATATTTTAAGACTTACTTTCCCTGAATTTGGTATGTTGTAATTAATTACAGTTGTTGTATTAAATGGATTTGGATAATTTTGTTCAAGTTGAAATTCTTTAGGTATTCCTGTATTTAAATTTTTTATAAATATTGATTGCCCTTCAATGAGATTTAAAATCTGATTAACATTAATATTGGTAAAACTTTGCACAGTTCCACTTTGCCACCTAATTAATAAACTATCAATGATAGTTGCACTTCCAAGACCAAACTCCAGAGGTAATGAGTTTTGTCCTTTTCCTCCTGAACCACCTTCTACCTCCCTAATTTGTTTAAGATTGCCTGTTTTTATCATAACTCTAGAACCTATCGCAGAGCGATTTGTTGAAACTCCTTGTAATTTCAGGATTATCCAATTATTTGAATTACCAGCATTATTTTTGTATAATCTATTCTCTGTTCCATTATTAACGAGATATAAGTCTAAAAATCCATCATTGTTATAATCTCCCCATGAGCAACAAGCAGAATGTCTTAAATCACCCATTCCAACTGATATAGAAACATCAGTAAATGTTGTACCATCATTTCTATACATTTTATCTTCATAATTTTGTCCTCTTGCTACATATAAGTCAAGGTCTCCATCGTTATCATAATCAGCCCATCCACATGAATATGATTGACCCTGTTCAGCAACACCAACTTGTGGTGCCACATCGGTGAATGTTCCATCTCCATTGTTTTTGAAAAGTTGATTCATACCTGTTAAATTAGCAATAAATAAATCCATATAACCATCATTATTATAATCACCCCATTCTGCTCCCCAGCTGTAATAATTTGTCATCAATCCTGAAGCGCTTGTCACATTAGTAAAGGTACCATTTCCATTGTTTTTGTATAATATACCTGTAGTGGTTGCTCCGATTGAAGTTTGATTACCACAAAACACATCTAAATCCCCATCATTATCGTAGTCAGAAGCAGCAAGGCAGAGCGTAGAATTACTGTCTGTAAGACCAGCAGTAAATGCAACATTAGTAAAATTGTTCAAATTATCATTTCTGAACAAGTAATTATATCTCGGTGGCATTCCATTATTTGCACACAATACATCTATTTTCCCATCCATGTTGTAATCTATCCAATTCATAGCACCACCGTAAGAAAGAAAATTCATTCCTGCATTTATAGTATTGTTCAAGAAAGCTGTACCTGTGTTTTTATAAAGTATTATACTATTCTGCCAGGCACCTATTATTATATCAATATAACCATCATTATTATAATCTGCTGCTGAAACCCCTCGTGTTGGATAAGTTATGTTTGTTCCCCAAATTGAAGATGATTCTGTAAATGATATTCCATTTGTGTTTATCCATAATTTACTTGGAGTATTATTATTTACAAGAAAAATATCAAGGAAACCATCATTATTTACATCTAAAAAAACAACTCCTTGTCCTGCACCTGCATCGTTAATCCCAAGTGTAACTGAAATATCTGTGAATGTTACCTGACTATAACAAAATGTTATTGCTGTTAAGTATAATATCGATAATAGAATAATGTTTTTCATATTACTTATATTAAGTTTCTTGATTAGAATGATATTCCAGAAGAAATTACTATCTCTAATCTATCATTCCTGTTATTATAAAATATTTTTAATGCATCATCAAGATTCAAATATCTTGATTCAATTCTAAAATATGCTTTTTCTAGTGGTCTGTATTCAAACCCAAGACTTATTCCATTCCCTTTCATGCCCATGTTATTTGTTACTACTCCTGATAGTACCCCATCTAAATCTTGAAAATACTCTGCTCTTAGCATAGCATTAAATTTCTTTGTTATATGGTATTTTAGATTCAATAATGCTCCGTAGACATAAGCAGATGAGCTTGAATCACTTAATTTTGAGTTTTCTTGTAAAGTTAAATCAAATAAAAATGTTGCTTCAAAATTTTTATACGGTCCAAAAGAAAATATGAAATCATTCATTAATCTCATTTTTCCAGGTACTGATGATGGCATCTCATTTCCTAAAAGGCTATTATATAAAAATTCAATGTATTCATTAGGTCTATAATAAAAATTTAAACCAAATGATTTATTTTTATTATTATCTTCTATAGTATTAAACCCGTTTACTATATAAAAGGAACCGCCAATATTATCTTTATAATCATAACTTATTATAATTCCACTCTGATAAAATGGTTCATAGTATGATGGAAGAGAGTAGGTACTGAATGAAGATTCGTTTGGAAATGATTCTTCTCCAAAAGGTGAAATAAAATATCCCGCATCGATCCAGAGATTGTCATATATTTCAATTCCAATATTTGCTTCTTGAATATTTGGGTGTTCAGTTTGCCAATTCTCCTTGACTAAATCACCATAATGTAACACAAATTTTCCCCTTGCTGCTTGTGATTTATATTCTACCGATATATTGGCAAGGTTTAATCTGAATTCATCTCTGTGAGGTGATATTGCTGATATTTCTCTTAAAGCTTTATCTTTATCTGTATCCCATGCATAATAAAAATCCACACCACCACCTATCTTGAAATTCTTTAAAATATCTTTCAATTCTTCTTGACCTCTAACATTATAAAATATACCAAGGGCAAGTATGAAAGTTAAAAGGTAAAATATTTTTTTGGTCATTAATTAGAATTTTAATTTATTGTATGATGTTATTTAAGATGATTTAGTGAATCAATTTTATTTATTGCATATTCGTTCGTAGGTTCTAAATCTAAAATCATAGTAAAATATTTTTTTGCATTTTTTATATCTCCTTTAGCTAAATAAGTATCTCCAAGTCCAGAAAGAGCAGTAATATTCTTTTTATCGTATTCTAACGCTTTAAAATAATTCTCTAGAGCTTTATCATATTTTCTCATTTTAAAATAATTTAATCCAATATTACAATAAGACCCTGTTCTTCCTGCTGGGTTTATTTCTATTAACTCTTGTAATATTTTTATTGATTCTTCATATTTTCCCTCCTGAAATAATTTGTATGCTTGTTCATCTAATTTATTCACAATTTCGTTACTCATTCCGGGCAATATAACCGGTGGTTCTTTCCCGCTCTTTAAATCTTCTAATAATTGTTTCGACCCCATATAGTCTGGATATATACTTTGAAGTTTTTCTAGCATTTTTATTGCTTCTGCCTTTCTACCTTGATATATGTACAAATTACTAAGTTGAAAATATCCATCTGGAGCTAATGAATCAATTGATATACCTTTTTTGAACCTGTATTCGGCTGAATCAAGATCTCTTCTAATAAGATAAATTAATCCTAAATTATGATGTGCAAGTACATTATTATCTCTTATTTCCAACGCTTTTTTATATCTTTTTTCTGCTTCTTCAAAGTTTTGTTTATTTGCGTATATATTACCTGAATTTACTAATAGGACTGTTCCATCTATTCCTTCTCCCGTTGCGTACAGTGAGTTGTTGTTCCACCAATCAAAATTTCTTTTATAGGTTAAATAAGATAATAACAAGATTGTAATAAAAATAATAACAACTATCCCTTTAAAATATTTCCAATGATATGTTTTTATTAAAAGATACATAACAAGTAATGATAAGACAAATGATGGCATATATAAAAATCTCTCCGCCATCAAGTTCATTGTTGGTACAATGTTCATCACAGGTAAGAGTGAGACAAAAAAGAACAAAATGCAAAATGTAATTACATTATGTTTTTTAAAGACAAAAATGCTAAATACTACAAATCCAACAATTATTGTGATAGATATGATTACAGGTAATTCAAATAAACTCTTTGCATCTGCAATCACACCATTGTAATGATAGAGTAAATTTATTGGTATGAATAAAAGTTTTAAATAAACAGGAATAGTTTTTACCATAGTTCCTAACACAATACTCCAATCCATTCCATAAAAGTATAAATACTTTTCCCTTTCTGGCACATTCAGAAAAATTACATATCTTATAATTAAAAAAATAAATGTTACTAAGACAAAATAGAGATATACCTTTATATTTTGTTTTAAAAAATTTTTCCCTTTTCTTATTAAAATCGCGTCATAAAGAAAAATCACTACTGGTAGAGTTATTATCATTTCCTTTGTTATCAAGCCGAGAAAATATAAAACTAGTGAAGAAAACAAATATATATTTCTAAAGTTATATGTATATTTTACGTATAGTAATAAAGAAGCAAAAAAGAATACAGTCACAAGTGAATCTGTCCTTCCACTTATCCATGTGACAGCTTCTGTATGAATTGTATGAACAGTAAAAAATAAGGTAGCTATAAACGAAAAAAACCTTTTTTTCTCTACATCCTTGAAAATATTTATTAGTAAAAAGTATAATAGAGTGCAATTCAATATATGTATCAAAATATTGGTTGTTTTAAACCCTGCGGGTTTCAGTCCCCATATCCAATAGTCTATTGCATAACTGGTTGATACAATAGGTCTGTAATATCGACCAATTACTTTATGAAACCCTTCTTCACCAGTAAAAAACTTCGGTATATTTGATAGGGTTCTGATAGATTGATTATTTTGAACAACACTTTCGTCATCAAAAACGAATTCCCCATATAAAGAATTTGAATAAATTAAAGAACCCCATAAAATTATAATAAATAAATATATTATACTCTCATACTTATTAAAAAAATTTCTTTGTGTTGGAGCTTTTGTTTTTTCCAACTTTGTTTATTTTTTGAAAATTAATTCATCTTTTTAATTTAAATAATGAGTATACCAATCCTATAATTTAGTCGCTACTACTACAGTTGCTTTCACTGTTTCTACTACACCACCTTGTGAATCTACTGCTTCAAGGAAGATTATATATATTCCAAGTCTTAGCCTTTCTCCATTATCATTTAAACCATTAAAAATAATTTCTCCTTCGCTCCCACTTAATTGATTATTTAACAAAGTCCTAACAAGTCTTCCATTTACATCAAATACTTTCATTCTCAACTGAGTAATATTTGATTTCAATTTATATTTTATTACTGTAAAATCTTCAAATCCATCTCCATCTGGAGAAAAAGGATTCGGAGATATCGTAATTTCTGCGGTACTTATAGGTATAGGTGTATAAATACTGTTCTTCTCTGCTGGTGTTCCCCCAAGCGGATTTGCACAACTACTCCAATTTTTATTATCGTCTCCTTTTAAAAGGGGATTTATACGCTCTAATGAATATCCCTTTTTATCAGAAAGATTAGGATTGTGCCATTTCGGATTATATACAAAACCTTCAACTACATTTCCAGATGCATCAAGTATTTTAACAAGTTCTCCTTCATTATTTAAACTCAAACTTGATTTAAATAATAATCTATTATCGGGTGAAATATTTCTTAACTTATCGAACCTATTATATATTGTTGTATCTTTTGCAATTACAATAAAACATCCTGGTTTTAATTTGTTGAATACTGAATCTCCTAAATTTGTTGTGCTACTTTCTTCTGTAAACTTCCAACCTATTAAATTTATTTCCTTGTTTGTTGGGTTGTAGATTTCTACCCATTCACAGCTTATAGTGAGTGGGTCATACATTATTTCATTAATCACAAGTCGTTCTCCAACATACACACGCCTAATTAATGTATTATTTGTTGTATCTTGGTCGGGTGCGAATATTACTTTGCCAATAAATTGCTGAACTGATGTATCTGTGATTTTATAGAAAAAGTTATATGCAACTGAATCATTTTGATTTAAATTACCAAAAACTTGACTGTTAATAAGTTCGCTTGGTTGTGGTATACTGTCAAAATTTACATCTTTGTATACATTTAATTGAAATCCACTTGCTTGGTTTTTTCCAATATTTTTTATTAAAAACTCCATACTAACATCTTGCCCTGCAAGAGGGGAGGAGGGGGTGATTATAAACCTAACAAGTGCAAGGTCATAACTTTTTTGAGTAATAGAATTTTCCTGATTTGGAGTTGCGCCTATTGGTCTTATGCAGCTACCCCAATTATTTTGTTGATTTGTTGGTGCACTTGCATCTTTTCGTTCTAATGATATACCACTTCCGCCACCCCAAGTGTTATTGTATGTTAGCGAATCTGATGTTGTCATATCCGCTTTATATAATACTACATTTTCGTTACCTGTATTATTTAATGCATTCCATCCTATCGATTGCAGAATTATCCCTGTTACATTTGGATATACGGTGCGTAAGTTATTTGAATCTTCACACACAATAGCATAAGCACCAGCATTAAGTATCACACTCTGGGTTGTTATCGTTCTAATTGGGTTACTTGCTGCTGCATCTCTCCATTTCCAATTCTGCAAATTCACTGCAGTAGTTCCTACATTATATATCTCGAACCATTCTTTATTACCAGTAGTTGGTGAATACATAACTTCATTAATCACCACCTGCCCAAACACTTTCCAACTCATTATAAGTAGTATAAAAAAAATTGCTCTTCTCATGTTCAATTTTAAATTTTTTATTAAAAAATACTCATTCCTAAATATTATAACAATTAAATAATTGCACTTTTTTTCTTCTTAAATCTTTTCCAGTTTGGTCATTTGATTTAAATATGGTTTATTTTGTTTATTAAATAATAAAAGTTTAAATCAGAAATATTCATGCATCTAATATATATCGTTATTTAATCTTTATTCATATGGTTTTTTATATATAATATTTTTAAATCTCGATCAAAAAATAATATCACACCTATGTGAATATAAATATTTACACATCATATATTTATTGTTCATTTACAGAATTGGAATATTCAATGCAATGGGGTGCGAATATGTAATAGTATGATTTTTAGTTTGCAAAAGTAAATTATTTTACACTGCTATTTAATATCCCTTTCTCTTTAAGTTGAAGAGCTGATTTATATATTTTATCCAATAATTCACTTAATTTTTATTTACTTTATTATACCTGATTAGATAATAGTACATTTACTTTTGTGAATCTATAAAATACTAAATCATTTTTATTTTACAAATTTTCTTATATTATCCTGATTTCTGGGGATTCTAGTTAAACATTAATCTTTATTTTATGTTTCAAACATGCAATTTTTTTAAACTAATTTTGTAACTACAGATTTTTGGAGATCCATATTTCGGTAATACAAAAAAATGTTAACAAAACGAGATATTGCTATATATGAAAATAACATTTTTCAACATAACTAAAAAAAATATTTTACTCTAAATTCTTCGTTATGTAATATTTTTCTAAAAGCTACTTATTCAAAAAAAGATTATTTGATAAGTATCATTTTTTTTGTCTCTGTGTAGTTATCTGTTTGCAAACGATATAAGTAAACACCACTTGAAAAACCAACAGCTATAAAATCAATTTGATAAGTACCTGCTTTAAGTCTATCATTAACAACTGTTTTTAATTCTCTACCATTTATATCAAGTATTGTAATTTTTACATAATCTTCCTTTGGGATTTGAAATTTAATAGTAGTTGATGGATTGAAAGGATTTGGATAATTTTCAAATAATTTATACTCATCTGGTATATAATTATTTATTAATTTGATTCCTGTCGTTCCCCATCGTGCAATATAATTTACGGTTGTCCCTCCCGACATTGTAAATCCACCACCAGCAATCAACTGTCCATTGTAAACTGATACAGTGTAAACAGAACCACTTAAGCCTGCTCCAATAGCAGACCAATTTGAACCATTCCATCTAGCAATGTTACTAGCACTATTTCCTCCTGCATTATAAAAATTTCCTCCTGCGATTAATTCATTATTATACACCGTTAGAGCATATACATACCAATTCATTCCGCTACCAAGTGAAGACCAAGTAGTCCCATTCCATTTTGCTATATAATTTACATTATTCCCACCAGCGGAAGTAAAATACCCCCCTGCAATTAACTCTCCATTGAATACAGTAAGAGCAGTTACTCCTTCTCCACTCAGACCACTTCCGAGAGAAGACCAATTAGCTCCATTCCATTTCGCAATATTATTTACAGTAATTCCTCCAGCTGAAGTAAATTTCCCACCTGCAATTAATTCACCATTAAATACCGTAAGTGCTCTTACTGTTATTCCACTAATCCCAGTACCTAAGGGAGTCCATGTAGTCCCATTCCATTTCGCTATAGGACCCGTAGAAATTGATCCAGCTATTGTGAAACTTCCACCCACAATTAATTCTCCATTGTAAACTGTAAGGGAAAGAACATTTCCATTAGTTCCTCCTCCTACAAGTGGAGACCATCCATTATTCCACTTAGCAATATAATAAGCTGTATTCCCACCAGCTGTTGTGAAATCACCTCCAACAATCAAATCTCCATTATATACTGTAAGAGCATTTACTTGATAGTTCAAACCACTACCAAGTGGAGACCATGTAGTCCCATTCCATTTCGCAATTTTATTAACGTTATTCCCACCTGCAGTATTGAAATTTCCACCAGCAATTAACTCTCCATTGTATGTTACGGTAGTAAAAACTAAAGTGTTCATTCCACTACCTAATGGTGACCATGACTGTGAAAATAGATTTTCATTCATTATTAAAAATAAAATGAATAATGAAGAACAATACAATAACTTCATGCTTTTCACAACGGGAATAAAAATTTTCATAGAATTTACCTCCTTCTTGAAAAACTAATTAAATTTTTTTATAATTAATTTTAAGTTGGGTCAAATTATATTTTATATTCTCTGTTGAATTTTTTCGGTATTCTACCACCGCAAACATTTATTATTTTATAAAATCTATTTTTCATTTTAAACATATTTTATTATTTAGTCAAGTTAATTATTAGTACTACCTTGTAAAATTTTCAATAATTAATGATAAGAAGAAAATATTATTATAATTTACTGTAAATTTGTCAAGTTAAAATATTATAAAATTAAGGGTCGCAATCGCAAATAATTTATATTTATCTTAGAATTGTTATTTTTTATAAAAAACATTTTTGAAGATTTAAAGAAGATAAAGACTTGAATTCAATGCCTCATTTTAATTTTTTTAAAATTTCTTTACATTGATATTTTAATATAAAAATAAAATTGTTGTCTCTTATGAATATCTTTTTTTATTCTGTATAAATTTATAATTGAAGTACTTTGCACAATTATATATATAATTAAACTTATTAAATTTTTACTTGATTTAGAAAATAATTCATCATAATTTATTTTAGGAGGTTAATATAATGGAAATTGCTTTAATTATAATTTCTACCGCTATTCTAATATTACTTTTAGTTTTAGTAATTAAACTATCATCTTCAAAGACGGTTGATTTAATGCCGCAATTAATTGACTTGAAAAATGAAATAACAACATTAAAAACAAAACAGCTTGAATCACAGACTGAATATATTGAAAAGCAACAGAAATTGCTTAATGATACTCAGAATATTATTAATAAACAATTAAATGCTATTCTTTCAACGGTTAGCGAAAACCTGACGAGAACACAAGAAAATATTACTAAACAACTTAGTTCTACTTCTTCTGTGATAAACGAAATTCAGAAGAACCTTGGTACGCTTGAAGTAACAACTAAGAACATTCAGGAAATTGGAAAAGATATTTCTTCCCTTCAAGATCTCTTAAGAGCTCCGAAACTTCGCGGAAATATTGGTGAATATTTGCTTGAAGAACTTTTGAAAGAAATATTTCCTGCAAAGAACTACGAGTTGAAATATACTTTTAAAAATGGAACACAAGTAGATGCAATAATAAAACTTGGAGACGGTATTGTTCCTGTTGACTCAAAATTTCCACTTGAAAGTTTTCAAAGGCTTGTATCTGCTAAAACTGAGTCAGAAAAAAAACAGCATAAAAAGGATTTCATAAAGTCTGTCAAAGATAGAATAGATGAAATTGCTTCCAAGTATATTAACCCTGATGAAGGTACATTTGATTTCGCAATGATTTACATTCCTGCTGAAAATGTGTTCTATGAAACAATTATTAATGATTCTCTTACAGATAAAGAGTATGAAATCTTCAACTATGCAATTAAAAAGCATGTGATTCCCGTTTCCCCAAATAGCTTTTATGCTTATCTCATGGCACTTGTCTACGGTCTTAAAGGTATGAAAATTGAACAACAGGCAAAGCTTATTTTGGGTGAACTCTCTACCATACAATCAGCATTTTCAAAATTTTATTCAGATTTCACGATTATTGGTAGGCATCTTTCAAATGCCTTTTCTAAATATAACGAATCTCTTAAAACTGCAGATAAATTTAATGACAAACTTTCTCAACTTACTGGTGCCAAACATGATTTACTTGAAGCTCCACCTTCTGAATAAAATTTAGGAAGATATTTTTTTAATTAATTATAGTGTTATCAAATTATTGTGAATTCCTAATCTATTGTTATCGGTTTTGGAAATTCTATCGATTATTGCTGATATCACTTTATTTTATTCTTATAAATAGTTAATATCACGGTATTATATCTCTAAATTAAATTACCTAAAAGCTATGAAAAAGATTATTTTTATTTTTTCAGTTTTATTATTTACTAATCTTGCAATATCACAAACCAACTCAGTAGTTCTTAAAGATGGTACTGGTACAATAATAAGCCAGCATAATACAATTCAATCTGCTTATGATGCAATACCTTCCACTGTGACGCAATCGTATACAATTGAAATTCTTTCTGACTATAATGGCTCCCTTGAAGTTTTTCCAATTACTTTTGGTGCAAAATCTGGAACTAGTGCAACAAATAGAATTACTCTAAGGCCTGCTCTTGGAAATTCTGGGGAAGTTATTTCGGGTAATTCCACATCTGGTATTTTAGTATTAAGTGACGCAGATTTTATTATCATAGATGGTAGACCAGGTGGAGTTGGAAATGCTCCTGATCTGAAAATTGAAAACCTTGCAACAACAGGGACTAATTCAAATACCATTGCTCTTACCAATGGAGCTACCAATAACATTATAAGATTTGTTCATGCAGTGAACAACACTCAAAATACTGCAGGTCCGAGAACTATTGTTCTATTAACTTCTACAACTGTTGGTAATTCAAATAACATTATAACTCGTTGCAAAATTGAAGGTGGAAGAAGTGGAGTTGGTATTGCGGGTTCAACTACTATCCCAAATGATAGTAACACAATTTCCAACTGTGAAATATTTAATTGGGGTTATGCAGGTGTATGGTTAGTTTCTGGTGCAATGAATACAAATATTGATTCCTGCAAAATTTACCAAACTGTTGGTGTTAATAATACTATAGTTTCTGGAATTATTATGTCAACAATGTCAGGTGCTACTTATAATATAAGAAAAAATTGGATTTATGACTTACAATCTACATCTACATCTACATCTACTGTAATCAGAGGAATTTATGCTGCTTCCCCTAATGCAGGTTCTATTTTTAATGTACAGAACAACATGGTGTCAAATACTCTCGATAACTTAAATGTACAAACTGTCACTGGTATTGAATTTCTTGGTTCTAATGCTTATACCGCCAACATTTATTACAACACAATCCGTATTGGTGGCAATCATACAGGAGGAACTTCTGGAGCTACAACCTCTGCGGGTATAAGGATAGGTGCTTCTGCTTTAACACTTAATATGAAAAATAACATTTGCATTAATTACAGAACAGGTGGTAATGTAAATCATATTGGTTTTGCACTGGTTTCAACAACAGGAACTCTCAATATTGATTACAATTGTTACTATGCGAATGGTACAAATAGTTTCCATGCTTACTGGGGAACAACTGGTTACAATAATCTTTCAGATTACAAAGCTGCTGCAAGTCCAAATGAACAAAACACGGTGTTTAACAATGTAACCTTGGTTTCTGCAACGAATCTCCATTTAACAGGAGCTTCAGTTGGTGATACAAATCTGAAAGGTACCCCGATTGCTGGTATAACTACAGACTTTGATAATGATTTAAGACACCCAATCGCACCTTATAAAGGAGCTGATGAAGTGAACATTCCTTTGTTCCATAAGAAGAATGAAACCTCGTCTTTTAATTACAATTTGTATCAAAATTATCCAAATCCATTTAACCCGACCACTGCAATTAAATTCTCACTTGCTAAAGGTGGTTTGGTTACATTGAAAGTCTATGATGTATTAGGTAGAGAAGTTGCTGAGCTTTTAAATAATAATCTTAATGCAGGTGAACATAATATCGTTTTTAATGCTTTTGATTTACCATCTGGAATCTATTTCTATAGACTAGTTGCAGGAACTTTCTCACAAACAAAGCAAATGATTCTACTTAAATAATAAACTAATACTATTTGTAGATAATTTAGGGGCTGAGTTTTTCAGCCCTTTTATTTTTTCTTTCTAACTTTCTGTTAATTAATTTTATTTTTAGTTTTGTAAAATTTTTTATTGTTTTTGTCTATTATAAAGCAAATGAAAAGATTAATTCACATCTTTATAATTATAAATTTTGCTTTATTAAATATAAACTTTTCATTTTCTCAATACGAAAAAGTTCAATCGGATAGATACGCCATCTCTATTAATTATACACCAGTATTTAGTATTCCAGACCTATACTCTATTTTTGGTGGAGAAGATGGTTCCACTTTGAAGCTAGATTCTCGTGGTGTTACTTATGGTTTCGAATATGTTGCATTTCCAAATACAATTTTTGAAATTAAAGATGCATTTAGAATAAAGAACTCAATTATTTACAAGGTAATTTCGGAAAACTCTCCTTACAAAACTTCTAATTATTATATTGATTCTCGTTTTGTAAAAACGACGAATAAGAAACCTGATATTCTCAAAAAAGATTCATTAAATAAAGAAATAATTATTGAAAGGTTAAAATCAAGAGTTGGTACTCCTTATCTTTTTGGAGGAATATTTGCTTTTGGTTTTCCTGAACTGCTTGAATTCTATCCTCCCGCAGATGAGCTTTCCGATGAAATAAAACAAAAGTGGACTCTTACAGGTGTCGATTGTTCTGGGTTGCTGTATGATGTTACCGAAAGATTTACACCTCGTAGTTCTAAAGAATTATTGCAATTTGGTGATTCGGTAGATATTGAAGGTAAAGACCTTGATGAGATAATTAATTTATTAAGACCACTTGATATTATAGGATATGTAGGACATACTTTCTATGTTTTAGACAATAATTATATTGTGGAGTCTTCTCCAAATAGAGGAGTACATTTAGTTGAAATTGAAAAACGGCTAAGGTGGTTATTAAAAGAGAGAATTCCTGTTAATAGTTTAAATTCCTGCCCCGAAAATTCAAAATGCTTCGTTATTCGCCGTTGGTTTAAATAAATTGTTTTGATTTGTATTAAGTTTTGCAAATTAATAAACTTAAGTTTAATTTCTGAAGCAGATATAAATTAAAATGTATTGATTAATTTGTTTTCTTAAATTAACTTGCTTAACTAAAAAATATAATAAATGTGAAGAGAACTGTTAAGTATTATCAGGCAATTTTAGAAAGAATAATAAGTGGCATAGCATTATTTAAAGTTATAAGAGATGAAAAAAACAATGTTATTGATTTTATAATTCTTGATGCGAATAAAGCATTTGAAGAAATTACAGGTTTTAAAAGAGATATAGTTTTAGGCAGAAAAGCTTCAGAATCAATACCTAATTTTGAAAAAAGAATTAAGAGATGGTTGACTTTACCTCCTGTCGAATGTGATGATTATAGAAAAACTTTTGAATATAACTCTCTTAGTACGAATAAATGGTTTAGAATTAATGTTTTTTATTTAGACAAGGAATATTTTATAACTGAATTTCAAGAAATTACAGATTTAGTAAACGCCAGAAAAGAAACGATAGAAAGGGAATCAAACTTCCGCGAATTTTTTGATAGCCCTGGAGTGCTAAGAGCGTTGTGCAAAATTAACAATAATGAAATTTATTTTTTAGAAGTTAACAAAGAACTTGCAAAATATTTTAATTTTACACAGGAAGAAATTAGAGGTAAATCTTTTTCAGATTTGAAAATCCCAGAGCGAATAAGGACTATCTGGTTAGAAAATTTTTCAAAAAGTGAAGAGCTAAAATCACCAGTTACTTTTGAGTATTTAAACTCAAAAAATCAATGGAGATATGCTGTTTCGCATTTTATAGGAAAGGATGATTTTGGACATTCTAAATTTTCTTTAGCAATTCAGGATATCACAGATAAAAAAAATGCTGAGCAAGAACTAAGACTAAGTGAAGAAAAGTTCTCGAAAGCATTTTCTTCTTCACCATATGCTATATGTTTTACAAGATTTGATGATGGAACAATTCTTGATGTTAATGAAGGTTTTCTAAAAATAACGGGTTATGAATATAACCAAATTATCGGGAAGACAACACTTGAATATGGAATATGGCTTGATCCGAAAGATAGGCAAGACCTAATTAAAGAATTAACTACTAAGGGGAGAGTAGTGCAAAGGGAATACAAATTTAAGGTAAAGTCAGGAAAAGTTTTAACAGGTTTATTATCAGCTGAGTTAATAAATATTAATGATGTTAAATGTATTATTTCTAGTGTGCTGGATATTACGGAAAGGAAAAATGCTGAAATTGCTTTGAAAGAAAGTGAGGAGAGATTCAGAAAGATTTTTGATGAAGCACCAGTTGGGATGGTTTTATTAGATAACAATTTCAATTATATTAGAGTTAATAATGCTTTTTGTAGTATGGTTAGATATAATCAGGAAGAGTTACTTAATTTATCTTTCAGAAATATTGTTGATTTTGAATATATTCCAGTTGATGAAGAATATTACAGAAAATTATTTTCAGGTGAGATATCAGTCTACAAAACTACAAAAAAGTACATTACAAAAGATAAGAATGTGTTTTGGGGTGAATCTTCTACTAGTTTAATAAGGGATACAGAGGGCAACCCAAGTCATTTGATAGAAATGATAGAAGATGTAACCCATAAAAGAACTATTGAACAAAACCTTGTGCTTGCTAAAGAGCGTGCCGAAGAGATGAATAGAATAAAGTCTAATTTCCTTGCCCAAATGAGTCATGAATTAAGAACACCTATGGTCGGAATAATTGGCTTTTCCGATATACTTAAAGAAAACTTGAAAGAGAAACACCTAATTGAGTTTGCTGAAAAAATCAATAAAAGCTCAAAAAGATTACTTGATACTTTGAATCAACTACTTGATTTATCTATTATAGAAGCAAAGAAACTGAAAGTAAAATATTCTACCTTCAATGTTATCAAGGAAATTAAAGATGTTGTAACTTTTTTTGAGTCGTTTGCTAAAGAAAAAAATCTTGAATTAAAGTTTGAATCGGAATATGATGATTTATTAATATATTCTGATGTTGCTTTAATCAGGCAAATACTTAACAATCTTATTAATAATTCAATTAAGTATACTAATCAAGGACATATTAAAGTTAAATTAACTTTAGAGGAAAAGGAAAAGAGAAAATTTGTTTGTATTACAGTTGAAGATACTGGAATTGGAATTCCCAAAGAGAAGCAGGATATTATTTGGGATTCATTCAGGCAAGTAAGTGAAGGGCACGGTAGAACTTTCGAAGGGGTTGGTTTGGGTTTGACCATTACAAAAAATTTAGTTAATACTCTTGATGGCGAAATTTATCTTAAAGAAAGTAATATTGATAAAGGTTCGGTTTTTGTTGTACTACTTCCATATTTAAGTAAAAAAAATGTTACTGATATGGATAGTATTAGTGAAGATATATCAAAACAAAGTGAAGATATTTTACACAGTGGTTTTCCACTACCTGATGTTTTATATGTTGAAGATGATAGAGAAGCTGTTATTATCGTTAATAATTTTTTAAAAGGTATTTGCAATATAGATGTTGCAATAAATGCTGTTGATGGTATAAATCAAGCAAAAATCAAAAAATATGATATTATTTTAATGGATATCAATTTCAGGACTGGGATGGATGGACTTCAAGCGGTTGAAGAAATTAGAAAAATTCCTTGGTATGAAAATGTTCCAATTGTTGCTGTTACAGCTTTTGCAATGGATAAAGATAAAAAGGAATTTTTAGAACGGGGATGTACTCACTATATATCAAAACCATTTAGTAGAGATGAGTTTGTAACTTTTATCAGGAATATTATTCGGAATATCAAAACTAACATCCGTAATTGAGTAAGTATCTCATATTGCAATAAATTAGTATCAAATTGAGATGAGTTTTGAAAAGAAAATTAAAATTTTAAACATTAAATAAACCAATATTAGGGAACAAAAATTGCATTGAGTTTTATGACGAAACCTTAAACCATACCCTCATACCGAAGTTGAGCGAAGTTTTCAAATAAACTTCGCTTTTTTTATTCTTTACTAAATAAAATATTTAATATAAAATCGTTTATATATATTTTATCAACTACCTCCTGTCCTTCAATAACTTTTCCAAATAAAGTATATCTCCCATCGAGATGATAATGTGGTGAATGCATAATGAAGAACTGACTCCCTTCAGTATCCTTTCCAGAAGAAGCCATCCCAACTGCACCTGTTTCGAATGATGTATTAAAAATTTCTGTGCGAATTGTATATTCTGGTCCTCCCCATCCTGTACCTGAAGGATCACCACCTTGTATTACAAAATTAGGAACTACTCTATGAAATATGGTTCCATTATAATACCCACTTTCTGCAAGTCTGATAAAATTAGCTACAGTAAAAGGTGTTTCATTCAATAATAATTCAATTTTAATTTCACCTTTAGTTGTTTGAATTGTTGCAAATCTTTTATTCGAGAGTGAATTAATGTAACTCCAATCATAAAATGTTCTTCTTGCTGATAAATAAGAGTACTCTTCTCCTGTAATCTTTTTCAAAGCTTCAGAAGATAGTTTTGCAATATCATAATCATGGTAATACAAATTCTTTTTTAGAATTTCAGTTGCTTCTTTAATCTTCAAATTACCAAATTCCTCAATAAATAATTTCATAATCTCCTTATCCTTTGGGTATTCTAGATTGTTGTAATCGTATAGTAAAACAATTTGAGTTTCATCCGAGAATCTTTTAAATTTTTCATCTCTCAATGAATTTATACATAACTCAACTATTCTTGGATCTTTTGAATTTAAAAATTCAGTAAAAATCAATCTATATTCATTATAATCATCTTCCTCTATTCTATCAATTTGTGAATTCAACAAATCAATGAAAGCATAATAAATATCTGCTAGTATTTTATCTTGAATAAATTCTTTAAATACCATTCCCAACTCGTCCACATATTTAGTTATATCTTTTGAGATTTGCTCTTTTAATTTCCTATAATATTTGTATGAGTTGAAATTTTTAAATGATAAAATGATGTATGGTTTCAGAGCATAATTATTTGTTTCAGAAAGATATTTAAAGAGAAAATTTTCAGCTTTATCTTTTTTAATTTTTGAATATGAAATTATTGCTTCACCGATTTCGTAATAATTTTTGGTTTCTCTGTCTTTCAAATATGATTCTAATTCAATAAGAATATTTTTACTTACATTATTATCAGTTGCTTGCGAAAATATTTCTCCAATTTGTTTCAAAGCGGTTATCCTAACATTTACATTTTCATCATTTTTTGCTTTTAATAATAGTGCTGCCATTTCTTCAGAAATGATATCCTTGCTTTTTTTGGAATAATTTTGCAAAGAATTTATTATATTAACTTTAACTCTCCAATCTTTTTCTTCTGAATAGTTTTTATAAATTTCCTTCAGGTTTTTTGAATTTCCAATATATCCAAGTGCTGAATATGCCCACATCCTTGTTAGTGGGCTTTTTGATATTAAAAAATTTTTTAGATCATCCTCTACAATATTTAGTAATTTTTCATCTCTTATTCTGAAAAATGCATAAGAAATATTATTTTCAGTTATATCCCCAAAATCTGTAGATAGTATTTTCTTTAACCATTGAATGGCTTTCTCAGATTTTATATTCCTTATTGCAAATCTAGCAATTGATAAAGCAATTGCACAATTAATTTCATCTTCATTAATACTTTGAGATGTTATTAAATTTAGTGATGTTTCATCACCAACTTTACCAAGAGAGTTAATAATTTCTTTTTTCACTCTTATATCGTTTTCTACTTCTAAAACATTCTCAAGGATTTTTTTTGAATTAAAACACTTAATTTGCCCAAGGGTAAATGCTGCTTGTTTTCTAACCTGAGGACTATAGTGATTAAATAGAATCCCTATGGTATTTACTGATGAACTATCCTCAATGTTAGCAAGTGCATTTAGAGCTCTGATAATAATTTCTTCATTATCGGAACTCAGATAATTTAGAAGGATATTATTATCTCCGAGCGTTCTACTATCCTGTAAAATTAATATTCCCTTAATATTTTCATTGATAAATTGTGCGAAGATATTATTTAGGGTAATAGCAATGAAAAATAATGTAATGATTTTTTTCATTTTAGATACAAATTATATAATATTTATTTTATTTAAAAATTATATGTATTATTTTTAATTATCTATTAATTAAATAAAAACAACAATGAAAAAAGTAATTTTTACAATCGTATTAATATTACTAACAGTAACTATTGCATTTTCAGGGGATAGAATGATGCTTTTAGAATTCTTCACAAGTTCTACTTGTGGGCCCTGCGCTTCAAATAACCCTATTTTAACAGCTTTTGTTAATTCAAAAGATCCCGAAAGGTTAGCTGCTATTGCATATCATATGAACTGGCCCTCCCCTGGAAATGATCCAATGTATTTATATAATCCAAATGATAATAATGCTAGAAGGACATATTATAATGTAAACTCAATTCCACAATCATTTTTCGATGGTATTTATGGCATTAGTCCCCCATACTCTCAAAGTACTTTTCAATATTATTATACAATGAGAGAAAATTTATTAAGCCCTGTTACAATATTACTTAAAGATAGCGTTCTTTCAGGTGATAGTATTTTAATAAGAGTTACTGTATATGGTGAATCTTATTTATCCAATCCAAATGCTACTTTGCATATAGCTGTAATTGAAAATCATATTCACTATCAATATCCTCCAGGTACAAACGGTGAAACAGATTTCTATTGGGTGATGAGAAGGATGTTCCCAAACGGTAATGGAAGTCCAATAACCTTGTTCCCTGGCACCTTGCAAACTGTTGAATATAGGTTCAAGAGAGATACAATTTGGAATCAAAATCAAGTAAGTTATCTTGCATTTGTTCAAGCAGCAAATAAGGAAATTCTTGGTGCTGCAAAAAGAACAGTTAACTTTACTCTTTTACCGTATCCAGCATACAGAGCAGTATTGCAGGGGCAAAGTGGTAGCGGAACATTTAGAGTAAGGGTTCCTCTTAAAGCAACGGGGTATAATATGCCACTTACTTTTTCTGCTACGGTGTCGCCAAGTAATACAAATGTTACAGTAAATTTCCCGAACGGTAATACTCTTTCAAATTTGAATGATTCGTTACTTGTGCAAGTGAACTCTACTTCAGCTGCTCCTGCTGGTGTTTATCAAATTATTCTTACTGCTACAGATGCTAATAACAAGAGCCATAAAACAACAGTGTCTTACCTTATTAATAGAAATTATGTATTGGTTGGTACGAATCGTAATGGTGTGGTTCAATACAAAGTAGATGGGAATACATATACAACATATACTGTATTTGATTGGGAGGTTGGTTCATCTCATACATTACAGGCAATATCACCAATGAATTACACATCATATCAATATGTATTCCAAAATTGGAGTAATAATGGTGATACAACTCAAACAATAACAGTAAATACGACAACAAACCAATATATAGCATACTATAAATTACAGTGGAAACTTCAAGCATCAACCAACCCAAGTGGAATTTTCCCACTAGTTAATATATCCAATGCTAATATGTATCATGATTCTGGAAGTGTTGTTACAGTCTCTATATCTCCATTACAGGTTCAGTTTAATAATAAGACGTATTACTTTAATAGATGGGTTGGTGGGGGACAAGGATCATATAATGGAACAAATCCAACTTTTCAGGTAACTATGAATAACTTTATCAATCAGATTGCTATATTTGATACAGTAAATATTTATGTCAAACAAATTAGTAGTGAAGTTCCTGCTAAGTATGAATTAATGCAAAATTATCCAAATCCATTTAATCCTTCAACAAAAATAAAATTTGCTGTTCCTAAATCAGGAGTTGTTACCATAAAAGTATTTGACATTTTAGGTAGACAGGTTAATGTAGTTATGAACAATCATCTTGAGCCAGGTTACTATGAAACAGAATTCGATGGTTCAGATTTACCAAGTGGAATCTACTTTTATAAACTTGAAGCGTTGGATTTTACTGAAATAAAATCTATGGTTTTACTCAAATAACTTATATCATTTTTAAAACTATTATTTTGTGATAATGAAAAAATTATTATCAATAGGAATAGTCTATTTTTTAATAGTGGGTTGTGTTTTCTCTTTTAATAATAATGTTTACATTGGAATTTCTATTGAAGGGAAAAAAATTCTTTTGCAGGATCATATTTTTGCTAATGATGAATCAATTTGGAAAGAAAACGAATATGGTTCTATATATGAAGATTATATGAATTACATAGAAAAGTTTTTGTCAAGTAAAGGATATAGTCTTCAAGATACATCATATATACTTTTTGATAAATATTATCCTGAGTTTAAAAAACTTACTAATATCAAAATAGGAGAGGAATTTTATTTATCTACCTCAAAAGGCATTTATAAAGCAATTGTAACGGGCTATTGTTTTGTACCTAATGATACCTATATTAATGGTAATATTTTTTATGTTGTATTGGAATATAAAGATCAGCCACAATTAGTATTAGATGAGCCTGTTATTATATCTAAGTTTGATAAGGCAAAACAACTTATTTTGAGTCAGGAGTTTGATTATAATATTTATAATATACTTAAAAATTCTCTCAAATCATCTATTTTGGGAGAAGAAGTAAAAATTTATGATAGCGAAGAAGAAAAAGATAAATACATAACAATAGACACAATTTATGATGAGAGTGTAAAGATTTTCAAGGGTAATTTTACTGACAGGAATAACGAACAATTTATCATTAATTTCTCTCAGCGAATTAGTTTCGAGTTTTATATTAATACTTCTTATATTACTGATAATTATGGTAACATCATTTATAAAATGATATCCCTACAAGATAAAGACTATGGATATTTTATTGTGAAAGGAATTGCAGATATAGATGGTGATGGTTTCGATGAAATCCTTGCAGACCAGGGTTACTATGAAGGGTCTGGTTATTATCTATATAAATATATTGAAGGTGAATTTATCGTTATTGCTGACGGTTTTATCTATGGTGTTTGATATTATTGTTTTATCTAAAAGTTATACTGAGCTCTATTTTACATGATTAACCACATCCTTGTATAGGCTTAAAGTTTCAATTAAATTTGTGTATTTATATGTAAATGTAGTTTATAAAAGAACAGAATAATTTTTTCAAAGTACTATATTAAAAGTGTAGATATCCCAATCCCATATTGAAAACAATATCAACAGGAACATTTGCTGAATTAATTTTATTTAAATCAGATTTTAATTCTTCTTTTATAAATCCATCTTTTTCAATTATTGATTTTGCAAGTGAGTAATTTCCATCACCTTGAATCATTAAAATTTGTTGTACTGAAGATATTACCGCTTCTTTCATTTTTTCGAAGTTAATGGAATACAAACCATCATTATTTCTTGTAATAGCTCCTTTCTCTTGAAAATAATAAAATCTTACCATATTTGCTTTTCCATGTGCACTTGCTGCTCCAAATCTGCAAGAACGAAAAATTCCTGTGACAAAAGTAACATAGTTGTCCATCAATTCGCCTTCTGTTAGTTCACCCATTTCATAAAGTTTAGTTACAAGAAATAACCCAAGAATATCCGCTTTTCCTTCTTCCATTGCTGAGTACATATCTTTCAAAACTTCTCTTACAGTTCCCTGACCATTAATAGTGTTTTTAATACCAAGTCCGTGAGCCACTTCATGAAACATTGTATTTTCAAAAAATGCATTGAACTTAACATATTTTCGCTGTTCTGGTACAATTAAAATTTCTGATATGGGAATCATAATATTATCAAATTTCGCTTTCATAACATTTTTTAATTGCAATCTCCTAGATCCTTTTTTGAGTTGCACTTCTTCATCGTTCGGTAAGTTTATTGCTATTGTTTTACTACCTGCATTACAATCGCCTGCATAATAAATTGCATCATAAACATTTAGATCAGATTCTAATCCTGGGGTTTCAGATTTGTATTTTTCTGCAACGGGTAATGATTTTTGCAATTCAGGTAAAAGAGCAGAAAATTTGTTTAACTTTTTACTCCACTCTATATCTTTTATCAAAACAAAAGATTCAAAAGCAGTTTTATATCCAAATAATGCATCAGTATAATTTTCAATAGGTCCAACTATAAAATCAATGTTTGATGTTTTCATATCCATCCAAGCAAAATCACTTGGTTGATAATTATCTGTAATTAATGCTTCCGCTCTTAATTGTAAATATTTTCTTAATCCCTCATCCTCAGCGAACTCAGCTGCTTTTAGCATAAGAGAGTGTGCTTTTTTTAATTCTTTCTCATAAGCTATACTATAAGGTATTACAATAAGCTTTCCTTCATTATTTCTTCTAAGAATTGTATAGGGACTCGTTTTATTTAAGTCATTTAATTTTTCAAACTCTTCTTTGGTCATATCTGGAGGATAAAAATTTGCACCTTTTGGTTTCTCTCCAAATCCTTTAATAAAAGGTTTCTCACCATCTAGTTGATCCCATGGACCATAATTTATTAAAATATATTTTCTTTCGTATTCATCTGTAATTTTTGAAAGCAATTCTTCTTTATCTCCATAATTTTGCAACCAAAATAGGTTATCCATAATATCTGCTATTTCTATTAAAATCGGTATCATTTTCTTTTCACTTTCACTTAACCAGCTTAAGTCAGTTGTTAAAGTTACTTGTTTATACCTCTCGACCTTTTCTTTAATGCTCATTTCTTGAGAATATATTATATTATGTGAAAAAAGAATTATAAATATTATAACTAAAATTTTTTTAATCATAAATCGCTCCTTTCTATTAGATAGATATATTTAAATTAATCAATATTATTCTTGACTTCAATACTATAAAATTGTAGGTTGTATATTACATTAGTTAAAAACTTTGGCAATTCAAATATATTTGAATTTATTGAAAATATTTCACATTTTGTAATGTTAGAAAATTTTTTTATACATTAATAAATAATTTTAGTATGGAACAAATAAAACCTTACCTTTCAACAATCCTTTTCGGGTTAATTTTGATTTCATTTTTTTTACCATTTGCGGGGGCTGGGATTTTCGGATTTTCTATTAATATATTAGGTATTAGTCTTGTTTTTGGTATTGGGGAATATGCAGATTTTTATTTACCTACATTCATTATTTTTTTCGTTTCCATTGCTGGATTAATTATTTCAATTGTATTTAAAGGGCAAAATAAGTTGTTAGAATTGATATTAGGTGGAGTTATTTTTCTCTTTTTGATTATTGTTGCTATAGATGTGCCCATTGCATTGAAAATTGGGTTCTATTTTATATTGATTTTCTCACTTGCTCTTATTGGGTATAATGCTTATGAATTGTTTTTTAAAGGAAAAGCGCCTTTGGGTACGATAACAATGAAATGTCCAACATGCGGAGCAGTTGTATATTCAAATGAAACTTTTTGCAGTCAATGTGGAGCTAAATTAAAATAAAAATCCAAATTGGAGGTAATTATGTCAGATTTTTTTGATAAACTTAAAAAAGGACTTGATGAAGGGCTAACGAAAGTAAAAGTCAAGTCCAAGCATTTAGTTGATTCAACGAAGATTAAAGGAGAAATAAGTAATTTGAATCAAAGAAAATCAGCTCTTCTTTTGACATTAGGAACTGAGTTCTATGATATGTATAAAAGTGGAACATTTGTAATTGATAAATTTAAAGATAAATTCAATGAATTAGAAAATATTGAAAAACAAATTGAGCTGAAGGAAAAAGAGCTTGAAGAGCTAGACAAAGCTGCGGAAGAGATTATTGGAAAACAATCTCCTAAATTAAAGAAATGTAGCTGTGGAGCTGAACTCCCAATAGATGCAAAGTTCTGTACTTCATGTGGAAGTAAATTAGATTAATAAATATCAAAAATATATTAAATAATTCTTAAACGAGTTTAAATTAAGGAAAGTAGTTATTAAAGTTGTTTAAAACTCTCGGTGTTTAATTATTTTATCCTGCGTTCCACCAAATATTACATCTTTTATATTTGGATTTCTAAAAAATTCATGTGGAAAGCCTAAATCAATCTTACTTACTTCATCAAGTTTACTTATAAATTCGTCGGGAATAATAAAATCTACACAACGAATCCAATCTTTAATTTGTTGTTCATATCTTGCTCCAACAATCGGAATTATAACCTGATTTCTTTGACGAGTCCAGTTAATTGCAACCTCTGCTGGTGTTCTATTTAATTCTTTAGCAATAGAGACTACTTCTTTCGCAATCTTTAATGCATATTCGCTTCTTCTCTTTGAATCTGGTGAAACTCTTCCAATGGAAGTTTTATCATCGAGATATTTCCCTGTTAAGGCACCACCACCAAGAACACCCCATGGAGTTACTGCTAAATCCAATGCTTTTGCCATGGGTAAAAGTTCTCGCTCTGGTGTTCGTTCTATTAAGCTGTATTCAATTTGAAGTCCTACAAAACTATGCCACCCTCGTAATTCAGCAAGGGCATTTGCTCTTGAAACAATCCATGCGGGTGTATCTGATATTCCTATATAGTGGACTTTACCTGAACTGATCAAATCATCTAAACTCCTCATTACTTCTTCTATTGAAGTGGTAAAATCCCACATATGTAACCATAACAAATCAATGTATTCAGTCTTTAATCTCTTTAAACTACTCTCAACTGAACGGTATAGATTTTTTCTGTGATTACCGTTAAAATTTGGATCATCTCGTCTATCGTATAAAGTATATTTTGTTGCAAGGACAAAATGATCTCTATCTGAAGCAATGAACTCACCAACCCACTTTTCACTCGTTCCTTCAGTGTATCTATTTGCAGTATCAATAAAGTTCCCACCAGCATTTACAAATACATCAAAAACTTTTTTACTATCTTCGTAACCTGCACCTAATTGCCATTCTTGCCCAAATGTCATTGTACCAAGACAAATTTCCGAAACTCTTAATCCGCTTTTACCAAATAATTTGTATTTCATAGTATTATTTTTTTTCTAAAATCTATTTATATTAATTATTAATATAAAGGAAATTATTTTAAAAAGAATTTTAAAAATAAAAAGGTTGCATAATTAATTTATGCAACCTTTTCATTATCAATTAGAAATTAATTTATTTTACAAGAATCATTCTTTTAGTCTCAACATATTTATCTGATTTCAATTGATAGAAATAAACTCCACTGGCTAGTTTACCACCATTAAATTCAACTTCATATTCACCTGAATTTAATTTTCCATTGAACAATTCGGCAACTTCTTTTCCGAGAATATCGTAAACTTTTAATGAGATAACATTACCATTAGCACTTTGTGGAATTGAAAATTTGATTTTTGTTGTTGGGTTAAATGGATTTGGATAGTTTTGTTCAAGTACGAATTTGTCAGGTATTTGTGAATTTACATTTTTAATTCCTGTCCCTTGTGGATTGAAAACTTGATAGATTTGATAGACTCTATAAACTGGAGCATTGTTACTGAAACTTTGAGATCCTGGACCTCTTGTTGCTTGGAATCTGATTTTAAATGAGTTTGGAGAATTTCCAGTTGGAGAAAGTACAGGATATAATTCGTCCCATGTTTGTGTGTTTGTTAAATTCCATGGGGTTGCCCAGTTTAAACCACCATTATCGGAATATGTAACCCAAATATCATTGAAATTGAAACCATCTAATGAATCTCCTGGTTGAAAGGCAGAAAATGCAACAACAATTCTAGAACCATCGTCAGAGAATGCGATTGATGGATGAGATACAGGAGTAACTCCGACTTGTAGTGCTGCTCTATTAAAGAATAAATTAGTATCTGAGATTATTGTCATATTAATTTTCCCTGCAACTTCAACTGGTACTCCACCATTTACAACAGGAGATGCAAGTAATATTTTACAACCACCAGGTGAAGATGTATTTTGCCCAGTTGCAGTTGGATATAAAGTACTCCAAACACAATACCAATTGTTGGTTCCAGGTTTATATACAGCATCATATCCAAACCATGGGCTACATACATCACCATTGATAGTTCCATTTAATCCAAATGCTATTTGCAATGCAGCTGTAGCAGACCAGGTAGTTCCCCCATCTGTTGTTGTCCTATACCTCAAAGCATAGGCACCAGTAGTATTATCCCACCACATTACAAATTGGTGTGTCCCTGATGCATTTGCAGTATGTCTGTATCTTACATTTTGATATATGTTTGTAGGAGATACAGCTAAAGTTGTTTTATTACTAAAAGTGTTAAGTGCTACATCATATTTTACATAAAACAAACTATCATTTGAAGAAGCATCAGGTGAACTATAAGTTCCACCATATTTATAATTTCCTATATACCATCCAAAAAAATCTCTCCCTGGTTCAGGAACATTAGCTGAAAGAAATGAACCAAGGCCAAGCATAGTCTCACTCCATGCACCTCCTCTGGAAAGAGAACCATTATATTTTCTTCCTGATATTACTACATTTCTATCTGTTCCTGCTAGGTAAGGGCATAAGTCAGGATAAGCACTTCTATTTGGTAAGAATGTAAGTTGAATGGGTGTTGACCAGTTTGCACCACCATTTACACTGTAAATATACCAGTTAATTCTTGTAGATGCACCTGTCGGATCTGTTGAATCAACTGATGGGTATGAAACAATTATAGTATCACCAAAAACCCATAATTGATTCAGGTTTGCTCCATTTGTTTGATAATCCCAGAAGTTTGATGTGTTTGGGATTGAACCTGGATATTGTTCTATTAAATTTGGTGGAATATAACCATATCTAAAATTAGTATGTAATCTTATATTGTTAATATCATCTTTTATCGGGTCACAGTTTTGGGTGAAAATTGCTCTCTGAGCAAATAAAAAACTTATGGGAAGTAAAATAATTAATAAGAGAATGAAAATTTTTTTCATACCTTTACTCCTTTCTTTACTTTATAACTTCAAATATAATAAAATTATATTTAAAATTTAAATATTTAATTAATGATTTTTTTCTTAACACTACTAGCTTAGCTGTATTAAATTTAAAATTAAAAAAGCCATAGGGTTGTTTACCTATGGCTTAAAATCAAGTTTTCAATATTAAAGTCTTTATTTAACAGGTATGTTTTCTAAAGTATAGAGTAAGTAATCCCAAAATTTTTGCACAGTTTCAATATTTACCATTTCATCTGGTGAATGAGGGTTCTTTATTGTAGGTCCGAAAGAAATCATATCAAGGTTAGGATAGACACCACCAATAAGTCCACATTCTAATCCTGCATGGATAGCACTTATCTTTGGTGCTTTGCCGAATTTTATTTCATATCCTTTTTTCATAACTTCTAATATTGGAGAATGGGGATTCGGTTTCCAACCTGGGTACCTACCATCAAATTGATATTCTGCTCCAGCTAATTCGAATAAACATGCTAACATTTGTTCAAGTGCTTCTTTTGCTGAATCTACTGAACTGCGAAGTAAACATCTCACCTCTATTTTTCCGTTTTCCGATTTTACAATCGCTAGGTTTGTTGATGTTTCAACTAAACCAGGCATATCATTACTCATTCTAATTACATCATTAGGGCAAGCAACAATTGAGTTTATTAATCTCTTTTGGGTATCTTCATCAATTAATTTTTCTGGTATCTCAGTTTCAACTACTTCCATTTTGAAATCTGGATCTATTGTTGCGTATTCTTTCCTTATTACTTCATACATTTCAAGAGCACATTTTTTGAGTTCCTCTGCATTCTCTTTAGGTACTACAAATGTAGCAAATGCTTCTCTTGGAATCGCATTTCTTAATGTACCACCATTTACACTGGAAAGTCTTAAGCCATGTTTAATCTCAGCATGCTTTAAATATCTGAATAAAATTTTATTTGCATTTCCTCGATAAAGATGAATATCACATCCTGAATGTCCACCCTTTAAACCTGTAATGCTTAATTTGAATGCTACTACATTTTTAGGTGTATCAACTTCTTTATATGTAAAGAAGAAGCTTCCGTTTGTACCACCTGCACAACCAATAAATAATTCTCCTTCATCTTCTGAATCAAGATTCAAGAGTATATCACCTTTTAAAAATCCTGGTTTCAATCCGAAAGCTCCTGTCATTCCTGTTTCTTCATCAATTGTAAAAAGAGCTTCGATTGGACCGTGAGGAATATCTTTAGATTCAAGTATTGCAAGAGTAGTTGCAACTCCAATACCATTATCGGCACCGAGTGTTGTTCCTGTAGCTTTTACCCATTCGCCTTCAATTCTTGGTTGAATTGGATCAGTTTCAAAATTATGTTTTACATCTGAATTTGCTTGTGGAACCATATCGAGATGTCCTTGCAAAATAACACCTTTTTTATTTTCCATACCTTTTGTTGCAGGTTTTCTTATTACCAAATTTCCTGTTTCATCAACTTCATATTCCAAATTATTTTTCTTTGCAAAGTTAATTACATATTCTCTTAACTTTGCTTCGTGTTTTGATGGATGTGGAATCGAACATATTTCCTCAAAAATTTCCCAAACACGAGTTGGCTTGAGATTTCCAAGAATTTTTCCCATATATTATTCCTTTTTTAATTCTTTAAAATAAATAAAACTGTTTTGATATAACAATGTAAGAAATTTTAAAGTTCTTTGTTCTGCTTGAATTAACTCTTCTCCGAACTCATTTTGCAATCTTTTTATTATTTCCTCAACTTTGCTGTTACCATCAATATACTTCCAAACAGATGAACCAATTTTGTCCAGTGAGATTCTTATATTAGGTGGTTTACTTTTTGGAATTAACCATTGTAAAAATTTACTTTTAAATTTAGGAAAAACTATGGTTATTAAACCATTCTGCTCTTCAAAGTTTTTATTATGAACAGGTGTTAATTCCAAAAAGTTAATATTTTTTTTCTTTTTAAACATTATTACATTCCTGCACTTGGTGGAGCTGGTTCATCTTCTGAACCACGATTCTTGATTGGAACGATTATTAAGATTAATGTTAAAATCACCAATACTGCAATACCGATTATAACAGGTGGTTCTTTGAATATTTCAGGTACCACTCCAGCAATGCGGAATGGAGCAAATCCCAAACCAGTAAGAGCTTCTCCTGCAATCAAACCAGAAGCTAAGAGTATCCCAATGTTTTCTATTCTGACTTTCTGCGAATCGGAATATTTTTTCTTTTCAACAATCAAGTCAACAACACCTTTTATTAAACCACCCACAAAAATTGCAAATGTGGTTTCTAATGGAAGGTACATACCAACAGCAACAAGCATTGGACTTTTCACTTGCATCATTATAAATGCAAGACCCATGAATAATCCAACTATAATTAATGGCCAAGCCATTTGTCCTCCAATAATACCTTGGGAAAGCATAGCCATTAGTCCAGCTTGTGGAGCAGCAAGATTTTTACTCCCGAATCCTCCAGTATAACCCTGCTGTTGACCTTGAACAATGTCTGCTTGGTTCAACATATTCAATACATAAAACATAACAAGACCAGAAATTACAACTCCAATAATATTACCAACCTGCATTTTCCAAGGAGTACCTCCTAAGAGATGCCCTGCTTTTAAGTCCTGTAACATTTCTCCTGCTACTGCTGCTGAAACGCAAACAATAGCAGCAACTCCAAGAACAGCAGATACACCACCTTGTTGAGCATCTACACCAATTAAGACGAGTATCAAAGCAGTGGTTATTAAAGCTGTTAATGTTAATCCACTTATTGGATTATTACTAGAACCAATAATACCCACTAAATAACCCGAAATTGCAGCGAAGAAGAATGCAAGAATTATTAATATTGTTGCTGATACTATAGCAGGGATTAGTCCTGTATTGAATACAAAATATGTAATTAAGAATGTTACAACTGCGGATGCTATAATACCAATAATGATCCAGAAAAATGGTAAATCTCTTTCAGTTCTGATAATTTCTACTTGTGAACCCGTTGCAGCTTTTTTTACATCCCCGAAAGATCTTTTCAAGCCAGCATATAAAGATTTTCTCATTTTGAATAATGTATAAAAAGCTCCCATTAACATACCACCAATTGCAATCGGGCGTATAATATATCTCCAGATTTGTGTAATTTGAAATGCAGGGTCAGAGACTTTTTCTAAAGGGTGTCCATGTGTTTTTGCCCAATTCATTAAGAAAACTTCTACATTTATATATGGGTAAAGAAAATAGTAAATTATAGGAGTTAATAGTCCCCATGCTAATAAGCCACCACTGAAGTTTAGTGATGCATATTTTGGACCTATTATGTACCCTACACCAGTATATGCGGGGCTAAACCCAGGAGAACTTAAAAGCATGCCACCTTCTGCTTTGAAAAAGGTACCAGGAATTAATGTTTTGTGGAAAAAGCCATAAAATTTTTCCCAGGTAGCAAATAGTTTTAATTGTGCAAAAAATTGTATTACGGCACCTACACCCATAGCACTGAAAAGGTACTTTGCACCAGAACCTCCCTTTTGACCTGATTTGTGTATCTCTGCAGCTGCAGTTGATTCAGGAAAAAGTAAATCTTTATCTTCTACCATAACTCTTCTTAAGAGAGCAACAAACATTATCCCAAGAACGCCACCAGTAATTAAAATAATTGTCGCAGTTAAGTAATTGTTAATCGTGATATTCTGAGGATCCCAAATTTTTGCTATGAAAAATGCAGGTAATGTGAAAATAGCACCTGCTGCTACTGATTCTCCAATGGATCCAACAGTACGAACAAAATTCTCCTCCAGAATATTACTTTTAAATAATCTCAAAATTGCCATTCCAAGAACTGCAGCAGGGTAGGTTGCTGCAATTGTCATTCCTGCTTTTAAGCCCAGGTATGCATTTGCAGCTCCGAGAACAACGGCAAGTATCAAACCTAAAATTAATCCTCTGATAGTAAATTCTACCAGATTCGTTTCAGGAGAGATAAAAGGTACAAATTTTTTTTCTTCTGCCATAATTAAATTATTTTATTAAATGGATTATTTAGTAATATGTTGTATAAATTTTTGTGGGTCAAATTAAGAATTTTAAAAAGTAAAAATATGAATAAAAATAATTCAAAAAAAGTAAAATAAATTACTTTTTTCAAAAAAATTAATAATTTATTTTTATTTTTTAACTTTACCTTTTAAAGTTGGACTTACTACTAAAAATCATTGAAATTTTAGAAAAAGAATATAAAGAAATAAAGAAATACTCCATTAGTTGTAAAGAGAATAATATTTTAGATGTTTTAATTGCTACAAAATTATCACAGAATACAACTGATAAAACGGCTTATATTGCTTTTAATAACTTAAAAAGAAAATACTTAAATTGGTCTGATTTAATGAATGAAGATTTAGAAAAAATAAAAAAGGAAATAAGAATATGTGGGATGGCTAATACAAAATCAAAAGATATCAAGAATATTTTGAGAAAAATCTATAAGAAATACAATTCTTTTGATTTAAGTTTTTTAAATAATTATACCAATGAGCAAATATATAATGAACTTTTAAGTTTTAAAGGTGTTGGGTTAAAAACAGCTTCCTGTGTTTTAGCATTTGCATTGGGAAGAGATGTATTTCCCGTTGATACACATATACATAGAATATTAAATAGAATAGGTCTTATTAAGACTGTAAGTCCTGATAAAACGTTTACTGCTATTTCAGATAAAATTCCAAATGGTAAGAAATTGTTTTTGCATCGGTGTTTAATAAGATTTGGACGGAGTATATGTAGGGCGAGAAACCCATTATGTAATGATTGTTTTTTAAATAATTTTTGTGAATATAGAGAAAAGTTAGATAAATCGAAAACAATGAGTAAAAAAAAGAATATTTCTAAATACAATAATTTTCTAGTCCTGGAAAACATTTAATGGAGATTAATTATAAAGAAATAAAAAAAGTACTTGTCATTAAGTTTTTTGGAATTGGTGATGTAATACTTTCAATTCCAGTTTTAAAAAATTTAAGAGAATTTTTCCCTGATGCAGAAATAAATTTTTTAACAACATTGAATTGCCGTGATGTACTATATGGTAATCCGTATATTAATCGTGTTCTAACTTTCAATAAAGTAACAGATAAATCATTTTGTCTGTTAAAAACTATTAGAAAACAAAATTATGATTTAGTTATAGATTTATTCTGTAATCCAAGGACAGCGCTAATAACTTTTACAAGTAAAGCGAAATATAAGGTCGGGTATGATTTTCCTAAAAGAAAATATGCTTATAATATAAAGGTACCAGTGAGTGATAAACTTGAGTCAAGTCATAATCTTGAAATCAATTTACTCGCATTGAGTACAATTGGTGTCACTATCAAATACAAAGAGTTTTTGATTCCTCTTGAAGAAGCGCATTTTAGTTTTGCTGATAATTTTTTTTCAAAGAATAGTATTCCAAATCCTGTTATCGGTATTATTATTTCAGGTGGTTGGGAAGCAAAAAAATACAAAGTAAAAGATTATATTGAATTGATACATTTGATTAGAAAAAATTATAATATTAAATTTGTATTAATTTGGGGAACAGAAAGAGAATTAAAAGAGTGTATAGAGATTTATGAACACCATAAAGATTATTGTTATATAATTCCAGAAACAAGTTTAAAATATACAGCAGCTATAATTAAAAAGTGTTCATTCATCATTGCAAATGATTCAGGATTATTACATCTCGCAGCCGCTGTTGGAGTACCTGTTTTAGGAATTTATGGTCCAACAAGCCCTGTTCAACAAGGTCCATATGGAGGGATACATGAAGTAGTAGTGTATGACAAATTAAGTTGTTTGAATTGTGCATATTTGAGTTGCCCAATTGGAAATATTTGCATGACTGAACTACCAAAAGAAAACATAATTCAAAAATTACAATTATTAATTAATAAAAATAAAATAATTCTTCCAACACATTAGTGATAATGAATATGCAAAAAAGAATATTGGTAGTAAGAACAGATAGGCTTGGAGATGTGATTATGATTACTCCTATTGTCAGGGAAATTAAGAAAACTTTTCCTAATTCTTATGTATCGGTTCTGACAAGACCACAAACTTCAGAAGTATTTAAATATAATCCTTATGTTGATTCTATTATTACCGATGATTTATCAAAAGAAAGTTTTTGGGATGTGGTCGTTAAAATTAAAGAACAGAAATTTACACATGGATTACTAGTTTTACCGACTGAAAGAGCTGCATTTCAAATGTTTTTTGGTGGTGTAAGAAAAAAATATATGACGGGATTTAGACTATATAACCTCATTACATTTTTCAGGGGAGTATCAAGAAAAAAATATAGAGATCTTAAACACGAAGCGGATTATTGTATGGATTTAGCAAGAAAGATTGGTGTGAAAACAAACAATATAAAAGTTGAGTTATTTATTTCCGAAGAAGAAAAAATGAAAGCTGATAAAATGTTAATTGAAAATGGAGTGCCATTAGATTCTTTTAAAATTTTTATACATACAGGTTCAGGAAACTCAGCACCTAATTGGTCAGAAGATAAATATTTAATTTTTATTAAAGAAATTATAAATAAGTTTAAAGATAAAAATATTTCAATAATTCTTACAGCGAGAGAAATGACAGAGAAATTTTTATTAGAAATTAAGAATTTAAATTACAATAGAATTTTTAATTTGACAAATGTTTTAATAACAGTTAGGGATTTAATTTTAGGGATTTCAAAAGCAGATTTATTTATATCTTCGTCTACAGGTCCTGCTCATATTGCAGATGCACTCGATAAAAAAGCGATTGTTTTACATTGTCATAGAAATGTAAGTTCTGCTAAGCATTGGGGAATGCTCAATGATAAATCCGTAAATCTTGAGGTAAGTGAAGATTATTGTGAAACAAATTGTAGCAAAGATAAAAAGGATTGTAAATTTGAAAATGGGATTCAAATTGAAGAAGTTTTAAATTATATAAATATTAATTAACTTTATGGAAATCAAAACCCCTGATTGCAAGAAATTTTCTGGTTATAAACCATGTTATCCATATAAAAATTGTTATGAAGATGGTTGTGCAGATCTTAGTGACGAGAATAGAATCGGTAAAAAAATTCTTATTATTTCTTTAGATGCACTTGGAAATGTGCTTGATAATACACCAATTCTTTATTCATTAAAAAGAAAATATCCTGTCTCAACTATATTTTGGATAACGATGCCAAGAGCAAAAGATATTTTGTTCAATAATCATTTAATTGACAAAATTTATGTTTGGACGGATATCGATAGAATGATATTGAGAAACATAAAATTTGATTTATTACTTAATGCAGATAAGTCTGATTACGCTTGTGCATTTGCGAATGAAATTTCTGCAGAGAGAAAACTCGGATTCCTTTTAAATCAAGATGGAAAAATTATTCCTGCTAATGAAAGCGCTTTATACTCATATAGACTTGGCTTGAATGACAAATTGAAATTTAGAGAAAATACTAAAACTGGAGTGGAAATAATTCACGAGGTTTTTGAACTTGAATACAAGCGCGATCCTTATATTTTTAATTTCACAAATGAAGAAAAATATTTTATTGAGAGTTATAAGGCAGAAATAAACTATAACCCTGATATAATATATGTAGGTATTAATACAGGATGTTCGGAATTATTTCCCAATAAAAAAATGACTATTGAACAGCACATTGAATTAATTAAATTATTATTACAAAAGGAAAAATATATCATTCTATTGTTAGGTGGAAAAGAAGATACTGAGAGAAATGATATTATCTATAACGCTTTCAATGATTATGAGAAAAAAAGAATTATAAATACTCCAACTAATTTAGGTATTCGAAAGGGCGCTTGTTTTATGGACATTTCTGATATTGTAATTTCTGGTGATAGCTTTGGTATGCATTTGGCAATTGCGTTAAGAAAATATGTAATTGCTTGGTTTGGGTTATCCTGTTGGGCAGAAGTTGAACTTTATGATAATGGTGTCAAAATTATTCCAGAAGGTCTTGATTGTGCCCCTTGCTGGAAGAGAGAATGCCCGTATAATCTTGAGTGTGTAAAAATGATAAATTTAAATGAAATTGTTAAATATGTATTTGCATTTAAAAAACAAATTGCAAGTAGGTCATAAAATTCAAATTTATAAACCATTCCTGAAAGGTAGTGAGAAAAAATATATAAATGAATGTATAAAATCTAATTATGTTTCATCTAAGGGGAAGTTTGTTACACAATTCGAACTGAGATTTGCTGAATATATTGGAGTAAAATATGCAACTAGTTGTTGTAATGGAACTTGTGCATTGCAACTTGCAATTGCATCGCTTTATATTGGAAAGGGAGACGAGGTAATATTACCAAGCTTGACTTTTATCGCAACAGCGAACAGTGTAATTAATAACGGTGCAAGACCTGTTATTGTAGATGTTGGTGATGATTGGCAAATTAACCCTGAAGAGGTAAGAAAAAAAATAAATAAGAGGACAAAAGCAATTATTGCTGTTCATCTCTATGGATTCCCTTGTAATCTTGATGAATTACTTAAAATTTCTCAGGATTATGAAGTATATCTTATTGAAGATTGTGCTGAAGCTATTGGTAATACTTACAATGGTAGACGTTTAGGGTCTATTGGTGATGTTGCTGCTTTTAGTTTTTATGGTAACAAAACAATTACTACAGGTGAAGGTGGAATGCTAACAACAAATAATTATAAAATATTCAAGAAAGCAAGTCAGATGAAAATGCATGGAGCTGTTAAAATGGATAATTACTACTTTGTCTCTTTTGGTTTCAATTACAGAATGACAAATTTATCTGCAGCTATCGGATTGGCACAATTAGAAAAGATCGACAAAATTATCGAAAGAAAAAGGAAAATTGAAGAAAAATATAGAAAATATTTAAAAAATTTACCCATTACCTTTTATAACCTTGATAATTCAAAAAACATTTATTGGTTAGTGACTGTTTTAGTGGAGAATACAAGAGTTAGAAATAGATTGAGAAAATTTTTAACACTTAATGGGATTGAAACTCGTCCATTTTTTTATCCCTTACATACTTTACCTATGTTTAAGAGCGAAGATATTAAATGTCCTGTAGCTGAAAGTATTGCTGGTAGGGGAATTAGTCTTCCAAGTTTCCCAGGTTTACGAGACAAAGATATAAAATATATATGTGATAAGATTAATGAATTTTACGGAATTACGAAATTGAAATAGATAATTGATTTTAATAATTTTGATAATAGTATAATTTAATAAAAATAAAATGAAAAATTTCCCATTAAAGGTTTTTGCTGGTAGAAATTCTCAAGAGTTAGGTGAAAAAATTTGTAAGGTTTTAAAAATAAAATTAGGAAAAGTTTTATTTAAAACTTTTTCTGATGGAGAGGTTTGGGTCAAATATGATGAGAATATAAGAGGTGCTGATGTTTTTATTGTTCAATCTACAAATTCTCCTGCTGAGAATTTACTTGAGTTACTTATTATGATAGATGCGGCAAAGCGCTCTTCAGCAAAAAGGGTCAATGCTGTTATTCCATATTTCGGATATGCGAGGCAGGATAGAAAAGATCAACCAAGAGCTTCCATAACCGCTAAATTAATTGCAAATTTGCTTGAAAAAGCTGGTGCGGATAGAGTTATTACTATGGATTTACATGCACCTCAAATTCAAGGTTTTTTTGATGTACCTGTTGATCATTTATATGGTTCAGCAATTTTTTTAAAACACTTTGTAAATATGAAATTGAAAAATCTTGCTGTAGCAGCACCTGATGTAGGTAGTGTAAAGATGGCAAGGGCTTATGCTAAAAATTTGCATTCTGATTTAATATTAATTGATAAGAGAAGGCCAAAACCTAATGTTGCTGTTGTTATGAATGTTATCGGAGAAGTAAAAGGAAAAAATGTTATAATTATTGACGATTTAATAGATACTGGTGGTACATTTTGTAATGCGGTAAAGATCTTGAAGGAAAAAGGAGCTAAAGAAATTTATGGGGCTTGTACTCACCCTATTCTTTCGGGGCATGCAATAAGTGATATTGAAAATTTACCGTTGAAAAAGTTATTTGTTACAGATACAATACCATTGAAAAAAACCGCAAAAAATATTGAAGTTATGACCGTGTCAAAGATATTTGCAGAAGCAATTAAAAGAACCAATTTAAATAAATCTATTAGTTCATTATTCAACGTAATATAATGTAACATTTATTCCTGAAATTTTGTTATAATAATATAAATTTATAATAGTTAATTAATTAATAAAGTTTATTATAGGAGGTCTAAAATGATAATAGATATAATAATGCCTAAAATGGGTGAATCCATTATGGAAGGTACCATATTGAAATGGTTGAAGAATGTAGGTGATAAAGTAGAAAAAGATGAAGCACTATTAGAAATTTCAACAGATAAAGTGGATACAGAAATACCATCTCCTGAGTCAGGTATACTTGTGGAAATTTTATACAAGGAAAATGAAGTAGTTGAAGTTGGAAAAGTTATCGCAAGACTTGAAACAGAAGCAACAGAAAAAATAGAGATTAAAGAAGAAAAGAAGAAAGAGGAAAAAATAGATTTACACGAAGAAGAAAAAATTCAAGAGCCTGAAATAACTTCTGTCGTTGTAGAAAAAGGAACTCGGTTTTATTCTCCACTTGTGTTAAATATAGCTAAACAGGAGGGTATTTCAATATCTGAACTGGAAACTATAAAAGGCTCTGGATTAGAGGGAAGAGTTACTAAGAAAGATATTCTCGAATATATAAATCAAAGGAAACAAAAGAAAGAAGAAATAACCCTACCGAAAGAAGAAAAAGTAATCCAAGAGCCTATTGTGAAAGAGCCTATAAAAATTGAGAAACCAAAGACCGTTATTGATTATAATGAAGAGGGAATAAGTGTATTTGAGTTTGATAACATAAGGCAGAAAATGGCTGAACATATGGTGCAATCTGTAAGTATATCACCTCATGTTAATTCTATTGCTGAGTGTGATTTATCAGCAGTTGAGAAAATAAGAAAAAAACTTAAAGATGATTTCGAGAAGAAAGAAGGTTTCAAGTTAACATATATGCCATTTATTGCAGATGCAGTTGTAAAAGCATTAAAAGATTTTCCATTAATAAATTCTGTTATCGATAATACTTCTATACCCTTTAAAGCTATTATTAAAAGTAGGGTTAATCTTGGAATTGCAGTTGCTATGGATAATGGTGGTTTAATAGTACCTGTGATAAAAGAAGCTGATGGTAAAAATCTTGTAGGTTTAGCAAGAGCAATTAATGATTTGGGTAGGAGAGCAAAGATTAAAAAACTGACTTTAGATGAAATACAGGGTGGTACATTTACAATTTCAAATTATGGAGTATTTGGTAATATTATCGGAACTATGATAATTAATCAACCACAAATTGCAATTCTCGGAGTTGGTGCAGTAAAGAAAAGACCAGTTGTCCTAGAAACTGAAGATGGTGATTTCGTCGTTATTAAGCCTATGGTTTATCTAACACTTTCATTTGACCATCGTTTAATTGATGGTGCGCTTGGAGGAAAATTCCTGATGAGAGTTGTACACTATCTTGAGAATTATACTTTATAAAATCAAAATAAATTTCAAATGAAAAATTTAATTAAATTATCCGTATTGCTGTTTGTTTTTATTCTGAGTTTTTCTTTATTTGCACAGGAAATACCCGATGCAAAGTACTGGATTATATTTAAAGATAAGGGAATATATGATTACACAGTTGATATGACTCCAGGGTCAGAGGCCTATGAATTAGCTAAAAGTTTACTATCTGAACGAGCAATAAACAGAAGGATGAAAGTGCTTGGTGAAGAACGATTAGTAGATTTCAGAGATTTACCTTTAGAACAAAAATATATTGATGATTTATCAAGTAAGGGAATTTCAATCATTGCTAAATCCAAATGGTTTAATGGAGTTAGTGCATATCTTACACCTTCTCAAATTGATGTTGTTAAAAATCTTGACTATGTTGCTGAATTAAGATTATTAGGTAAAAATTATAAGAACTCTATAAAGTTTGTAAAGCCTGAAATAACTGATTATATAACTATTTTCGAACTTGAAAAGGATGTTTTGGATGATAAATATGATTATGGAAAATCCTATAAACAAATGAAAATGATAAATGTTCCAATGGTTCATAATCTTGGGATTATTGGCAAAGGTGTTATGATAGCAAGTTTTGATAGTGGTTTTGAATGGAGGGATCACGAAGCTACAAGAAATTTGAACATAACTGATGAATATGATTTTATTAATAAAGACCCGAAAACTTATAATGAATCAAATCAAACTTATGTAGATAAGACTGATCAAAGTACACACGGTACTGCAACTTTATCCAACCTTGCAGGCTTTAAACCTGGGAAGTTGATTGGTCCTGCATTTGGTTCAGAAATTATCCTTGCTAAAACAGAGTATGTTCCGACGGAAACTCCAATGGAAGAAGATTTCTTTTTAGAAGCTACTGAATGGGCTGAGGCAAAAGGAGTAGATGTAATTTCAACTTCGCTTGGATATCGGACTTTTGATGAACCGTTCAACAAAAATTCATATCAGTATGAGCATTATAATGGAAGAACAGCAATAACAACACTTGCAGCAGCAAGAGCTGTTTACCTTGGTGTTTGTTTTGTTGCATCGGCAGGGAATAATGGACAGATGATACCACCATCATTAGGTTCTCCTGGAGATGGAGACTCTGTAATTTCTGTGGGAGCTGTTGATCTAAACGGTGTAATAGCAAACTTTAGTTCTAATGGACCTACTCCTGATGGCAGAATTAAACCTGATGTAGTTGCACCTGGTGTTAGAAATTATGTAGCACTTGGGAAAAATTTGACGGGAAATGATTCATCTTATGGAGGAATGAATGGTACTTCTTTTTCTTGTCCTCTGACAGCTGGCGTCTGTGCTTTGATTCTTTCTGCGCATCCTGAATTGACCCCGATGCAAGTTAGAGAAGCATTAAGAAATACAGCTGATAGAGCTGGTAATCCTGATAATATCTATGGGTGGGGATTAATCAATGCTTATAAAGCCATTACATATTGGGGACCTGCATGGAGTAACGTCCCCGAGGTGGAAATAAATGGTGACAAAGTTAAAATAAGCATATCTGTTGCATCTAAAAGTAAAATTGAACCTGATTATATCAAAATATTATATACTACTGAAGAAGGTAATGAAAATTATATATCAAAAATTATGGATCCCGTTGAATTAAATGGTGATGGAAATAATTCAGGTTTATACACTGTTACACTTGAAAATATTGATGACCCGTATAAGTTAAGATTTTTCTTCACTTGCAGGAATAAGGAAGATGATTGGTATTATCCTATAAAATATCCTTTTGAAATTAACGAATAATTTCTCTTATTTTAAGAACCATATAATGTTCTTTCTGTGAGTTCAGTAAGAATATGTCCTACTGTTATATGTGCTTCTTGTATTCGTTGGACATTATTTGATGGAATTAATATATAAGAATCACATTCATTAATTAGTTTTCCTCCCCCCATCCCAAGTAAACAAATTCTTGTAATAGCCATTTCTTTTGCTTTTCTCATTGCTTTGATGATATTCATTGAGTTACCACTTGTTGATATGCCAAAAAGTATATCACCTTTTTTTCCAATACCTTCGACATTTCTCATAAAGATATTTTCAAATCCGATATCATTTCCACCAGCTGTTAAATTTGAACAATCCGTAGAAAGTGCAATTGCAGCTATTGCTGGTCTTTGGAGGTCATGGGCGAGTCTTATCATTAGTTCTGTTGCTATATGTTGTGCGTCAGCTGCACTTCCTCCATTACCGCATAACATAATCTTGTTCCCATTTCTTATACAATTGCAAAATAGATCAGCAACTTCTATTATTTGATTTAAACAGTGTTCGATCACAAGGGTTTTAACATTCGCACTTTCTTTTAAAGAGTCAATTATGAATTTTTTCTTATCCAACTTTTGATTTTTTAATTTAATGTTAAATGGTTAATTATTTTTTCTGCTGTACCAAGAGTGTGCCTAAATATTTCATTACACTTTTTAGAAAGTTCATCTCTTTTTTTTCTATCTGATAATAATTCTCGAAATTTCCTGTAAAAATCTCTTTTGTCTTTAACTAGTATTCCACATCCTGTTCTTAATAACAGTTCATCTTCGTCTGAGTTTTTAACTAAATTTGAAAAAAATACTGGTACATTAAAAATTATAGGTTCTAAAATATTATGTAATCCTGTTCTAAAGCCACCTCCTACATAACTTAAATATGCAATTGAATATAGTTTTGATAATTTGCCTATACTGTCAACTATTATTAAATTTTGATTATTATATTTATTTAATTCCGAATATCTAATAAAACTTAGATTTCGAAACTTCGTGGAAATCTTTTTTTCTATTGCAGATATTTTTGTTTCTTTAGGTTCATGCGGAACCAGTACTGTTAATAGATTTTTTTCATAACATAAAATTCGGTCTATAACGGGCAAAACAACATCTTCATCATCCTTCCAAGAGCTACCAATCACAAAAACTTTTTTATCTTTATATATTTGCTCTGGTATTACATTTTCACCTTTAAAGTCTTTCAAAGTTTGATATACTCGTTCATATTTAGAATCACCAACAAGAATAATTTTGCTTTTATATTTTTTTAACTTTTTCTTAAAGTTTATTTCGTCATCTTCATCTATAACGAAGATAATATCTACCATTCTGTACATTGCTTTTTTAAAAGAGCTTGCTATTATTGATTTCCAGAATATATCTTTTTCATCAAATCTGGCATTTGCAACTATGATTTTTATTTTTCTTTTTCTAGCTTGATATAAAAAATTAAACCATAAGTCGTATCTCATTAATATTATTAAATCTGGATTTAATAAATTTAAAAATTTCTTAACCTGAGGAATTGAATCAAAAGGAATATATAGTTTTGTAATTTCATTATAAGGAAGCTTTGCATTATTGTATCCTGATGGAGAGAAAAAAGTAATTATTATTTTATAATTTTTATTTATTAATTGTTCTACAAGAGGTAAAGATTGTTGATATTCTCCCAATGATGAGCAATGTATTATAACTTTCTTTTTATTACAAGAATTTAAAGCAGGAATGATACTTTCTAAAATTTTGTTTGTATCCCGTCTACCTTTAATTCCAATCCTTGCTTTTTCGTTAAAGATTGATACTATATTAAATATTAACCAAAAAAGTGGTAGGAGAATAATATTATAAACCCAATACCAGAATTTTATCATAATTAACTGAACTATACTTCCATAATTTCTTTTTCTTTTTTTGCGAGCAAGTTATCTATTTCTTTTATATACTTATCTGTAAGCTTTTGTAATTCCTGCTCAGCATGTTTTCTATCATCTTCTGAAATATGTTCTTCTTTTTCCGTTTTTTTGAGCTTTTCTATTTTATCTCTTCTTATATTTCTTATTGATATTCGACCATCTTCTGCTAATTTCTTTACAAGTTTAACTAATTCTCTTCTCCTCTCTTCATTTAGTGGGGGAATTGGTACTCTTATAATATTTCCATCATTTACGGGGTTTAGCCCCAAGTTTGAATTCAGAATTGCTTTTTCAATATCATTAATAATGGTTTTGTCCCAAGGTTGTATTGCTATTGTATGATAATCTGGAGTTGATAATGTCCCCACTTGATTTAGAGGAGTTGGAGTCCCGTAATAATCTATTTTAATACCTTCTAATAGCGAAATTGATGCTTTACCTGTTCTTATTTTATTGAACTCTTGATTTACATGTTCAACAGCTTTTGACATTTTTTCCGCCGCTAATTTTAATATATCTTTAATCATAACTTATTTTTTTAAATTATTGATTAAAATATTATTTTACTGTTGTCCCTATTTTATAGCCTTGGATTATTTTCTTTAAATTATCTTCTTTATTCATGTTGAATACGATTATTGGCAAATTATTTTCCTTACAAAGTGTAATAGCGGTTAAATCCATCACTTTAAGATTTTTTTCAATTACTTCATCAAAACTTAATTCACTGTAAAATTTTGCATTTTTATTTTTCTCAGGATCTGAGTCATATATACCATCTACTCGAGTTCCTTTCAATATAAGTTCAGCATTAATTTCAACTGCTCTTAAAGCCGCTGCTGTGTCAGTTGTAAAATAAGGATCACCTGTACCCGCTGCAAAAATCACTATTCGCTTTTTTTCTAAGTGACGAATTGCCCTCCTAATTAATAATGGTTCAGCAACTTCCTCCATTCTTATTGCAGATTGCAATCTTGTATATATACCTTTAGCTTCTAATGCGCTTTGTAAAGCAAGCGAGTTTATTACAGTGGCTAACATTCCCATCTGGTCTCCAGTGAATCTATTTATACCATATTTCGTAGCTGGTAATCCCCTAAATATATTACCTCCCCCAATAACTACACCAATTTCGACATTAAGTTTTGCTACTTTTACTATTTCATTTGCAATATAATCAACAATATTATAATCAATTCCGCTTTTTCCACTCCCCTGCAAAGATTCACCACTTAACTTTAAAAGTATTCGGTGGTATTTTTTTCTATTCATTATATATTTTTTGAATTATATAAAGGTATTTACATACCAAGTTGAAATCTCACAATTTCAACGACTTCAAATCTTGTCCCATTTTCTTTTTCAAATCTCTTTATTAATTCACCAATGGTTAAATTTGCTTCATTTATATATTCTTGTTCGAGTAAACAATTTTCCTGATAGAATTTTTCTAATTTATTTTCAACTATTTTTTGGATTATGTGTTCGGGTTTATTTTCTCCTTTTGCTACTGTAACATATATCTCTTTTTCTTTTTCAAGTACTTCTGTTGGTATACCATCTCTAGTGATAGCCATTGGGTTCATCGCAACCACTTGCATAGAGATTTTATTCCCAAGGTCGTATGATGAATCTGTATATTCACCTCTAACAATAACCAAACCTCCAAGTTTACTGCCAAAGTGTAGATAAGAAGAAACAAATCCATCACTAATTTCTACAAATTTAACTCTTCTCAGTTCAACTTTTTCTCCGACACTCGCTACTAAATCATCTATATTATCTTTAACTGTTAGATTATTCTCATCTTTTGTTTTTAAAGCATCATCAACATTCTTTACTTTATTCTTTAAACATATATTAGCGATTTTTTCTGATAATTTTTGGAATTTTTCTCCTTTAGACACGAAATCTGTCTCACAATTTAATTCAATAATGGATGCAGATTTTTTGTCTTCACTTACTGCAATTTTAACAGCTCCTTCTTTAGCTACTTTTTCTGCTCTTTTTGCTGCTGTTGCTGCTCCCTTTTTTCTCAAATATTCTATTGCTTTTTCTATATCGCCACCTGTTTCAATCAATGCCTCTTTACAATTTGCCATTCCGGCACCTGTTTTCTCTCTTAATTCTTTAATTAATTTTATATCCATTTTACTATTATATTTTTTATTATTTAAAGGTTATTCCTCTTTTTCTGCCATTTCTTCTGTTTCATCTTGTACCCTTGTATTTAGTAAGTTATTTCCTTCTATAACTGCTTCAGAAATTGCTCTGGTTATTATCTCAATTGATTTTACTGCATCATCATTAGCAGGGATTACATAGTCAACTAAATCTGGATCACAATTTGTATCGACTATTGCAATTGTTGGGATATTTAATTTCCTTGCCTCATCAACTGCAATATGCTCTTTTTTAATATCTACTATATATAATGCACCAGGCAATTTGGTCATTTTGATTATACCATTTAATACTTTCTCCATTTTTTCCTTTTCACGAATTAACTTCAGCCTTTCTTTCTTTATATATTTTTCTAATTCTCCCGATTCTTCAGCTTTCTGTAAATCAGTTAATCTTTTTATACTTTTTCTTACAGTATTAAAATTGGTTAACATTCCACCAAGCCATCTCTCACAAACATAAAAAGAATCACATTTTTCAGCATATTCTTTAATTATCGCTTTTGCCTGTTTCTTAGTCCCAACGAAAAGAATTTTTTTACCTTCAGCAACCATTTTAGTTACAGCGTTACATGCTTCATCTATTAATTTTGCAGTTTTATTTAAATCTATAATATGGACGCCATTTCGCTCCATAAAAATATAGGGCTTCATTTTAGGATTCCATCTTCTAGTTAAATGGCCAAAATGAGAGCCCGCTAAAAGTAGATCTTCAAATTGTACTCTTGTCATGTTGTTTCTCCTTTCGTAATTAAGCCTAACCTTACCCTTCTATTCATATTCAGGTTTGTTGGCTTTTGTTATTCTTCTACTCTCGTCATTTTCTGTTCACATCCATTTTTCTATGGACACGGGTGAAGCAGAATCGGAGAGTATGTATTTTTAAGGTTTTTAAAAAGTTTATTTAATAATGTTAAAAAGAAAAAAATTTGTTTTATAAAAAATACATTACCTTTTAGAGAATTGAAATCTCTTCCTTGCTTTTGGTCGTCCGTATTTTTTCCTTTCTACCATTCTCGGATCGCGTGTTAAATATCCCTTTTCTCGTAGTATAGGTCTATAGTCTGGATTTATTGCAACAAGTGAACGAGCAATTCCTAATCTTATTGCTTCTGTTTGTCCTCTAACACCACCACCAAAAACATTGACAGAAATGTCAAACATTCCCTCGGTATTAGTTACTTTTAAAGGTAGTAATGTATCTTTAAGAAAGTCTTCTGATTTTAAGTATTGCAGAGCATCTTTGTCATTTATTATATAATTACCTTTTCCAGGTATTAATTTGACTCTGGCAACAGCAGTCTTTCTTCTTCCTACTTTAATATTACTTGGTTGCTTTATCATTAATTCTATAAATTTATAAGTTAATTTTTTCTGGTTTCTGAGCTAAATGGGGATGTTCACTTCCCCTATAAACTTTCAATTTATGAAATAGTTTATTTCCGAGCTTTGTTTTTGGTAACATTCTTTTTACAGCTAATTCAATAACTCTTTCTGGATGTTTCTCTATCAATTCTTTAAATGTCCTTACTTTTTGTCCACCAGGATATCGTGAATGAGTAATGTAAGTTTTTAGGTCCGGTCTTTTTCCCGTTAATTTTACCTTTTCTGCGTTTATTACAATTACATTATCTCCAAGGTCAGCATTAGGAGTAAATAGCGGTGTGTGTTTACCTCTTATTATCTTTGCTATTTCACTTGCTAATCTTCCAAGGACTTTTCCATCTGCATCTACGAGATACCATTTTTCTGGTTTATCCCTTTTAGTTGCGAATTTTGTAATCCGTATAGATTGTCTTATAGCTTTTTTCATATTATAATTTTAAAAACACTAAAAATATCATTAATCATTTAAAAAATCAATGAATTCGGTAAATGATATTAAATTTTTATCAAAATTTTATCTATCAGTTATTAAACTTTTTTTCTTTTTAATTTGTCATATTATTTGATAAAAAGTAATTTTTATTAATTTTATTTTGTTTTAAATAAGTGTAAATTATAAATATATAAATATTAATATGAGAAACCTTATTTCAAAAACATTAATTATTTTTCTTTCTTTGGTGTTTTTTTCAAACTTATCTATTGCTCAACCTAAAAATATCAAAGGTAAAATAAGTGGTACGGTTGTTGATGCTAAATCTAATTCTCCACTTGCTTCTGCTACAATCCAGGTATTTAATATAAAAGATTCATCTCTTGCTACTGGAGGAACTTCTGAGGCAAACGGAGACTTTTTGATTACAGATATTCCTGCTGGAGCATATTTTTTAAAAGTTAGTTATATTGGATATAACACTGCTGTCATAAAAAATATAATGATTACGGGTAAAAATCCCGATATAAACCTTGGAACAATTAAATTAGAAGTAAGTTCTGAAGTAACGGAAGAAATAGAGGTTACTTCTGAAGTACCTGTTATGAAGATGGAGTTTGAGAAAAAAGTTTATGATGTTAAGAAGACCATAATTGCGGAAAGTGGCACTGCAATTGATGTTCTAAAAAATATACCTTCTGTAACTGTGGATAACGACGGAAATGTAAGTATAAGAGGGAGCCAAAATGTTAGAATTTTAATTGATGGGAAACCATCAGGTTTGCAAACTGGGGATAATGCTACAATACTTGAACAAATCCCTGCAAATAATATTGAAAGAATAGAAATTATTAATAACCCTTCTGCTAAATACGAAGCTGAAGGTATGGCGGGAATTATTAATATTATATTGAAAAAGAGTCCTGAATCAGTTGGTTATAATGGAAATATAAACTTAAATGCTGGAACACAAGACAAGTATAGCACTTCCCTTGGGTTCAATTATAAGAAAAATGAATTTGGAATTTCTCTAAATTATAGTTTTCGTTCCTTTAGAATGTTAGGTGTTGGTGATGGCTTAAGATATAACTATTTCAATGATTCACTTTATTTACTTGATCAGAGCATAGATTTTAATAATAAGATGCAATCTCATTTTGGCACACTTGGGTTTGATTATGATGTTTCTAAGAAAACGAATTTGAATCTTACTATCAATATAGATACAAGAAATCGTAAAAGAAATGAATACAACTTTAGCAAAACATCTGATATTAATAAAAACTTACAGCAAGTATTTTCGACATCAAGCTTAAATGAAATGCTTGGTAAACATTTTGAATCTACATTAAATTTTAAAACAAGTTTTTCCAAACCTAAACAAGAGCTAACATCTTCTTTGAATTTTTCTTATCATGAGCATAAAAATGATGTTGATTTTAGTAAACAAGATTATACTACTAATATAACACCAATACCCAACCCATTTTTAGAACACGATATAAGCAAGGATATTACAAAACTCTTGACTTTTCAAATTGATTACACTCATCCATTAAGTGAAGATGTGAAATTGGATTTTGGGTATAAATTAAATGCGAGGAAGATGGATAATAATATGCAATATGAGACTTATAATTATAGCACATCACAGTGGGTGTATGATTTAACTCGTTCAAATGAATTTCTTTACAATGATTATATAAATGCTTTATATGGTGTCTTTGCATACAAATATAAAGATTTTGGAGTACAGGGTGGTATTCGGCTCGAACATACTACAAATGATTTTAAATTGAGTAATTCTAACAAGACATATAAAACAGATTATCTTGATTTCTTTCCTTCTCTTAATTTAACTCAAAAACTTGGCAATACAAATGAATTTCAAATTGGTTATGCTCGTCGTATAAACAGACCGAGAGCATGGGATTTGAATCCTTTTGTAGATTATTCTGATCCTCTGAATTTAAGAACAGGTAATCCTGAACTAAAACCTGAATATATACATTCTTTTGAAACAAGTTATATTAAATATCTTCCTTTCGCATCTATCACTACAAGTGTGTTCTATAAAAGAGCTTCTGATGTCATTAATAGATTTGGCTATATAGATTCTAATGGTGTTTCGACTATGACTTTTAAGAATATTGCAAAATCAAATTCTTATGGTTTTGAACTTATTTTTCAAGGTGCAATTCAAAAATGGTGGACTGCAATAGGTAGTTTTAGTTATTTCAGGACTGATATAAGTGGGAATGATGGGTATAGGGATATTACCAATAGTAGTTACAGTTGGACTGCAAAATTACTTTCTTCAATTAGTATTAAAAATTGGTTCGATTTGCAATTTGCTTACAATTACTTTGGTAAAATGGTTATGTTACAAGGGTCAATGGAACCACTTCAATCACTTGATATTGCTGTTAAAAAGGACTTTTTTAATAAAAGGTTTAGTGTTATGTTCAGGGTTGCTGATGTATTTAAAACAAGTGAATTCAAATTCACAACGAATGGTACAGGCTTCAGTTCTAATTTTTCTAGAAATAGAGACTCAAGAATTGCATTTTTAACATTGACATATAAATTTGGAACTGATATTAAAGATAGTAAAAAATCGAGGAGAAAAGGTAACGAGAATAATGATGATGAAAGAGAGATGGAATTTTAGTATATTGCAGTAAAATAAGTTTGGATGAAATTACCCCGTGTAAAACTACATAATCAAATTCTGATTGGTCTTTTACTCGGGGTTTTTTTTGGTGCAATTTTTTCTATTAATCCTCATAAAATTGTAATTAGAACAGCCAGTGGGGAAGAGTTAGTATCAAATTGGAGTGAAATTACTTTCCTTAAAGATTCAATGCCGCAAATCGTTTTTTACTCCAATGAACAGACACAAATTATTAAATTTTCCAAAGGATTTATCTCATCTTCTGAACATTTTTCTAGAAATGTTTTAGTAAAATATCCTGATGGGTCTAGTAAGGTGTTTTATCAAATTACAGCTATCGATAAAGTGAAAACTATTGGTGTTATGTTGAAACCAATTGGCGATATATTTATCAGATTGCTAAATATGATTGCAATTCCACTCGTACTTGCTTCTTTGATTGTTGGAGCTGCTTCTTTATCAGATTTAAAAAATGTTGCGAAAATTGGTGGTAAAACTATTTCATTTTACTTGATGACGGCAATTATTGCAATTACAGCAGGGCTTGTAATTGCTAACCTTATTCAACCCGGTCACTTTATGCCTGAAGAGAATAAAGAAAAACTTTTAGTAGCTTTTCAGGAAGAAGCACGAAGTAAAATTGAACAAAATGTTTCAATAAATGTTGTTGATTTCATTGTTAATATTGTACCAAGGAATCCATTTGCAGCAATTGCAAATGGGGATTTCTTACCAATTGTTTTTTTCTCAATTATGATTGGGGTTTTTCTAACACAAATTCCACAAAAAAAATCTCAACCGGTGATTAACTTTTTTGAAGGTATTTCGGAAGGTTTAATTTTCATGGTTGGTAAAATTATGTACATTGCTCCCTATGCTGTATTTACTCTTATTGCAGCTACTGTTGCTGAATTTGGGTTTAACATTTTACAATCACTTTTACTTTATACGATAACGGTAATTATTGGTTTATTGTTTATAACCTTTATTGAATATCCTACTTTACTAAAAATTTTTACTAAAATTAAAGTCAAAGATTTCTTTTCAACACAAAAAAAAGTCATTGCAGTTGCTTTTTCAACTTCTTCTTCCGCTGCAACCCTTCCAGTGACTATGGAGATTTGCGAAAAGAATCTTGGGGTACCAAACAAAATTGCAAGTTTCGTTCTACCACTCGGTACGACAATAAACATGGATGGTACTGCGTTATATCAAGCTGTTGCTGCTATGTTTATTGCTCAAGTTTACGGTTTTGATTTAAATATTACTCAACAAATTACCATTGTAATTACTGCTGTACTTGCTGCAATTGGTACTGCTCCTGTTCCAGGGATTGGTTTAATTACACTTATCGTTATATTAAGGTCAGTTGGTATTCCTGAAGAAGGTATTGCTCTTATTATAGGAGTTGATAGATTGCTGGATATGTGTAGAACTGTTCCAAATGTAATCGCTGATTCACTTGCATGCGTTGTTATTGCGAAAAGTGAAGGGGAACTCGGTCCGATAAAACTGGAAACTTAATTAAAATCTTGGAAAAAGATATTATTACAAGACTTTGTCCTTTTTATTCCCTAAAAACTATTCTAATATAGAATTTAAAATTACTTCTGACTGTTATCAGTCAAATTTTCTCCTATTGCTCGCAATATATCCCACGAGTAAATTCCTGTATTGTGTCCGTCTTTCCAGATGATATTTACTGCATAATTTCCAACTGGTACAATTTTTTCTATTTCATAGAAACCCACAGGTTTAAAAGGTGCTTTTATAGGGATATAATCTGCTTCTACTTTTCCTTCTCCATTGCATGTTGCACATGGACATTTATCTCTAAGTACTGTTAATGGTATTTCATCAGCTCTACCGTCATTCCATCTAACCAATATTGTTTTCCCAAGTCTTTTTATTCTTGTTGGTCTATACTTATTCACTGATTCCATATAATAAAATAAGATAATTATTTTTTAATTTTTCTTAAAAATACATAAATTAACTTAATTTGAAAAGTTAATATTTATTAAGAATATTCTTAAAATTTAATTTTTTTCATTCTTTTAAATTAAAAAGACTTGAATGGAACGGGCTATTCTGTTAATTTTTTTAATAATTATGAAAATCTATAAATATATTTTTTTGCTTACAGTTTTAACTGTTGAAACAATTATTTTCAGTTGTGGAAAAAATGACAATCCCACAAATCCCACATACATTAATACAGAAATCTGGAACTTTATTTATAATAACGATACAAATCTTAAACAGTTTAATATTTTCAAAAGGAAAACAGATAGTTCAGTTGTTATTGCGGGGACCTGGAAATTCTGGTTTGATACTTCAAAAGTAATTTGTCCGTTTTTTGATGCTTCAGTATTGTTTTTGAATGACTCAATAATTCGATTTTTTGGAAACGGAAATGCTTTTTGCGCTAAATTTTTAGAGATACAACAACAAAACTCAACTTTTAATCTGGTAGTTGATGGTATTTTCAATAATGGTTTTGGATCTGGTAAATGGCAAATTACATTTACAAATCCTTTCTGGCCCTCCTCCGATAGTGGAATCTATTCTGCTTCGAGAACAAATGGTTCTGGTATTTTTCCCTAATATTTTTACTATTTCATATAATATTTTAAATATTTTTTTAGGGATTTTATTATATTAAGATAAATTTTTTGCTTTACATAATATTAACTTAGATTAATTTTATTATTTTTTCAAAATTTTTTCTCAAAAAGTAAATTTATTTTAAATTTTAAAAATTATCATCCGCATAAAGTAATTTAATTCAGTCTCAAATTTAGATTTAAATTAATATTTTGAGACTTTATTAAAACATATGTAAGAAATTTTACTAATATTTAATAAAAATAAATATGGCATTGTTTTTGCAATTATTTTTTGTAAAAAATATAAAAAAATGAATTACAAAACTTTAATCTTCATTTTCATCCTACTTATAAGTGGATGCATATTTGCTCAATCAGCAATTTTACCTGATTTTGAAAGCGTATTAAATTCTAAGGTTGGTATTCCTTATGATAATTTGGTCCCTGCAAACCCTGAAAAATTTACTGTAAGGTTTACCTGTTCATTTGTGAAATTAACTTGGATTCCAAATAAAAATGATGATCCCGTTATTATTGCTTATAATTCTGTGAATAAATTTGGTACTCTTACGGACGGTAAAGAATATGAGGTTGGAGATATTCTACCCGATGGTGCAAAAATAGTATACATTGGAACTTGTGAACATTTCAGACATTTTAATCCACCTTCTGAAAATTGCTATTATAAGATTTGGTCGTTCAATAAGAATTTTATATACTCATCTGGAATCCAGGCAACCTGTATTGATGAATCGTTGATTAACTCCGTGATAAATTTTATTACTAATTAGAATATCTAAAAATAATTTTAAGATTTTTCTTTATAGTTTTTTAAAAGGGGGTATTTTTTGTAAAAAATCCCTATCTCAATTTAATTAAGTCATCATTATTTAAATTGATTTAATTTAAAAATTTAATTATGATAGGATAAAAATTTTTTATAATATGGAAAATTATTTGAGTACAGAATATTGGTCAAACTTGCTGAATAAAGCTGTAGATTGGTTAATTCAACATGCTCCTTCCATCATTGTTTTAATCATTTTACTATTTGTATCTCTGAAGCTATTTACTTTTCTAATAAAAAGGATAAAAAAGATTATTATTAAAAAAGTTGAAAAAAGTTCTCTTGATAAAATTGAATCTGAAAAGAGAATTAACACTCTTATGAGCATTATTTGTAAAACTGGTAGAGTAACTATCTGGATAATATTCTTAATGATGTTACTAAAAACTATTGGAGTAGATATAGCCCCTATTTTGGCAGGAGCTGGTATTTTGGGATTAGCTATTGGATTTGGTGCACAATCTCTTATTAAAGATGTAATTTCTGGTTTTTTTATACTTCTTGAAAATCAAATTAGAGTTGGTGATATTGCAACTATTAATGGAATTACTGGAACTGTTGAAGAAATTCAATTAAGAACCGTTATTCTTAGAGATATGACTGGCGTAGTACATATATTTGAAGCAGGAAAAATTGATTCACTTGCAAACATAACTAAAGAGTGGTCAGCAAGCATCTTAGATATTCCTATCGCTTATAAAGAGAATATTGATGAAGTTATTAAAATTATGAATGATGTTGCTGATGAACTTTATAAAGATGAGAATCATAAGGATAAATTCCTTGCCCCATTTGAAATTTTTGGTTTAGAAAAATTTGATGAATCTGCTATTATTATTCGTGCAAGAATGAAAACTGTTCCACATCAACAATGGGCACTTGCTAGAGAGTATAGAAAAAGATTAAAAGCAGTATTCGATGAGAAAAATATTGAAATACCATTCAACCATATCTCACTTTATTGGGGAGAGAAATCTAAACCATTGAGAGTTGAAGTAATAAAAAAATGAGTATGTTGCTTGATGTTTTTTATTTAATAAATCTTGCAACTATTTTTAAATATAAATAATTTCAAACTTTATCAATTTATAATAATACCTTTTAAATTTCGAAAAGTTCAATTTCAATAATATTATTGTTCTTTAACTGGCAAATCTATTAATATTGATTATTGAAGTAAGTGATTTTATAAATTAATTTGAATAATCTTTTTCTTATTCATAGTTTTTTAAATCAATGGGGTATATTAATATTTTATTTTATTGAATTATATTTTCCATTAATTTGAACCATATAATTTCTGCAATTTTGTGGAAATTTTTGATAAATATTTTTTATTTATTTTTATCATGAATTTTAAAGGATTTTTTTAAAAACTTAAATCACAAAAAAATGCGTATCAAAACAATTGACTTTCAGAAAGCCAAATCTTTAAGCATTGTCCAATTCTGTTCGGAACAAGTAGATTCTTTTAACTATGTTTCTGTGGGGTATGCTATTGATAAAAACTTGATTGAAATTAAAGAAATAAATCAAGCAGGTAGTGTAAATACTATTTTTGTAATTAACAAATCTAATGATTATGTTTTTTTTATGGATGGTGATGTTCTGAAAGGAGCAAAACAAAATAGAGTACTTAACACTTCAATTTTAGTTAAACCAAATTCTAAAACTGAAATTCCTGTAAGTTGTGTTGAAGCTGGGAGGTGGAGATTTAGAACTTCTAGATTTCGAGATTCAGATTTTGTAGCTTCTCCAACTATGAGGTCGGAAAAAGCTATAGATGTTCTTCATTCTCTTAAAAGTAATAGAGGGTTTATGGCAAATCAAGGAAATGTGTGGAATAAAGTTGATTTTTCCGCAAAAAAATTGGGTGTGTATTCTGATACTAGTGATTATTCAGAAATTTTTGAAAAGAAACAGAAATATTTTAAGGAATATCTTGATTCTTTTGTTGCCAACAGTGATGCAAATGGTCTTGCAATATTTATGAAAAATAAATTGCTCAGTATTGATTTATTTAATCGTAGAGATATCTTTTCAGAGTATTTCCCTAAGATAATCAAGGGTGCTGCAATTGAAGCATATAATATGAAAGAAGAAAATGGAATAGCTGAGAGTGAAGCATTTTATAAATTAAATAATTTTTTTGATAAGTATGAAAATATTGAAAAGGTTACCCACAATTCTGTTGGAGCTGGAGTTGAGAAGAGGTTTGAAAATAAATTTATTACAGGTTTTGAGTTAGAATATGAAGGAAAAACTATCCATTTTGCTGCAATGCAATTAGAGGAAAATCTATAAACTTTAAATTTTCACTCCCGCACCATACTCTATTGTTTGGTGCGGGAGTAAATTAAACAATTGTAATGATTAATCTTGGAAATTATATGAATGTAAAATTTCGAAACAACATGTTTTTAAATTAACTTGTTTAAAAATAATAGTAGACTCTTAAAATTTGATTTTGTATGAATTTGAAGAAAAAAGGTACAAATTTTTTAATTGACTTTTAAAAAAATTATTTACAATCTTACCTTCAAATAATTTTATGATATCAAGGGTAAGAAATATTGGTGAAGGAGTAATTAAATGAGGTTTAAATTAACACTGAAACAAAATAAAGAAAATCAACTAATCCCCTTCAATTATCAATACTACCTTTCTTGTTTTATTTATAAAACTATTGCCCGTGCAAATTCGGATTATGCTGAATGGTTACATGATCAAGCTTTTAGCTCCGGATATAAAAAATTTAAATTATTTTCATTCTCTAGATTAAACATTCCTCAATTTGAATGTGAAGGGATGTATATAAAAATCTTATCACCTTATCTTTATTTGATTATAACTATGCTTGTTGATGAAATTGCCGAAAATATTGTACTTGGCCTCTTTCAAAATCAACAAATGTTTATCAACAATGGTGATGAACTTGCTATTTTCAGAATTAAGTATGTAGAACGATTACCCGACCCACAATTTACAGAAACAATGCATTTTAAGACTTTATCTCCCATTTTGATTAAGAAAAAGGAAAAAATCAACGGTGTTGATAAAGTTATTTTCCTTAGACCAGATGACGAAGATTACTTTCAATATTTAAAAACGAACCTTGAAGAGAAATATATAACTTTTGCACAGAAGAACAATACTAAAATTCCCGAAAGGTCACTCGACTCATTTAAATTACTTGATCGTTACAAACCAGACTTAATCACAATAAAAGAAGGCAACCAAAATGAAGTAAAACTCAAAGCATATAATATGACATTTGAATTAACTGGCTCACCCGAGATGATGCGCATCGGGTATGAAGCAGGTTTTGGTGTAAATAACAGTTTAGGCCTTGGCTGCGTAA
>JAOADD010000040.1 GCA_026417495.1 Ignavibacteria bacterium
CTATAATAAAGCTATTGAATTAAATCCAAATTATGCTCGTGCTTACAAAAACCGTGGGATTGCGTATTATCTTTCAGGAGATAAAGTTGGTGCATGTTTAGATTGGTTAAAAGCATCTTCGCTCGGGGAAACTAACGCAAAGAAATTATATGATATGTATTGTAAATAAAAATTTATTATTTTTTTTAACGAATTTTTTTTAAAAAATTAAGTAAACATTAGTTCATTATTTTTTTGAAAAATTCTCCCCAATAAGGATAAATAAAGAAAGAAAATAAATTTAAAGAAAAATATATAAATGGGGGATTCATAATAATATGGATTAAAATACATAATATTTGAAAATTCTAAATAACTAATAATCAACATTTAAGTTAACTGTAATAATTCAACTTTTACTACCGTAAAAATATGCTGATATGATATATTAAATTAATTAATTTGCAAATAAAATAAGCAAAAGAATTTATGGAAGAAAAAATTATTTATCTAAAAGATAGAAAAATTATCTGTGAAAACACTATTGGAATGTGGTTTGACAGGAGTGAAATTGATTATGATTTTGTGCCTGGTCAGTATGCTTTGATAACATTACTTGAACCAAAGTATCATGATGCAGAAGGAAATTCACGATTGTTTTCTATTGCAAGTTCACCAACAAGAAAGGATGTTTTGATGTTTGCAACAAGAGCATTGGACTCCGCTTTTAATAAAAATATTCTTGAACTGCCAATAGGAACAAAAGCAACAATAGGAGAGCCAGGTGGAAATACACCACTACATAAAGATACAACAATACCAGCAGTATTTTTGATAGGAGGAATTGGAATTACACCTGTTAGATGTATGGTGGAATACTCCGTACTGGAGAAACTACCATATAAAATGTACCTTTTCTATGGAAATAAAAGAAAGTCCTTAATGGCATTCTATGATGAATTTGTAGAATGGGCAAAGATAAAACCTGATTTTAAATTTATTCCCGTCGTTGAAGAGCCCGAAGAAGATTGGCAATATGAAAAAGGAATAATTACTGAAGAAATGATAAAAAAATACTTAGATAACTTTTCAGAACCAATATTCTATATAGTGGGACCACCACAAATGGTGGACGCAATGGAAGCAATATTATTAAAGAATAATGTAAATCCCGAAAAAATAAAACTAGAAAGGTTTGGATAATGAATTCAATAGAGAGATTTAATAATAGAGTTAATTATTATTTAAAATATAGACCATCTTATCCTGCTAAAATTATTGATATATTGAAAGAAGAAATAGGGTTTAATGAAACTTTTGATATTGCAGATATTGGTTCGGGTACGGGACTTTTATCGAAGTTGTTTGTAAATTTAGGAAATATAGTTTATGGTGTAGAACCAAATGATGAAATGAGAGAAGCTGCAGAGAAAATATTTTCAGAAAATTACAACTTTATCAGTATAAAAGGAACTGCTGAGAACACAACTTTGGCAAATGAATGTGTAGATTTAATAACAGCTGCTCAATCTTTCCATTGGTTCAATACAGAACAAGCAAAAAACGAATTCAAAAGAATTTTAAGAAAAAACGGATATGTGGTGATAATATTTAATGTGAGAAAAAACAATACACCATTTATGAAAGCATATAACAATTTACAGGAAAATATGAATTCAGATTATAAACAAGTTAGATTAGAAAATGTAAAAAGGAAGCATATTTCAGAGTTTTTTAATGGCAAGAAGTTTATAGAAAGACATCTTGAAAATTCTCAGGAACTTGATTTTCCTTCTCTAAAAGGCAGGTTGCTTTCCTGTTCCTATGTACCACTTACAGGACAGGAAAATAAAAGGGTGATAAAAGAACTTAAATCTATATTTGATAAATATAACAAAAAGAACAAAGTGACTATTGAATATCAAACTAAAATTTATATTGGTAAATTACATTAATTTAAATATAATCTAAATGAAATTTTTCATTAAAGCGATATTATTTACTACAGTTCTCACTTCTATAACATTCGGGCAACAATTAGAAAAGAAATGGGAGGGGAAAATTTTACTGAGTAATTTTGAATTTGACATAATTGTAAATTTTATAAAAAGTGATACAGGTTATTCAGGAACTATAGATATAATTCAACAAGGTGCAAAAGATTTGCCACTTGCGAATATTTTTTATAATTATCCAGAAATAAAATTTGAACTTCCAACATCCTTTGCAACTGCATATTTTAGTGGCAGTTTTATAAATGTAGATTTAATTGAAGGAGAATTTCTTCAAGGTGGCGTGAAAGGTACTTTTAATTTAAAACCTTATATTGAAAAAGTAGAAATTAAAGAGGAACTTCCCTATCAGGAAGAGGAGATTACTTTTACAAATGGTAATAACATTTTTTCTGGAACATTGACAATACCTAAAACAGTAGGGAGACATCCTGCCGTAGTATTAATTACAGGCAGTGGAGCACAGAATAGAGATGAAGAAATTGTAGGATTCAAAATTTTTAGAGTTATTGCAGATTTTTTAACAAGAAATGGAATTGCAGTATTAAGATACGATGACAGAAATTTTGGTAAATCTAAGGGCACATCTGTAGATTCATCCACCACAGAAGATTTTGCTTATGATGTTATTGAAGCAGTAAAATATCTCCAATCCAGAAATGATATAAATCCAACGCAAATAGGATTGTTAGGGCATAGTGAAGGAGGAATAGTTGCTCCACTTGCAGCAACTAAATATCCTGACATTGCTTTTATTATTTTAATGGCAGGAACAGGCGTTAAAGGAAAGGAAATTATACTTGAACAGACACGAGCAATAATGAAAGCAAATGGCGAGACAGAGGAAAAAATAAATGAAGCAACGGATTATATGAATAGATTATTTAAGGCATTAGAAACTGGAGAAGGAATGGAAGAGCTTGAGAATATAATAAAAAAGCAAGCAGCAGAATATTATGAATCATTACCTGAGGAGCAAAAATCAACAATAAAAGATAAAGACGAATACATTGATTTAATGTTAAAATCTCGCTTATACCCATTCAAGACCAGATGGATGAGATTCTTTTTAGAATTTGACCCCAAAACAGCACTTGAAAAAGTTAAATGTCCCACTCTTGCAATATTTGGAGAATTAGATTTACAAGTATTGAAATGGCAAAACGAGAAACCAATTGAAGAAGCTTTAAAGAAAGCGGGAAATAAAAATTATGAGATAAAAACATTTGAAAAAGCAAATCACCTTTTTCAAGAGGCAATAACAGGCAGTCCTTCCGAATACGCAAAACTGAAAAAAGAATTCGTTAGCGGGTTTCTTGAATATATAACAAACTGGATTTTAAAATATACATCACAAACAAGATAAAAATATGAAATCATTTTTAGAACCATTTAGAATAAAGACTGTAGAAAGCATTAGAGTTACTTCCCGAGAGGAACGAGAAGAAATTCTAAAAAAAGCATTTTACAACACTTTTCTAATTCCAGCTGAAAATGTTCTAATAGATTTATTAACCGACAGTGGAACATCCGCAATGAGTGCAAAGCAATGGGCGGCTTTAATGGATGGTGATGAATCCTATGCTGGTGCAAGAAGTTATTATAAATTTGAAAAAGTTGTGAAGGATATATTCGGTTTCAAATATATTTTACCTGTTCATCAAGGTAGAGCTGCTGAGAGAATATTATTTACAATGGTGTTAAGTAAAATTGATTCAAGTGGAAGATACATAAATGATGGTCAAGGTAAATATATTCCAAGCAATAATCATTTTGATACAACTCGTGCCAATATTGAATTCAATGGAGCAGAAGCAATTGACCTTGTAATTGAAGAAGGTAAGAAACCTGATGTGGTACACCCCTTTAAAGGAAATATGGATATTGAAAAACTCAAACGATTTATAAAAGAAAAAGGATGTGAAAATATCCCTATATGCATGTTAACAATTACAAACAATACTGGGGGTGGTCAACCTGTATCAATGGAAAATATAAGAGAGGTAAGTAAAATTTGTAAAGAGAATCGAATACCATTTTTCCTTGATGCTTGTAGGTTTGCAGAGAATGCATATTTCATAAAGACACGTGAAAAGGGTTATGAGAATAAATCTATAATAGAGATATGTAATGAAATGTTTTCTTATGCAGACGGTTGCACAATGAGTGCGAAGAAAGATGCATTTGCAAATATAGGTGGCTTTATTGCTATGAATGACGATGATTGGTATATTAAATGTAGAAATTTATTGATTATCACTGAAGGATACATAACATATGGTGGGCTTGCGGGAAGAGATATGGATGCTATTGCTCAAGGATTAATTGAAATTCTTGATGAAAATTATTTAAAATATAGGATAGAGTCCACAAAATACATAGGTGAAATGTTGTTAGAAAATGATATTCCTATAATTAGACCAGTTGGAGGACATGCAATTTATATAGATGCAAAAACATTTTTACCCCATATCCCTGCGAATCAATTTCCTGCGCATTCCTTAACTTGTGAATTATACCTTACAGGAGGAATAAGAGCGGTAGAAATTGGAAGTGTTATGTTTGGAAAGTATGATGAAAATGGCAATATGATTCCAGCGGATATGGAACTTGTAAGACTTGCAATACCAAGAAGGGTCTACACAAAAAGTCACTTTGATTATTTAGTTGATATTTTAAAAGAGATAAAAAAATATAAAGATAAAATCAAAGGATATAAAATAATAGAAGAACCAAAATTTCTCAGACATTTCACCGCAAAATTCAGTCCTATTTAAAATAAATTTTCATTAATTTATAAAACAAAAAATTGAAACTACAACAGAAAATAATACTACTGATTGGTGGAATTACACTTGTATTTATTGTAGGGCTTATTCTTTTATGGAATATAGAAAAGACAAAATTTGACCTTTCTTCACAGGATAGACAATTAGAAAGAAAAAATTTATTGTACATAACAGTAGAATTATTAGGTAGAAATTTAGAACAATTTGCTTTTGATTATAGCTTCTGGGATGATATGTGCGATTTTGTTAAAACTAAAAATCCAAAATTCGCTCACGAAATGATAGAAACGGGGGTAAATACTTACAACTCAAATTGCATTTGGATATATAATGACAATTTTGAAATGGTATATTCGTTTAATAATTTAAAGAGTAATGATTTATTAAGCTTCCCTTATGATAAAGATATTTTAAAGAAACTTTTTGAAAAAAATAAATTTAACCATTTCTATTTTATAACTACAGAGGGGGTAATGGAGGCAAGAACAGCACCGATACAACCTTCTTCTGATATATACAGATTATCAGAGCCGCAAGGATATTTAATAATAGGCAGATTGTGGAATAACACGGTTATTGACCAAATCATGAAATTAACAACTTCTAATATATATTTAGATAGAGCAATTAATGTAACATCAGATACAATAATACAACACAATAATGTTTATAAAATATATAAATCATTAAAAGGTTGGGATGGTAAAGCGATAATTAATCTAGTATCTGAAGTTGAATTCCCCTACTTAGAGAAAGCAAAACAAAACTTAGAAACACAAATAATATTATTATTTGCTTTTACATCAGTAATACTATTATCAATAGTAATATTTTTCTTAAAATATATTAATAAACCGTTTAAACATTTAGAGAGAAGTTTATCAGATTCGAATCCAGAATATATTAAAGATTTAACTTTACAAAAAGATGAATTTGGTATCATTGCAAAGTTAATATCAGAATTTTTCTCACAAAAAAGACAACTTGAAAAAGAAATTGAAGAGCGTAAAAAAATAAATGCAGAACTGGCAGAGTCCGAAAGAAGAATTAGAGATATACTAACGAATTTAAATCTAGCAGCATTAATACTTGATGTAAATGGTAATGTGGTTTTTTGTAACAATTTCTTATTGAAAATAACGGGATGGACAAAAGAAGAAATAATAAATAAAAATTGGTTTGAAAACTTCCTCCCAGAAGATGAAAGAAGCAAAGTTTGGGAGATGTTTAATAGTAATATAAAAAATGGTACAATTATTTCACATTTTGAAAACGCAATTTTAGATTTTACTGGAAGAAAACGAATAATTTCCTGGAATAATACAATACTAAAAGATATAAATGGAGATATAATTGGTGTAGCAAGTATCGGAGAAGATATTACAGATAGAAAAGAAGCTGAAGAGAATTTGCGAAAAGCAAAAGAACAAGCGGAAAGTGCAAATAAAGCAAAATCGGTTTTCCTTGCTAATATAAGCCATGAATTGCGAACACCACTCGTTGGTATACTTGGATTCGCAGAAATTTTAATGAATAAATCAAAGGACCATTTATCCAAAGAAAAGGCAAAATTCATTTATGAAAATGGGAATAGATTATTAGAAACTTTAAATGCATTACTTGACCTTTCCACAATAGAAGCGAATAAATTAGAAGTAAATTTGAAACCTGTAGAAGTAAATTCATTGATATCGGATGTAAAAAAACTATATGAGGAATTAGCAAAGAGAAAAAACCTACACTTGAAATTATACTCTACAAAGAAAAAAATTTATTCTATTACAGATGAAAGACTATTAAGACAAATTCTGAATAACTTGTTAAGCAATGCAATTAAATATACTGAAAAAGGAGAAATAACAGTTTCAACATATATAGAGAAAGGTGATTGGATATCAATTAAAGTAACTGATACAGGAATTGGAATACCAAAGGAATATCAGTCAGTTATTTTTGAACCTTTCAGGCAAGTAAGTGAGGGTTTATCAAGACAATATGAAGGAACAGGACTTGGGCTATCTATTACAAAGCATTTTGTAGAAGCAATTGGAGGAACAATTTCTTTATCAAGTGAAGTTGGCAAGGGCTCTACTTTTGAAGTAAAAATACCTGCCTATAAAATTGATGAATCCGATTCTGAAATCTATAAAGAAGAATTAATTAGAGGAGCTGATATTCGCGAAAAAGAATTAGAAAATTATAAATCTATAAAAATACTGGTCGTAGAAAATGATGAATCAACGATTGAATTATTTAATTCTATCTTATCAGAATACTTTCAAGTCGAAACAGTTGATAGTGGAACAGAAGCAATTGAAAAATGTAAAATAAGTAATTATGATATAATTTTAATGGACATAAGTTTAAAGAAGGATATGAACGGTATCGAAGCAAAAGAACAAATTAGAAAAATAAATAGTTTTAAAGATGTGCCAATTATTGCTGTAACAGCGCATGCTATGAGAGAACAAAAGGAAGAATTATTGAAAAAAGGGTTCTCTTATTACATAGAAAAACCTTTTAGGAGTTATGAACTTCTGGATACAATTTTAAATATACTTCAGAAAAAATAATTATTATTTAATAGATAGTTATTTAGTGGGTTAAATACTTTCTTAAAAAACATATTTTGATTAGTATACCTATAGAATAATGATTGAAACAAAGCGACATATTGAAAAAACAGTACTTGTTTGCTATTCAAATAGAAAATTGCAAAAGCACTTTCATACTTACGAGTCTCTTTATGAATTAAAATTACTTGCAGAAGCTGCAGGAGCAAATGTAGTCAAATTTTTCTTTCAAGAAAACGATACATTTGACCCAAGGTATATGATAGGAAAGGGAAAGGTAATTGAAATTGCAAACTATGTACAGGAAAACAATATTGAATTAATAATTTTTGAAAATGAATTATCATATACTCAATTAAGAAATCTTGAACAAGTAATAAAATGCAAAATTATTGATAAATCGAATCTTATTCTTGATATCTTTGCAACAAATGCAAAAACAGCACAAGCAAAACTGCAAGTCGAATTAGCTCAATTGGAATATTTATTACCCCGCTTAACAAAACAATGGACTCACCTTTCTAAACAATATGGAGGTATTGGTACAAAAGGACCAGGTGAAACACAAATAGAAACCGACAGAAGGTTAATAAAAAGAAGAATTTCTGTGTTAAAAGAAAAATTAAAAAAAATTAGCACACAACAAATTATACAATCTGACAAGCGAAAAAATTTCATTCGCATTTCAATAGTAGGATACACAAACTCAGGCAAATCAACAATATTAAACCTTATTACAAAATCAAATGTTTTAGTAGAAAATAAACTGTTCGCAACTCTGGATACATCAACGAAAGCATTATATATAAAAGAATCTGAAAATAACAATTATACTAAAGTATTAATATCTGATACCGTAGGTTTTATTAAAAATTTACCACATCATTTAGTGGAATCTTTTAAATCTACTTTATCAGAAGTTGTAGAGTCTGATATATTACTAAATGTAACTGATATTTCAAATCCAAATTTCGAAGAACAAATGGCAGTTGTTAAAGATACACTAAATGAAATAAATGCTGGAAATAAGTTAATTATAAATGTTTTTAATAAGATTGATTTACTAAACAACAGGAATATAATTGAGTCTGTTAAGAAAAATTATTCTAACGCTGTTACAATATCGGCTCTTAAAAAAACAAATATTGATACACTTTTGCACGAAATAAAAAAACAGGTATTTTATATCAAGGAAAATAGAAAGAAATATTACTCCCATAATACTTAATCTTTATAGAAAGATGAAAAACTTTAAAAAGTCATCTCTTTATGAAAGTTCATTTATAACTAATATTAAAAGATATAGAAATTATAAAGACCGAAATAAAAAGGATTTTTCACCAACGAGGTTAAATTTAGGAACTATTGAACTTATAATTCCGAGACATTTTGGATTTTGTTTCGGTGTAGAAAATGCATTGGAAATAATACATAAAGCAATTGAGGAAAACCCAAATAGGAAAATATATTTACTTAGTGAAATAATACATAATCCATTGGTGAATGAAGATTTAAAAGCAAAAGGAATTAAATTTATTTTTAATACAGAGGGTATCCAAAACATAGATTGGGCAGAATTAAATAAGAATGATGTGATTGTTATTCCAGCATTTGGTACAACATTAGAGATAGAAAATAAAATTAATCAATTAGAGCTATCTAAATATGTATACGACACAACCTGTCCTTTTGTAGTAAAGGTTTGGTCTAAAGCTGAAGTGCTTGGGAAACAGGGATATACAATTGTTGTACATGGAAAGTATAATCATGAAGAGACAAGAGCAACTTTTTCACACAGTAAACAATATGCACCAACAATAATTATAAGAGATATTGAAGAGGTAAAAGTATTATGCGATTTTATATTAAATGAAAACTTTAATGATAAATCAGGGTTAGAAAAATTTTATAAATATTTTGAAAACAAATACTCAGAAGGGTTTGACCCAATAAAACATCTAACTAAACTTGCTGTAGTAAATCAAACAACTATGTTAGCCACAGAAACGAAAGAAATATCAGAATATATTAAAGCCACTTTAATAAAGAAATATGGAGAGGATAATATAAATAAACATTTCGCTGATACTAGAGATACATTATGTTATGCTACTCATCATAATCAAAAATCAATTATTGAAGTACTTAAATCAGATGCTGATTTTGCAATTGTTATCGGTGGTTACAACAGTTCGAATACAACTCATATAGTAGAATTATGTGAAAAAAAATTACCAACATATTTTATTTCTTCAGAAAAAAATTTAATCTCAAAAACTATTATCAAACATTTTGATATACACAAAGCAGTAGAAATAGAAACACACAATTTTATCCCAAACAAAGAGCGATTAAAAATAATACTGACAAGCGGAGCATCTTGTCCAGATTCATTAATAAATAAAGTTTTAGAACGATTATTATCTTTCTTTCCTAATATAAAATTTTCAGATAATATTGAAAATATGTTAATTTAAAAGACTAAATGCTCTAATACAATTTTTACCCCAAGTAATATTAGAACTATTCCCCCTACTATTTCCATTTTTTTTCCAAACTTAATACCAAGTGAATTACCCGACCTCACTCCAATTGCTGAAAGTGATGCTGTTATAATTCCTATAACTACAGCAGGATACCAAATAGAAACATTTAATAAAGCAAGGCTTAATCCAACAGCAAAAGCATCGACACTTGTTGCAATACTTAATATGAGAAGTGTCATTCCTTTTGAGGGATCAGGGGATGAAGTTTTTTTATCTTCACCCAGTCCAGAAATAATCATTTTAATTCCAATATAACTTAATAGTATAAGCACAATCCAATGATCTATCGCAGAGGTATATATAGATATTTCATATCCAATTAACCATCCAATTATTGGCATTAAGAATTGAAATAAACCAAAATGGAAAGATAATCTAAAAAGAGGTCTAGCCCCTCTTACTTTAACATTAGTACCTGCAGCTAAAGAAACAACAAATGCATCAATAGCCAACACAATAGCAATCAACACAATCTCAAAATAAGTCATAAAAAAACTATTTGCTCACAATCTGAATATTCTAAAAATATTATTTATTTCAGATAGTAACTTTTTCAAACATTTTTGAAAATTCTCTTTTCTTTCTTGTTTTCCAATTACTTTTATGATAAGCATAACCAGCAATAAGTGGCATTGCTATTGTAGCTTCCGAGTATACCATTTGTTCAAATGCAGTATCGACTTTACCCCATGAACTTGCTTCTTTTAATGTAGAGCCTGAAAGTGCTCCATCTCGTTCATCTGCAACTGTAATTTGAATTGCATACTTATGCATAGGAACATCTTTTTCAAGCACATCAGCTGCAACCACTACATCCTGAGTAAAGTTTTTTGGGACACCGCCTCCAATCATAAAAATCCCAGTTTCTACAGCTTCTATCTTTATTTTGGTCAACTCAAGAAAATCTCTTGCAGAATCAATTGATACATACTCTTCAGAATTATTCCACTGATGATGAACCAGTCCAAACCCTGCTGAACAATCAGAAAAAGCAGGAACAAAAATAGGAACATTATTTTCATATGCTGCCAATACAACAGATTCTCTATTTTTTGCATTTTCCATCAAATATTTACCCATATACCATATAAATTCACGAGATGAATAAGGTCTTTTTTCAAGGGTATTGCATATTTCCGCAATTGTCATATCACAAATTCTTAATTCATCCTCATCAATATATGTATCATAAATCCTGTCAATATGTAATTCTCTCAATTCATTATCATCTACAAATGGAGTCCCAATATAATGTTTGAACCCCAAACCTTCAAAAAAATCTTGATCAACAATAATAGCACCTGTAGAAACAATCACATCAACCATATTATGCCTGATCAGATCAATAACAACATTCTTTAATCCAGCTGAAAAAAGAGAACCCGCAAGGCATAATATAATTGAGCATTTTTCATCTTGTATCATTCTGTCATAAATATCTGCCGCTTTATAAAGATTCCTTGCTTGAAATGCCATATTTTTAAATGCTTCAACAAGTGGGACTACATTGTATTTTTTAATGTCAATATGCTCAATTGTGGATTTTAAATAATCTTTTTTTGTTCTCATAATGATTTATAATTAATTGTGATAAATATATTAAATTTTTACAGTGAGTTAAAGGAATATGGTTTTAGGATTTTCTTATTAGAAATTATTGATAAGTCCAAAATTAATTTTTCCATCAAGCACGCCATCCCCTTTACCTAAAGCATAACTTACGCCAATAATACCAAGTGCTGTTTCAAGTTGCATACCAAACCCATAGCCATATAGAAAACCTTCTTGTTTTTCTATTTTACCAGTAACATCAGGATCTCTAAAATAATATCCATAATCAAAGAATCCAAAAACAAAACTCTTTCTACCAATTAAATATCTGAGTTCTAAATTATTATAAACTAATCTTGAGGCGAGAAATTGTTCTTCCCTATAACCTCTAATATTTTTATTTCCTCCAATACGAAAATAATCTGAATCTTCAAATTTACTTGTTCTCACCTGTCCACCAAAAAATTTCAGGAGAGTAACTTGAGATTTAAATAAAGAAAAGAAAACATTCAATGTAGAATAATACTTTTGAACCGAATAATTATTACTTGTTGAAGAAAAAACTTTTTTATCTCCATAAATATAAGAGACGCTATATAATATCCCTTTAGTAGGATTAAAAATATTATCCCTACTATCATATTTTAATTCAGTTCCAGTAAGCAGTATTCTTGAATCCGAAACTAATCTAATAGCATTAGAATCGGAAGAAGGGATGATTCTTTCATAACCAGCAATTATAATACCTGAGAACCTAATTGAAAACATTATTTCGGTTTTAAGTTCGAAATTTCTTTTAGTATATGTTGTATCCTGTATCCTTTGATTAAACGAAAAGTTAATATTTGCAGGTAACGATAGAAAATATGGTTCAAGGTAACTTAGCTGCAAATCTTGAGTAGATTTTCTTTCTTGTTGCCATTTTGCATTTATCCCTCTCCCTGTACCAAAAATATTTCTAAAGCTTAAATTTACAAGTCCTGTAAAATAACCTTTTTCATCTTCTTTAGCAGGAGGAACATAACCAATAACCCCATCAAATGTATTTGTGTTACCTTCCTTTACTGAAATTAACAAACCGTTTCTACCTGAATTTTTTACTGTGTAAATTTGTGGTTCTTCTACTTTTTCAAAAAAATTTAGTCTCTCTAATCTAAATTTTATTTCTTCAACCTGTTCTCTTGAAATTGTTTTATCGTCAGTTAAATTCACTTCTCTAAGGATTACATAGTCTTTTGTCGACTCATTGCCTGATATTTTTATTTCATCAATTTTTACTTTTGAACCCTCATTTATAAGAACATTAATTTCAAGAAATGGAATATCTGAAATATAATAAATATTCATTTCTCCAATTCTAACAGTTGTAAATGGTAATCCTATTTTTTCGTAATATTGTAATAATTTTTTTATATCGTTATTAAGTCTATTATCATTTAATATTTCACCTTGTTTGGTTTCAATTAGTTCAAAAATTTGACTTTGAGAAATTAACCTGTTCCCAATAAAATTTATTTTCCCAATTTTTACTTGCTTATTTTCACTTATCTCAATGAAGATATTAACAGCAAGAGAATCTTCATTATAATATATTTCATATTTTTTAACAGTAGCAAGTAGAAAACCAGATTCTTTATATTTCTCTCTTATTGATTTTAAATCCAATTCGAATTGCTTAGGATTAAATATCTTATCCTTTTTTGTTACCATTGCATCGAATAACTCAGAAGTGGAAAAATATTCATTACCTGAAATTTCAATCCTGTTTACGACTGTTTGAGAAAAAGAAATAGTTGAAATAAAAAATAAAAAGGTTAAAAAATATTTAATAATCAATGATTGCATTAATAAGATTGTGAAATAGGAAACAATAAAATACTTAAAAAATTCTATTCTGAATATTTTTCATAAGCATCAATTATGTCTCTAACCAGCTTATGTCTTACTACATCACTTCTTGTAAAATATACAAAAGAAATACCTTCTATACCTTTTAGAATTTTCTGTATTTCAACAAGCCCCGAATTACTCTTATTTGGCAAATCTATTTGGGTAATATCTCCTGTAACTATAGCTTTTGAATTTACACCAAGGCGAGTAAGAAACATTTTCATTTGCAAAGAAGTAGAATTCTGAGCTTCATCTAAAATTACAAATGCATTGTTTAGTGTTCTACCTCGCATATATGCAAGTGGAATTACTTCAATTGTGTTTCGTTCTATATAAGTTTTAAGTTTTTCAAAAGGAATCATATCTTCAAGAGCATCGTACAATGGTCTTAAATATGGATCAATTTTTTCTGTCAAATCACCAGGTAAAAATCCAAGACTTTCTCCTGCTTCAACTGCAGGACGTGTTAAAACAATTTTATTTACTTCCTTGTTTTTCAATGCTGCAACTGCAAAAGCAACCGCGAGATATGTTTTACCTGTCCCCGCTGGCCCTATAGCAAATACAATATCATTTTCCTTAACCTTTTTATAATACTCATATTGTCCTTCCGTACGAGGTTTAATAAATTCATTCTTTTTATATAGGATTATATTATTCAGATCAGAAGTGCTAACACCAAATTTTTCTTTGAACTTATTATGACTGTTTTTATCATCTATTAAATCTAACACAAGATTAATATCATTTTCAGTAATTTGCCCTTGTTTCTTATTTAGAAAAATTAATTCTTTAAAAACTTTTTCAATCTTTTCAACTTCCGATTTTTCACCTTTAATAATAATATTTTCACCCCTTAAAATAATTTTAGAATTAAAATAATTTCTAATTATTTCTAGATTTTCCTCTCTAACACCCGCAAAACTCATCACATCAATGTTTGAAAGGGATATTTCTTTTTGTATCACATCAAGATTTTCAAAATCCTTTGATGAACCTATTGAATTTTTACTTTCTTCTATTTTTTTATCTCCTTTTTATAATTTAATAGTAAATTTAAAATGAATTATTAAAAAATAAAAGCCCTTATGCATTACTACATAAGGGCTTTTAAAAAACTATTTGGAAAGATTATTTCTTCTTTTCGTCTTTCTTCTCATCTTTCTTTACATCTTTCTTTTCATCTTTTTTCTTTTCGTCTTTCTTCTTTTCATCTTTCTTTACATCTTTCTTTTCTTCTTTTTTAGTATCTTTCTTTTCTTCCTTCTTTACATCTTTCTTTTCTTCCTTCTTTGCATCTTTCTTTTCTTCAGTTGCTTCTTGCTTTACAACTTTTCTTTTCTTATGCCATTTGTTTTTGTATTTCTTTGTCTTTTCAACGGCTGCTTTCTTTTCTGCATCTGTTAAAGCAGGAATAACAAGAACTTGGCCTGGATAAATTAAATTGGGATTCTTTATGGTTTTAGGAATTTTTGGAGGTGCAGCTTTTACACCTTCTTTATTCTTTTCCCAAATTGCGAACCATGCTTTTGGTTCTTTGTAGAATTTATCAGAAATCTTCCATAAACAATCACCTTTAACAACAGTATATTCATTGGTTGCAACTTTTGGAGTCTTCCAAGCTTCTAATTCCTTTTTCATCTTTGCAATTCTTGTAGCATAGTCACCAGTACATTTGAATGGGCTCTTTTCAAGAGCTGCTAACATCTTTTCAGCTTCTTCAGGAGTCTTTCCTGATTTTTCTTTTTGAGTGTTGATGATTTTTTCAGCTTCTTCAAAATCTTTTCTGTATGCAGCTGGATCACCGTAAGACTTCAATTCATCTTCAGCTTTCTTTACTTTTTCATTTTTATCTTTTAGAGTAGCATCTAATGCTTTAATTTCATTGTCAAGAGCTTTAATTTCTTCATTTAAATTGGAAATTGTTTGCTCATATCCACTTTTCTCCTGTAAATATTGCTCTTCGGTATAGTTTTCCCATGGTTCTTCTTCCTGGGCGCTAGCGGAATAAGTGAAACCGAAAATTAAGGAGAAAGCGAATAACACGATTAACAATTTGTGTAACTTCATTTTCTTTAATCTCCTTTTTTAATTTTTAAAACTTTTAGTTAATGAAATGGATTACTTGCAGTTCTTTAGAGTTTCAATATCCTTCTGTAACTTGTTCAATTGATCATCTTTTTGCTTAATCTGTTGTTCAATTTTCTTCTTCTCGGCTTCCTTCGTTGCCTTTTCGTTCTCTAAGGACTGAATTTGAGCCTTAAGGGCTTGTAATTCATCCCATTGCTCTTTCGTTATTCCGCCACCACAACCAGTAACGAAAACTGAACCGGCGATGAACGCAGAGCATAACAGAATGAGTGACATCTTTTTTAGTCTTGCCATTAGTGATACCTCCTGTTTTGGCTTTTTTTAAAATTTAGTTAATTAAATACAAAGCAAATATATAGTATATATTTTTACTTGTCAAGTCATATTCTAAAAAAGTAGACACTTTTTTTATTAAATTTTTATTAATTTTTATCAAAAATTGTTCCTCTGTTTCAAAAAATAGACACATAATGTATTCAATGTATAATTTAAATTGAGTATTTAAATATAAATTATTAATTAACAGTAATTTACTCCCATTCAATAGTAGCTGGAGGTTTTGAGGTTATATCTACTACCACTCTATTAACACCTTTAATAGAGTTAATTATTTTATTTGATATGTAAGTTAAATATTCTCTTTTAAAATGATAAAAGTCTGCAGTCATACCATCTAATGAAGTGACAGCTCTTAAACAGACAACATTCTCGTAACTTCTGTGATCCCCCATAACACCAACACTCCTTACAGGAAGTAATACAGCAAATGCTTGCCAGATTTTATCGTATAGATTAAATTCTTTTAATGAATTAATATAAATGTAATCAACTTCTCTCAATAGTTCCAATTTATCCCTTGTTACATCTCCAATAATTCTTATTGCCAAACCAGGTCCAGGAAAAGGATGTCTCCTTAGAATATCAGAAGGTATCCCAAGCAATTTTCCAATTTTTCTTACTTCATCTTTAAATAGTTCGCGGAGAGGTTCTATTAGTTTTAAATTCATTTTATCAGGTAATCCACCAACATTGTGATGTGATTTAATTGTTACAGAGGGACCTCTAAATGAAACTGATTCAATCACATCAGGGTATAAAGTCCCTTGTACCAGAAATTTTACATTTCCTTTATGTTTTTTTATTCTCAGTGCTTCATTTTCAAAAACATCTATGAATGTTCTTCCAATTATTTTTCTTTTCTGCTCAGGATCTATAACACCTTTAAGTTTATTAATAAACAGATTTTCAGCATTAACAAAATCAACAGTCATTTTAAAATTTTTTTTGAAGAAGTTCATTATATCTCTACTTTCATTTTTTCTCATTAAACCAGAATCAATATGAATACAAATTAATTTATCCTTAATTGCTTTATGTACAAGCACCGCTGCAACTGTAGAATCAACGCCACCACTCAAACCAAGAATAGCATAGTTATCTTTTACTTCATTTCTAATGCTATCCACTTTTTCCTTAATAAAAGAAGATGGTTTGAAAAGATTTTTTGTTTCGCATACATTAAAAACAAATTCTTTTAAAATCTCCTTTCCATAATCTGTGTGATGTACTTCAGGGTGGAATTGTAAGCCAAATATATTTTTTTGCTCACTTTCAAAACTACTAATTATATTATTCTGGCTAAGAGATGTAACTTTCAAGATGCTTGGTAATTTTTTTATCGAATCACCATGACTCATCCAGACTTTCAATGTACAAGTATGCTTCAAAATATTAATAAAAAGTTTACTACTCCGCTTTAAATTTAAAATTGTATGTCCATATTCTTTTATTTTTGATTTGCTAATAACACCACCAAGTAGATGCACTATCAGATGCATTCCATAACAAATACCAAGTACAGGAATTTTGTTTCTAATAAAATAATTTAAATACTCAGTAGAAATTTTAGGAGAATTTTTTTCAAAAACACTTGCAGGCCCACCAGAGAAAATTACTCCCTTCAAATTATAATTTTTCTTAGAGGCAAGAACTTTTTCAATAGTACAATTATAAGGTTGTATTTCAGAATAAACTAACATTTCTCTTATTCTTCTTGCAATTAATTGAGTATACTGAGAACCAAAATCAAGAATTAATATAAAATCTGTTTTCATAAATTTTGTTAAGTTTTATTTTTAACAAATTTATCAAAAGCAATTTGTAAAGAACCTTTAAGTGGTGAAAATTTTTTTTCGATTAACACGAATTTATTTTTAAATTTAGTTTTTATTTGTTGCTTTATCAATTTAGAATAATAGTTTTCATTTTGTAATAATCCTCCACATAATGTAAGGTTTAACTTTCCTTTTACTTTATTCGCCCTAATAAAAATATTTAATTGTTGAATAAGCTTACTGGCTTGTTCCTTTAACAATTTCTGACAGTGATTATCTCCAATTTCTGCAAGTTGTATAACATAATGTGTAAGTAAAGAAATGTTAAAATTTTTCAGGTAAATCTTTTCCACTAAATTGTTACTACTAAATTTAAATTTTTTCTCAAGTTTACTTAAAAAATCAGTTTTTACTTTACCATTATACATATCATATTCTGAAACAAGTTTTTGTAAAATAGTTCTTCCAATTTCATAACCACTTCCAACATCCCCTATTATCCTACCCCATCCCCCTGTTCTAATAATTTTATTGTTGATTTTAGCATAAATTACCGAACCAGTACCAGAAATTAGAATAGCTCCATCTTTATCTCTATATAAATAATAAATTATTGCTTCTGCATCTGATGTAATAACAATATTCTTGAAGTTTAATGCACTTTTTAAATACTCTTTGATATTTTTTTTAATATTTTCATTTCTCGCACCTGCGATTGCTGCACAAATTCCAATACAATCTGACCAACTGAATTTTTTTCCATTTACAATTCTATTTAAAACTTGCAACAAATAATTACAAAAAGTTTCAACCCCAAAATGATTAAGTGAAATACTTTTAAAATTTTTATGAAATGTTCTATCAGTCTGTGGAAATAAAATTCCAATTCTCAAGTTTGTTCCTCCAGAATCAAGTCCAATTATAAAATCCCTTTTAGTCAACATTTTAAAATATTATATAAACATACATAAATAATTTTTTAATCTTAATGCATAATATCACTCCATAATGAAACTTTAGTTATCTTGACCTGCTTTTTAGGAAATTTTAAACATAATTAGAAATAATCTAAATCAAACTTTATCTTTTAAACCATCTATAATTTCTACATTTAGCACATATATAAAAATAAAAAATTTCTTAAAAATAATTTATTATACATCGCTATTGAAAATACAGATTAAAAGTGCTAATTTAACTGCAAAACTTTATTAACAAACCTAAACGCTTAACATTATGGGAAAAAAACACATCATAAATTCAAAGGTTTTCAGTACTCTTGTATTAATCGTTATTATTTTAACATCATCAGTTTTATTATTCGCAAATCCTGATGGATATACATTAAGAACGCTGAAGACCTCTACTTTAGGGTGTGGGGGATGCCATTCACAAGGAACAACAGTAACAGGATTTATAACAACACCTGATTCAGTCATTGTAGGACAAAGTTATACTTTTACTCTCACGATCAATAGTACATCAGGTTCAGGAAAATATGGGGTGGATATTGCAGCAAAATATGGCTCTCTTTATGTTATTTCTGGTTCTGGTTTGAAACTCCAAAACGGTGAATTAACTCATAGTTCTGCTTTAACTTATTCAAGTCCCAAGATAATTCAGTTTGGATATATCGCACCAACTACTCCAGGCACTGATACAATATATGCTACATTAGATAGAGGATATACAGGAGCATGGAATTGGGCACCTAACAAAGGTATTAGGGTTGTTTCTGCTACTGGAATAATCAATAATGAAACCCCTTCCAATTACTATCTATCTCAAAACTTTCCAAACCCATTTAATCCCATTACAAAAATAAATTACGGGCTTGCAAAATCTACTTTCGTAAACATTTCTGTTTATAATATTCAAGGGGAAAAAGTAAAAGAGTTAATCAATGGTTTTCAATCTGCGGGAAATTACTTTGTACTTTTTGATGGAAGTGAATTACCATCTGGTATATACTATTATAAAATTGTGACTTCTGAGTTTACTGAAATAAAAAAATTAGCACTTGTCAAGTAATCTTTCAAAAATATAAATTGTTTCATGGGGTATATGTAAAATATACCCCTTTTTTATTTTACAAACTTTATTTATACACTAAGTATTTTTATTAAATAATCTTTTAATTATTATTACATAAAAATAGAATATATAGTATTGATAAGAAAAAGATACATATACCTTAGAATATATCTTCCTATTATAATCCTGATTATAAACGCATTTTTTCTTTTAGGTAAAAATAATATCAAGTATGAAAGAAAAATTAATGATGAATGTCTTATTTGCCATGAAGATGAAAATCTTACTATGGAAAAAAATGGGAAACACATTTCATTATATGTTAATGCTCAAAAATTTAAATCTTCTATTCACGGTATCTTATCCTGTAAAGATTGCCATATTAATTACAATCCTGAACAAATACCACATAATCCTGAAAAAGAGTTTGTAAATTGTTTAACTTGTCATGACAATATAACTAAAAACCGTAAAAATGTTCACAGTAGTATCAATTGCTTTGATTGCCATGATTTCCATTATGTAGATTTTGCTAATAATTTGTTTGCAAAGCAGAATATTTTCTGTTTAAAATGTCACAATACTAAGGACTTACAATTTTTTAAATTTAGTACACATTCAAGAAATAATGTTAAATGCACAGACTGTCATAATACCAGTCACAATATCTTATCTTTAGAAAACAAAGATGATACTAAAGTTTGCGGAAGATGTCATTTAAAAGCCAAATCTGAATTTAATAATAGTATTCATAAGGTATTAAAGAATCACAAAGGTGAAAGAACAATTAGCTGTACTACTTGTCATGGGGTTCATAGAATAACAAAAAATAAAAACACTATTGAATCTCAACTTTGTTTGAAATGTCATACTGATGAAAAGCGTTTCTCAGGTGAGGAAAAAGGATCTGCAAAATTCGTATTAAGTTATAAAAACAGCATCCATAGTTTATTTAAAAACAAAGGTCTCCAATCAATTGGGTGCATTGATTGTCATGGATACCACACAGTTTATTCGTTAGATGATACTACTAATTCTTCTGAAAGTTCCAAACAAATAAGCAAAATCTGTGGTAAATGTCATTCAAATATTCTTGAAGAGTATAAAAAGTCACAACACGGGATTGAATTGTTAAATAACAACCCAAAAGCACCAACCTGTATAAATTGTCACGGGGAACATAACATAAAATCAACATCAAAAATTAATCAGGTGGAAATTTGTTTAGGGTGTCACGGGAATCAGAAACTTCCGAATAAAAATATAAAAGGTGAAGATATATACATTTCTGATTACAAAAACAGTTACCACTATATTGTTTTAAAAGAGGGAAAGAATTCCGCTTCTTGTACAGACTGTCATGGAAGTCACTCTATGAAAAAATTTAATGATACAAACTCATTAATAAACGAAAGAAATATTCAAAACACATGTGGCCAACCTTCCTGCCATTCAGAACAGTTAAGTTTATACAAAGGTAGTATTCATGAGAAAGCAATTACAGAGAAATTAAACTTTGATTCACCTTCCTGCGTAGATTGTCATGGTAGCCATCAAATTATGAAAATAGATAATAACAATAATGAAATTGCAAGTCCAAAAGGAGTAATCCAACTTTGTTCAAATTGTCATAATTCAGTTGCAATAACGCAAAATAATAAATTAAAAATAGGTGTAGTAGAATCATTTATGAAAAGTTTTCACGGGCTTGCTATAAGAGGGGGTTCAAAAGTTGCTGCTGATTGTGGCAGTTGTCATCATTACCATAACATAAGACCTTCAAGCGATCCGAAATCAACTATTCACATAAATAATTTAGCTAAAACTTGTGGAAATTGTCATCCAGGAGTAGAGTCTGCCACTTTTTATGTTAAAATACATCTTTCAGAAAATTATACAGAGAACCCAATTCTTTTCTGGATTGAAAAAATATATTTGATGCTAATAATAGTAATTATTGGTTCTATGTTCATTCACAATCTATTAGACCTAATAAGAAAGATAAGTCTAAAAAAAGTAAAAAATGACGAATAATAAGTCCAAGAGATATTTAAGAATGACTCTAAATGAGAGAATTCAACATTTCGTTCTCTTTATAAGCTTTACTGTACTAGCAATTACGGGATTTGCTTTAAAGTTTCCTGAAGCATTCTGGGTAATATGGCTAAGGAATTTCTTTGGTGAAAATGCATTTGATCTCAGAGGGTTAGTACATAGGGTTGCTGCCTTGGTTTTAATTGCAGATTCCATATATCATTTATTCTACATAACTTTTACACAAAGAGGAAAAATGTTATTCAATGATTTGAAACTTAGAAAATCAGATATTGCAGACTTAAAGAATAACATAAAATATCTTCTTTGGCTTTCAAAAGAAAAACCACGATTTGGCAGGTTTAGTTATATTGAAAAAGTTGAATATTGGGCTCTAGTTTGGGGTACAGTAATTATGTCAATTACAGGAATTATTCTATGGTTTGAGAGTTTTTTCCTATCAATATTTTCAAATTTAGGAACCGAGATTTCTACTATCATACATTTTTATGAAGCAATTCTTGCAACACTCGCAATATTGGTTTGGCATATTTACTTCGTAATTTTGAACCCTAATGTTTTTCCTATGAATAAATCTTGGATTACAGGGTACATTACAAAGGAAGAAATGGAAAAGGAACACCCAGGAGAACTTGATTCTATTGAAAAATCTGAACTTTAGAATTCATTATAAAAATATAAAAAATCCTTGCTTTTTTAAAATACCTATAGTATATTATATAAAATTCGGTTATGAGAAAGGTTATACTATGCACATTAGTGTTGATAATATTTGTAACAGCAATAGCTTTTGCTGATTTAACTATACAATATTTTACAGGGAAATCTACTCAAGATGGTATACTACTTGAATGGAAAACAGGAGATGAAGGTGGTACAGCATATTTTCAAATAGAAAGAAGTGCAAATAATCCGAATAATTTCATTTACATTAATACAGTTAATGCCACGGGTAATAATTCATTTTATTCATATCTTGACAATTCACTTACAAGAATGTCTAGTTCCTCAATTTATTATTACAGGTTGAAATGTATAAAACCTGGTGGCAGTTATGTTTATTCAAATATAATAACAGTTGTTCATTCCGTATCTGGAATTAAAGATACCTGGGGAAGCATTAAAGCAATTTTTAGATAGCAAATCATTAGCTTGATTCCGTTATTGCCCTATTTAATAATCAATTTATTATAATTTTTATTAAATATTATTTTTAAAAATGCCTTCAGAATTAAGAGTAAGTAAAATTTTATTCCTAATTTCATCAATAATAAACCTTTTATATGCAGGTTTTAGCTTAATAGGAACAATGGTTTTTGGTGCATTTACTTGTGGATGTGGATGTATTTCAATTTTAGTTCCTATATTTTGCACAATAGTTTCAGTTATGGACTACATTGCATTTGATAAATTAAACAACTTGGATCAAATAAACACATATAACACACTCCAAACTGCAACAATACTCGAAATCATTACAATTTTGACAGGTAATATAATCGTAATGGTATTTGGGATAATTAATCTTTTACACATACAACGTCAAGAAGTTAAAGACTTTCTAAGAAGTAAAAATATTTATTAATATGTTTGATAACTTAGAAAAAGTAAAAGAAAGATACATAGAAATCAGCAAATTATTAACAAAACCTGAAATCATTTCTAATCAGGAAGAATTTATCAAGTTATCAAAAGAATATTCAAACTTAATGGAAATTGTAAATTATTATGATGAATATCTGAAAGTAAAAAAAGAAATTGATAGTATAAAACAATTAATACAGGAAACAAAAGAAACTGAGCTAAAAGAACTTGCAAAAGAAGAAGAGGAAAATTTAAAAGATAAGTTGAATAGTTTAGAAATAAAAATAAAAGAATTACTCGTTCCGAAAGACCCAACAGACGAAAAGTCAGCAATAATGGAAATTAGAGCTGGAACAGGCGGTGAAGAAGCAGCTCTTTTTGCAGCAGATTTATACCGAATGTATACAAAATACTTTACAAAAAAAGGTTGGAATTATGAACTAATAAATTTTACTGAATCTTCAATTCCAGGAGGATTAAAAGAGGTTATTTTATCAATAAACACCAAGGGTGCATACGGAGAATTGAAATATGAAAGTGGAGTACATAGGGTACAGCGTATCCCAATAACAGAGTCAAGTGGAAGAGTTCATACATCTGCTGCTTCCGTTGCCGTATTACCAGAGGCAGAAGATGTAGATGTAGAAATAAATGAAAATGATCTGAAAATAGATGTGTTTCGTTCAGGAGGGGCTGGAGGACAAAATGTAAACAAAGTTGAGACTGCAATAAGAATAACTCATATACCCACAGGAATAGTAGTACAATGTCAAGATGAGAGGTCTCAATTAAAAAATAAAAATAAAGCATTAAAAGTATTACGTTCTAGACTTTATGAGATAGAACTTGAGAAAAGGGAAAAGGAAATTACAGAACAACGAAGAAAAATGGTAAAAACAGGAGACAGGAGTGAAAAAATCAGAACTTATAATTTTCCTCAAAATAGATTGACTGATCATAGAATTGGCCTTACCCTTTATAACTTAACAGAAATAATGGAAGGTGAATTAGATGAAGTGATCGATAAACTTAAAACTGCTGACAGAACTGAAAAATTAATTAATGCAGGTTTATAAGACTACTTAATTTTTATATATAAAAAATCCCCCTTAGTAGAAATCAACTAAAGGGGATTTTCATTATATAAAGAATTGAGCTACTTAACTAAAATCATCTTTTTAGTATCAATAAACTCACCCGCAAACAGCCTATAGAAGTAAATTCCTGATGGTAAATTTACAGCATCAAATTTATATTCGTAAGTTCCAGCATCTCTGCTTCCTTCATCTAATACTATTATCTCTTGTCCAAGTGAATTATAAATAACAAGTTTAATATTACTTCTTTTAGGAATATCAAATCTTATTGTTGTTGATGGATTAAAAGGGTTGGGGTAATTTTGTTTTAACTCGTAAGTTTTTGGAATGCCGTTTCCAACCTGGTTAATACCAGCGGGGTTACCTACAAACACATCATCAACAAAAACACAGAACCCACCATTGACACAATCCATATAATAGCGGAAGCCAATCCATATAACTGGTGAACCTGTAAATAATGCTAAGCTATATGTATATTGCTGATAGTTTCCATAAGTTGACCCTGCGGGCCATATAATAGTCCCTAGACGGTCAAGAAAGCTATATGTGTTCGAGTCTGTTGTACTAACCCAAATTTGAAGGCTATCAGCCCATGAAGGAGAACCACCACAAGCCCAAAATTTTAAAACATCTGTTGATTGAATATTATAAATTCTTTTAGTTATTAACCATGCGTCAGATGTGTGATAAGATGAATTAGTTGTATCTACCCCACACCACCATGAAGCCATACAGGATTTAATCCCCGAATGAGCAACTGATTTAGATGTGGCAAGACCAGGAATAGATTTCCCTGTATCTCTAACAGTCCAATTTGACCAAGGGTCAATTGGAAAAGTAGCATTATTAACTCGAGTCCAACCTGCTGGAAGGTTTAGAGAATCACTTGTTTCAAAACCTTCTTGCAGCTTAACTTGAGCTAATGATGTTATCGAAAAAATAATAAATAAAAAAATTGGTAATAACTTTTTCATTTTTAGCTCCTTTATTTGTTTAAAGGTATATTATAATTAAGAAAATATATATTAAATTTCAAAATTGAAATATCAAATATTTATCACATAATTGTAAACTGAACTTATGAATTGTTATGCAAATTCACTAAAGAATTATAAACATGTATGATTAATTTTTCGTAAGCAGGAGATAATTCTTGCTGCCTCCGACTCATAACAATTTTTGCTGTTTGAAGTGCTTCTTCAATTTTATATGTTGTAACTGCTTTACCTGTGATATACCATGAAAAAGAATCAATAAACTTATCAGGAAACCCACCCCCAGCAATTAAGGCAAAAATACCTATAATACTACCAGTATTTAACATTGTATTTATACCTGTCTTAGTATGATCTCCAATAATACTTCCTAAAAATGTCATTCCTGTTTGATGTTGTATTGAACCCTTCTGAAACCTAACTTTTATTGGTGAATAGTTATTTTTCAAATTACTCGTTACAGTATCCGCTCCAAGGTTAACAAATTCTGCAACATAAGAATTACCAATAAATCCATCATGCTGTTTATTTACAAATGAATGGAAAATTGTACCAGATATTTCTCCTGCAATTCTTGAGTTAAAACCAATAGATACAGGTCCATAAATTTTAGTACCAGATTTTATAATAGATTTACTCCCAATATAAACAGGACCTTTTATATAAGAAAAGGGTTCTATTAGAACATCATTATCAATAAAAATTCTACCTGCAGAAGCATCAAGAACTGAGTATGGTAATATATTAACTGAATTAGCAATGTAAATTTGTTCAGGATTAATCAATTTATATTCCAAAATATTACTTCTTGGTATGGAATAAGTTAGTAGCTCTAAATCATTATTTAAAATCGAATTAAAATACTTTACAATATCCCACACAAATTTAATAACGAAAAAATCTTTTTCATGATTAATCCCAAATAATTTATCATTAAAGACTTCAATTTCATATTGATTAACAAATTCAAGAAATGGTAAATAATCTGATTTATTTTTTGATTTAAATACTGAATTAAATTTTGAAATTGTTTCTGCTTTTAAAAAAGCAGCAAGAATCGAACTTTCAAATTTTAGGATAAATTCATTATTTACATTTATCAGCTTCTCGAGAATTGGTTTTGTAAAGATCACCCTACCATTTAAAAACAAAGTATCCTCTTCATTAAAAACATTTGATTGTTGATTTTTTATTTCGGAAACATATTCAGATAGTACCTCTCTACAATGATATCGAATCGTATATTTATTGCCAAACAAAAAAATTAATCTCTCTGAATTTGTAAACACACCTGTTCTTATATCATAAACAGGTTTTAGTAAAGATAAGGGAGTTAAATTTTGATTAAATTCATCTTCAAAAATTACAATATTCATATCTAAATAATAATAAAAAAATCTTGCTTTCGGGCAAGATTTTAAATTAATTTAAATTGTTAATTAAAAAAAACAAATTTTAGTTTGTTTTAGAATCTGCTTTCTTTGTTTTTCCGTATTTTTTCAAGAATTTTTCTACTCTACCTGCAGTATCAACAATTTTCTGAGTTCCAGTAAAAAATGGATGACATAAAGAACAAATTTCAACTTTTATTTCTGGTACAGTAGACCTTGTTGTAAATAATACTCCTCTGTTTTCTCCACAGTTACAGATAACATTGCACTTATAATACTTTGGATGTAAATTCTTTTTCATTTTTTACTTAAAATATTTAAAAAACAAAAATATTGAATTATATTATTAATTTCAATGTTATTTATTATAATAATTCAAGAATTTCTAATAATGAAACTCAAATTCAATATTATTAAAATCTTAATTCTAAATGATTTGGGTTTTTTAAATAAAAAATTATTGATAAATTAAAAAAATTCAAAAATTTTTAAACCTTCCAAAATGAGATACTATTTTATCTTAATTATATTAATTTTTTGCACATCAATCCTTTTTGCTAATCCAAAGGGTATTGAATATCTAGAACCAAAACAAGGTGCCAAATACGTAAATTTAGAAACATCAATTATTATACGTCCTGAATCAAAATATATGAAATTGATTAATTTGTCTTCTTTTGATATACAAGTAACAGGAACAAAATCAGGCAAACATACAGGAGAGTTGATTTATTCAGATGACGGAACAACAATAATTTATAAATCAGATAAACTCTTTTCTCTTGCTGAAACCGTAAAAGTTGTTTTTAAAATTCCTACATTAAAGAAAATTGAGTATGAATTTTATACAAAGGTAAAAGAACCACCATATAAAAAATTTGATAGTTTCAAGAAAGAAATAGAAGAAGCATCAAGAGAACTTTCCTTCAATATGATGTTTAATCAAACAGATTCATTACCGAATAACTATCCTGCAATAACTGTAGAACAGTTTGGGCAAACAGCACCAGGAAAAATATTTTTGGCAAACTTTAGCTATCCCGGTATTTGCGCTGCATATATGAGTATACTTCCAAATTCTAATACTCCATTTTTTTATCGTTATTCACCAAATAACATCTACGATTTTAAAGTTCAGAAAACAAACGGGAAAATTACTTATTGCGACTATATTAAGCATAAGTTTTATATGCTTGACACAAGTTATGTTATAATAGATAGTTTTTATACTGGAAATGGCTATACAACAGATGAACATGATCTTCAAATATTAGCAAATGGACATTATTTGATATTATCATATGACCCACAAATAATAAATATGAGTGAAATATTTCCTGGTGGAGATACGGCAGCTGTGGTAATCGGATTAATAGTTCAGGAATTAGATGCTAATAAAAATGTTGTTTTCCAATGGCGCAGTTGGGACTATTTTAGCATTCTAGATGCAACAAACATAAATTTTACTGCTGGGGAAATTGATTACGTTCATGGAAATGCTGTAGAAAAAGACATCGATGGTAATTTAATGATATCAAGTAGAAATATGGACGAAATAACCAAAATAAGTCGATTAAATGGGAATATTATCTGGAGACTTGGTGGTAAGAAAAATCAATTCACATTCATAAATGATACATTAGGTTTTAATAGGCAGCATGACATAAGAAGAGTATACAATGGAAATATAACTTTGTATGATAATGGTAACTTCCATTCCCCACCATTTTCAAGAGCAATAGAATATCAAATTAATGAGACTGCCAAAACGGTGACTCTTGTTTGGGAATATAGACATAATCCAAGGATATATGCTCCTGCTATGGGTAATGTTCAAAGATTGCCAAATGGAAACACTGTAATTGGTTGGGGATTTACAAATAATGCATTTACTGAAGTTACTCCACAGGGGACAAAAGTCATGCATGTAAAATTTCCACTTTTCGTTTCAACTTACAGAGCGTTTAGATTCCCCTGGAAAGAAGATATCCCAACTATATTTCCAAATCCGACAAATAAATTACCTGAAAAATATAGTTTATATCAGAACTATCCAAATCCTTTTAACCCAACAACATTAATTTCATTTGATATCCCAAAACTTGAATTCGTTAAGCTAAGAATATTTGACATCATAGGTAGAGAAATCGCATTATTGATAAATGAAAATTTAAAACCTGGTAATTACAAAATTGAATTCAACGGTTCAAATTTACCAAGTGGCACATATTTTTATTCTTTAGAAACTCAATCTTTCAGAGAAGTAAAAAGAATGACACTTGTAAAATAACCACTGATTAAGAACTAGTATTTGACTTAAAAGTATAAAGCCAAAGTATTAATTTGCCAAAAAAACGGGATGTAGCGTAGCCTGGTAGCGCGCATCGTTCGGGACGATGAGGTCGCCAGTTCGAATCTGGCCATCCCGACATAGATATTCTTAAAAAACATTTGGGAAAATAGAAATACCTTATACCATAAAGCATCAATGGTAAACTGACTTTAAACGCAAATGTGAATTAATTAACTTATTTTTAAAATTAAAATAAGGAAACTATGAAATTTGCATTTATAAGTACTTACCCTCCTCAGAAATGTGGAATAGGAACTTTTACAAATAATCTAATAAAATCCATTGCAGAAAATTTTGGATATAAAGAACTATTTCCAAATCTTTATGTGGTTGCAATAAGCGATAAGGAACCTCCATATGATTATCCTTCAGAAGTATCTTTTGTTGTGAATCAAAATATACAAAGAGATTATGTTGCTGCAGCAAAATTCATAAACTATAATAAGGTAGATGCCTGTATTCTTGAACATGAATTTGGCATCTTTGGAGGAGAAAGTGGAGTTTATATTCTCTCTTTAGTAAGCAGGCTTGAAGTTCCTTTAATAGTAACTTTTCATACAGTAATAAGAGAGCCAACTTATATTCAAAAGGTTATTGTTCAGGAATTAAGTCAAAGGGCAGAAAAAGTTGTTGTTATGAGTCAAAAAGCTGTTAAATTTTTATTAGACATATATAATATCGAAGAGAAAAAAATTGAGGTTATTGAACATGGAGTACCAGTTAGTAAGGTATATGATAGAGATGCAGTCAGAGAGAAATTTAATTTCACAAATAAGACTGTTTTACTTACTTTTGGACTGTTAAGCAGGAATAAAGGAATTGAGACTGTGATAAAAGCATTACCAAAAGTTGTGAAGAAGCATAAGAATATTTTATATATAGTTTTAGGAAATACACATCCAAAAATTGTTTCAAGGTACGGAGAAGAATATAGAGAATATTTGTTAAGACTTGTTAAAGAATATGGAATAGAAGAGTATGTATACTTCTATAAAAATTTCCTTCCAGAAGAATTGCTGATGGAATATTTGTATGCAATTGATATATATATAACACCATACTTAAACGAAGCACAAATTACCAGTGGAACTTTGTCTTATGCAATCGGAGCGGGTGCAGCTGTTATATCAACCCCCTATTGGCACGCACAAGAGTTGTTAGCAGATGGTCGTGGAATATTGTTTGATTTTAACAATCATGAACAATTAGCAAATATTCTAATAAATTTATTAGATAACCCTGAACAAATTGAGCAACTAAGAGAATCTGCAACAAAATATGGTAGTAATCTTAAATGGCCAAAAATAGGTGCAAAATATATAAAAGTAGCAAAGTCAGCAGTTGCTGGTTTCTCCTATGTAGAAAAGCAAAAGAAAACAATACTTGACCCGTATCTTTTACCTGACTTTACCCTTTCACACATTAAAAGATTAACAGATGATACAGGTATAGTTCAACATGCCAAATATGGTATACCAAATTTAAAAGAAGGATACTGCCTTGATGACAATTCAAGAGCACTTTTAATGACCGCAATGGCACATCAGAAAAATCGTTCAGATGAAGCACTTGGACTTATGCCTATATATCTCAGTTTTATAAATTATATGCAGAATGAAGATGGTTCTTTTAGAAATTTTTTAAGTTTTAATAGAAACTATCTTGATAAGGTTGGTTCAGAAGACTGTTTCGGCAGGACAATGTGGACCCTTGGGTTTCTCATTTGTAAATTTCCAAAAGATTCATATCATCATCTTGCACTTGATATTTTTAATAAATCTTTGAGGTATACAAGGAATTTAAAACATATAAGGGGTTTTGCAAATACAATAATTGGACTTGCTCATTATTTAAGGCGCTTTCCCGAAGATGCTAATGTTAAAGATATTATGTATGAATTAACTTACAAATTAATTGACGCATACAATAAAACAACCACAAAAGACTGGAAGTGGTTTGAAAACATTCTAACCTATGATAATGCTATTATGCCTCTCTCTTTATTGTATGCTTCAGAAGTGTTTATATCAGAAGAAATCTTAAAGATTGCTCTTGAAAGCACTGCATTCCTTGAGAGTGTCACAATGAAAAATGATTATTTAAAACCAGTAGGTAGTAAAGGTTGGTATCCAAAAGATGGCAAATGTGCAGATTTTGCACAACAATCTATCGATGTAATGGGAATGGTATTACTTTTCTTTAAAGCATATCAAACAACAAGAGATAAATCTTTTTTAGATAAAATGTTTACCTGTTATTTATGGTATATGGGAAAGAATGAATTAAATCTACCTGTTTATGACTTTGAGTCAGGTGGGTGTTACGATGGTCTTGAAGAATATGGTTTAAATCAAAATCAAGGTGCTGAAAGTACTATTGCTTACTTAATAGCTCACTTAACAGTCCTAAATGCATTTGAATTAGAATATGAATATGAGAAATAATCATTAATATCAATGCCAATAGTCAAAAGATACAAAAAAAATCCTATACTTACTAAACATGATGTTCCATATTCAGTTTCAACTGTACATAATGCTGGTGCAATTAAGTTTAATGAAGAATATATCTTACTTTTCCGTTCTCACTTACTTAACGGCAGAAGTATAATAGGCATCGCAAAGAGTAAAGATGGATACAATTTTAAAGTTAATTCCGAACCATTTATTACACCAGCAACTGATGGTGAATTCAAGATTTATGAAGAATATGGTGTTGAGGATCCAAGAATTACTTATATAAATGGGGAATATCTAATTACTTATAGTGCATACTCTAGATATGGAGTAAGAATAGGACTTGCAAAAACAACTGATTTCAAATCATTAGAAAAAATAGCATTCATAACAGAATCTGATTATAGAAACGTTGTAATTTTTCCTGAAAAATTTAATAATCAATATGTAAGACTTGATAGACCACATACAGGAATAATTCCATGGTCAATATGGATTTCGTATTCTCCAGACTTAATTCATTGGGGAAATTCAAAAGTTCTCATCAAACCCTTAATGTATCATTGGGATGAAATGAAAATAGGACCTGGTGCACCACCAATTAGAACTGACAAAGGCTGGTTAAATATTTATCACGGCGTCTTTTCTACAATGGATGGGAGTATTTATAGACTTGGGGTTGCATTACATAAATTAGATGATCCTTCTATAATATTGGGAGTAGCAGATGAATGGATACTACAACCCGAGGAAATATATGAACAAATTGGTTATGTCCATAATGTAGTATTTACCTGCGGTGCAATCCCTGAAAATGATGGAACTCTAAAAATATATTGGGGGGGTGCAGATACAGTACTCTGCGTAGGAGAAGCAAAGATTGAAGACCTTATAAATTTATGCTTAGAAAAATCAAGGAATCCGATATAATAATAATTCAAGCGTTAAACCCTAATTAAGATTGAATTATGAAAATAGCTATTTTGTCACCAGCAGTATGGCGAACACCACCAAGAAAATATGGTCCTTGGGAACAGGTTGCTTACAATATTACAGAGGGATTGGTAGAAAAAGGGATAGATGTAACTCTTTTTGCAACAGGTGATTCATATACAAGGGCAAAACTTGAATATATAGTAGAAAAACCTTATGGTGAAAATCCAGAATTAGATGCTAAAGTATGTGAGTGTATGCACATCAGTTATTTGATGGAAAAAGCATCAGATTTTGATTTAATTCACAATAATTATGATTTTCTACCACTCACATATTCCCGCTTAATAAAAACACCGATGGTGACAACAATACATGGTTTTTCATCACCTAAAATTATTCCTGTTTACAAAAGGTATAATGACATAAATTACTATGTGTCAATAAGCAACTCGGACAGAAGTAAAGAATTAAATTATATAGCTACAGTTTATAATGGAGTAGATGAAAAGCAATTTACCTTTAGAGAACAACATGGCAATTACTTACTATTTTTTGGAAGAATACACCATGAAAAAGGTACCTACGAATGCATAGAAATTGCAAAGAAGTATGGCATGAAATTAATAATATCAGGACTCATTCAGGATGAAAAATATTTTGAAGAAAAAGTGAAACCTTTTATTAATAATAAAGATATTATCTATGTTGGAAACTCAGGACCAGAAGAACGAGATATATTACTAGGCGAAGCATACGCTCTACTTCATCCAATAAATTTTGAGGAACCTTTTGGATTAAGTGTTGTAGAAGCATTCTTTTGCGGTACTCCTGTAATTGCATTCAAAAGAGGTGCAATGCCAGAATTAGTTTTAGACAAAAGAACAGGATTTCTTGTTAATACTATTGAAGAAGCTCTCGATTCACTTGACAAAATAAAAACGCTGAATAGAAAAGATTGCAGGGAATGGGCAGAAAGCAAGTTCACAAGAAATAAAATGGCAGAAGGCTATATTGAAGTTTATAAAAAAATATTGAATATAAATTAACCTTCACGTAATTTCGATAGAAGTAACTTCAAATCCACTGTAGCAAAACTTGACGCATAATCAGCAATAGCATAAGGAATCACCAATTTATCATTGTGAATAATAGAACCACAAGAATAGACAACATTAGGAACATATCCTTCTCTTTCGTCTTCTCTCGGAACAAGTAATGGTTCCTTTAACTCTCCAATAACTTTAGTAGGATCGTTTAAATCAAGTAAAATAACTCCTATAGAATATTTTCTCATTTGTCCAACTCCATGTGTAATCACAATCCATCCTTCCGAAGTTTCTATTGGTGATCCACAATTACCTACTTGAATTAGTTCCCAGTCGAATTTTGGTTCTCTCAATAACTGTGCAGATTCCCAAATGTTTATATTATCAGAAAACATAATGTAATGGTTTATACCATCAATTCTAGATAGCATTGCATATTTACCATTAATTTTTCTCGGGAAAAGTGCAAAGTTTTTATCTTTAATACATTCACCGTGAAGTGGTAAATTTTTAAAATGATAAAAATCCCTAGTTACCAATAATTTGGGAAGAATAGTGAATCCATCAAAAGCTGTGTAAGTTGCATAATACAGACTTTCTCCATTCTCTTCTGTGAATTTAACAAATCTTGCATCTTCAATACCATTTTTTTCTGTTCTTGAAACAGGAAATATTACTCTTTCAGAAATGTCAGTATCTTTTGAAAATACAACTTCGTAATGTGATTTTGCAAGCCACATCATTTGATTAAGGGTCTTCAGCTGATCAAGATTAAGCCCTTCATATTTTTTTGCGTTTTCCACAGCTTCCTTAAGCTGACTATAATAAAACTCACCATTTAGTTCATTGAGTATTTTAGAAGAAATATCATTTACAATATCATGTTCTTTTAAAATTTTCTTAAATTCCTTTTTATCATACACATGTCCTTTAATTATTTCAGCTTCACTCACATGATATCCCGATGGGTCAAATATTAAATTACAATCCTTATCCAAAATCCCACTTCTAAACACAATGGAAGAAATATGGCTTTCACCCGTAGCTCTAAAACTTACAATGAATCTTTTTTGACCGTATTCGAGTCCACTTTGATCAGGATGCTCAACTATAGAAGGGTTAAAAAGTGCCGCAGACTCTATAGAATATTCCATTGTAAAATAAGAACCAATAAGCAGTTTCTTTGAATTGGAAATTTTTTTGTTGTTATTTTCTAAATCATTTAAATAGTGTGATGCTTTGTTAAAATTGTTCTGGAAAATTTTTGTAATATTTCTATGCCTCTTAGCAAACTCTCTCAAAACTAAATTCAAAGAATTCTCTGCTTCTTTCTCATTCATTTTAATTATCTTTTCTATGATTGCTTTTGCAATTAACGGAGAATGATCGAAAAATCGTGTTATTACTCTTTTGGGGTCAGGATAAATCCTTGCTGCTTTGCGGTCAACAGTAATTCTCATATAAAATATTTAAGAGATGTAAATTTAATTTTTCATTAATTAAATAAAAATGAAATTATTATCAGTAAATCCACTTCCAGCAAAAAATTAATTAAAATATAAAGAAATTTTTGCTATTATTTTTTAAATTAATAAAATATTAGCATATATTAGTACAAATTTTAATAATAAAGTAATCTTATCTATTTTTATGAAATCATATAAATATTTAACATTATCAATAATTTTTACTTCTTTATCTTTAATCATTTATCATTTTATATTTCTATTAATCATAGCATATTTAATAAACTAATTTTTATTATTATGAAAAAAAGAATGATAATAATTTTTTACCTGTTAATATCGTTGCACATTGCATATTCACAGGATAACAACATACGGGAGTTAAGAATAATGCACTGGAATGATTTTCACTCAAGGAACTTACCTTATAAGATATCCAAAAGAACAGGCACTGACACAATTTACTATTATGTAGGTGGAGTATCAGGATTAATTGGATATATAAAACAATACAAAGATGACAAATCATTACTGCTCCATGCAGGTGATGAATTTCAGGGAACAGCAATATCAACTTTAACCAAAGGTGAATCACAGATAAAATTATTAGAGTTATATGATTTAGATGCAATAACTTTGGGGAATCATGATTTTGATTATACTGCAAAAAGAGTGAATGAGTTACTTAAAACAGCAAAATATAAATTTCTGGCAGGTAATCTTTACTATAAACCTGAGAATAGGCCTTTTGGAGATCTAGTTTATATAAAAGAGATTAATAATATAAAAATCGGTATAATAGGACTTGTAACCGATGAACTTTACACGCTTACTTTACCAACAAATGTTCAGGATATAGAAATTTTAAATACTGATTCCTGTATTAAAGCTGGCATTCAGGAATTAAAAAATAATAAATGTGACTTAATTATTTTATTAACTCATTTTGGTGTTGATAAAGATAGTGTTTTTGCAACAAAATATTATGGAGATGTAGATATAATAATTGGGGGACATTCACATACAACATTGAAACATCCCAAAAAAATAAATGGTGTTCTTATTTGTCAAGCAGGAGCATACGGAAGATACTTGGGAAAACTTGATTTAAAAGTAGATATTGAAAAAGATACAATTGTATATTATGATGGCAATTTGATTGAAGTAGTTTTTGATTCATTAGTGTATGATAAAGAAGTTCAGCAATATGTAGAAAAAATGGAAGAGGAGATAAAACCACTACTAAATAGAGTAATTGGAACATTAGAAGTAGATTGGCACTCCAAAGGTATTAACTGCAATTTAGGACAGTGGGAAGCAGATGTTTTCAGAAAGAAAACGAGTTCAGATATTTCATTTATAAACTCAGGAGGTATTAGGAAAGATGTTCCAAAAGGAAATATAACAGTTAGAGATATTTGGGAAGTAAATCCATTTGGAAATACTTTAAACACATTCAAGATAAGTGGAAAGTTTCTTAAAGAAATGATAGAAAATCATTTTAAAAAAGTACAAGAAGATATTGAAAAAGGTGAATATCCAGACTTTTTGATTTTTTCAGGACTAACAGTAGTTTATAATTCTGAAGAAATGGCAAAAAAACAGGTTGGTTTTATTAAAAGTATTAAGGTAAATGGAAAAGATATAGAAGATGATAAAATCTACCAAGTAGCAACAACAAATTATGTAGTTTCACAGATTAATAAATATTTTGGCAACCTTAGTGAAAAAATTAATGCTATAGAAACTAATATGATTGATAGAGATGTCTTAATAGAGGCTGTTGAACAACAAAAAGTAATCAATAATCAATCAGAAGAGCGATTAATTGATGAAGCAAAAAAATACTAAACAATGCAACAAAGATTAGTAAAGTGCGTAAAATTAAATAAAGAATTACCTGGTTTGCCTAAACCTCCATTTCCAGGAGAATTAGGACTAAAAGTATATGAAAATGTATCTGAAGAAGCGTGGAAAATGTTTTTGGAATATTTCAAAATTATTGTAAATGAATTTCGGTTGGACTTAACAAAACCTGAAACAGATAAAGTTTTCTATAAGCAGGTAAATGATTACTTTTTCGGTAAAGGAGGAAAACTACCTGAACAATATGTGAAACCTGATTAAAATTTTTCATGGATTATACACAATCATTTGACAATTATATAAAATATGATAAAAGTGAAGCATATGATTTATATTGTGATGAAAAGAATTTAATAAGATTCAAAAGAATACTTCTATTCTTGTCTATAATTGTGAGCATAGGCTTTATTGCCAGTATTGTGTCTGTAATAATTGATTCTGGTAACTTTTTCAAGTGGTTCAGAGTAGTATTTTACGCTTTATTATTAGCTGGTATTCTTTTTCTTTTTATTAGATATAATTTAATTTTTAACACTGCTAATATTAGAAAAAGAATATTTGTGTTTGTAATTTCATTTATTATTATTTTAACTTTTTACTCTACTATATCCTTAATTTCTAATGAACGTTTTAACCTTGAGAATTCAAATGTGAAAAAATCTGAGAACCAAATTTTACAAGAACAATCAATAGATACAGCATTAAAAAAAGACAAACAGAATTATAAAACAGGATTAACAATTAATACATCAGAAGAAGGCGATACGAATAAACTAGAATATACTTTATATTTTTGTCTAATTATAATTTTCTTGTGTTTATCAAAATCTGAATACATACAATTATATAGTTTATCTTTTGCATTTCCTTTCATTTCACAACTTTTAATATCCCCTTCCTTTATATTTAAAGAAGGGCTAGTAACAACAATAGTTGTTTTCTCATTAACTTTACTTTCTTTAATTATTTCAAATACATTAAGCACAAAGCGACAAAATAAATTTAATCAACAATATAACTACTACTATAAAAAGAACTATGATACCATTAGAATGAAAAAAGAACTGGACTATGCAAGACAGATACAACTTTCAATGTTGCCAGAGCCTAAAAAAGTAATTGATGGTATAAAAATTTCTGCAATATCAATTCCTGCTATGGAAGTTGGGGGTGATTACTTTGATTACTTTGAATTACCAGGTAAAAAACTGGGGGTATTTATTTGTGATGTATCAGGACATGGAGTTGCAAGTGCTTTATTACTCTCTGGAATAAGAAGCAGTATACATTTAATTTTAGAAGATACTCATAACCCAAAGGAAATTTTCAAAAAACTAAACTTAATGATAAGAAGAACACAGCAGAGGAAAATGTTTGTATCTGCTATCTTTGCTGTTGTTGACCCACTTAACAATTCATTATTGTTTTACAATGCAGGACACTTACCACCCTATAAAATAGATAATAAAAACCAAGAATTGTTTTTATTTAAAAAACATAATGTTACTTTAGGATTATTTAATGATATACCTTATGAAAAAGAAAATGATGAAGTAATCATAGATTTCAATGTTGGGGATAAATTTATTCTATATACAGATGGTTTAAACGAAGCAATAAATAAATCTCGTGAAGATTATGGATTTGAAAGAATAGAAAACATTTTAAACAGTAATATAAATTCTCCTTCGGAGGAGCTTCTTAATAAAATAATAGATGATGTAAATAAATTTATGAGTGAAACTGAACAAATAGATGATTTGACAATTGTTATTATTGAAAGATGTTCTTAATTGAATAAACTAAAAATTTAAAGTAGATTTGATAAAAGTAGAAGTTAAAATTTGGAATTTATCATTAAAAAAATCTGTTTTTTTATGTGAAATTCAATTTTGAAAAGTTCAAAATATGAAAAGAGGAATAATATTTAATATTCAGGAAAATGTAGTATATAATGACAAAATTTGGACAGTAATTTATTTAAAGGGATGTGCCTTAAATTGCTTATGGTGTGCAAATCCAGAGGGGCAAAAGAGAACTCAAGAATGTATGCATATTGAAAACTTATGTGAAAAATGTAAAGAATGTATCAAAAATTGTAAAAAAAATGCAATAAGATTTACTGATGATGGTATTCCTATCTTTAACCGAGAAATTTGCAACAGTTGTTCAAAATATGAATGTAAGAAAAATTGCAATTTAGAAGATATAAAAATATCAGGAAAATATTATTATGCAGAAGAACTTTTTAATAATATTAAAATCATAAAAGATAAAAATTGGGCTGGAATCATTATTTCAGGTGGAGAACCTTTAATGCAACCTGACTTTGTAAGTGAGTTTGTTAATATTTGTTTAAAAAATGGTATTCCTGTAGGACTTGAAACCACAGGATATTTTAATTGGGAAAAAGTAAAAGGTTTCATCTATAAATTTGATTTTATATACTATGATTTAAAAATACTTGATTCATTTCTACATAAACAGTTAACAGGAAAAGAAAATAAAATAATAATTAGAAATTTAAAAAAATTAGCAAAGAAAAATTCAGAAAAAATTACTTTGACTATTCCAGTTATAAGAAGTATAAATTCTTCACCCGAAATGTTTGAAGAAGTTGCAAGGTTATGCAATAAACTAAAAATAAATAAAGCAAGGTTATTGCCCTACCATACAAATGGAATTAAGAAATATCAAGAACTTGGTAGATTTTATGCATTACCTTTCGCTGTCCCTCCAACTGAACAAGAGTTAAATACACTTCAAAAAATTTTGCTAAACAATCAGATTGCCTGTCAAATAGCATAAAAAAAGCCGAAGATAAAATAATCCTCGGCTTTAAAAATAAAAATTAATCTTTATTTCAAAAGTGTCATTTTCTTAACATCTGTAAAGGAATCTGTAATTAATCTATAGAAATAAATTCCCGATGGTAAATCTTGTGCGTCATAAAATACTTCATAAGTTCCTGCAGCAAGCCTTTCCTGTACAAGTATTTGTACCTCTTTTCCAAGTGAGTTGTAAACCTTAAGCGTTACAAATTCTGATTTAGGAATTGAAAACTTAATCGTTGTCCCTGGATTGAATGGATTTGGATAATTTTGTTCTAACACAAAACCATTGGGAACATTACCGCTGATAGGATTAACTCCACTTGTGGGTCCATATTTTATTAAACCACCATTGGGAGCTGTACTAGAACCAAGTACGCCGTACCCTAAATTTTCGTTTAAAAATTCCATATCGGCTACTATATTAACAACAGCTTGTAGAGGAAGTTGTTCTCTTATCCAACTTGTCCCAAGATTAGTGGTTCTATACATAACACTTCCACCACCAGAGTCAATTGCCATTCTAATAATTCCCGCAGCTTTTATTGAATGCATATTCATGACAGCAAAAGATGTCAATCCTGGAGGTGGAGTTATAGCTGTATAAGATAAGCCACCGTTGGTAGTTCTCAAGATATTTCCACCACTTGAACCAACTAAACCATTGTTATTATCAATGAAAGCAACAGCTTGGAAATAACAACCTTGACTGCCACCAGTTCCATTAACTGTAACACCACTCCACGTACCCCAGAAGCCATTTGCAGTTCTATAAATCTTAGCAGTAGTTGAATTAGGTATTGTATTAACAGACCCAATCCAGAAATGATTTGAATCAGTCCAATCCCATGCATTAATAACACCCCACTCACTACCAGCAATAGGAGCATTAGTAACTAGAACCCAATTTAAACCACCATTGCTTGTAGTTCTGAATTGATAAGGTTGCCCACTACCAGTTGGGTCCCCATAGTAAACACCGTAGTTTAGAGAAAACATCTTAATTCCATTACAGAAACTTCCTGGAATAGAAAGTTGTAAAGTCCAGTTATTTCCTCCGTTGCTCGTATAATACACACTACCTTGTACAGTACCTACCCAAACATTCAAGGAATCAATCGCATAAAGTCCATATAAATCCTGAGCAGGTAATCCACCATTAGCAAGTATCCAAGTTTGTCCACCATTGAAAGTTTTGTAAATTCTTGCAGCTCCACCAGATGCAAGACAAGCAACCCATATTTGATTTGCATTTACAACGGAAATTGTAGTTGCAACTGGGTTAGGTGCTGGAAAGTTAGAAACAAAAGTCCAAGTGTTTTGAGCATTAGAAAAGCTCACAACAACAAGTAACAAAATAATAAGAGTAAATAATTTTTTCATTTTATCTCCTTTCAATTTTAATTAAAAGTGAATAAAGATAATTCAAAAGAAAAAAATAAAAAAGGGCATTTAATTACATTTAAAATGAAAATTTCAATAAATAATTTTACTTGTAAATTAAGAATTTATGGGAATACACAATCTTGATAGTTTTTTTAATCCAAAGCGCATTGCATTAATGGGAGTCACCATCAATCCTAACAGTGTTGGTGGAAAAACACTTATTAATATTATTGGAAGCGGCTTTAGAGGTGTCGTTTATCCTGTCAATCCAACAAGTGAAGCTGTTTTAGGTATTCAAAGTTATCCCAATTTAAAATCATTACCAAAACAAGCTGATCTTGCTGTGATTTGTAGCGTTCCAGAAAAGGTTCCTGAAAATGTAAAAGAGTGTGGTGAATATGGAATTAGAAATATTATTATTATGTCTGCTGGTTTTAGAGAGATAGGTGAAAAAGGAGTAGAGCTTGAAAGAAGAATTCTGGAATATAAAAACTCCTTCGATAATATGAGGATACTTGGGCCTAATTGCCTTGGATTAATTGTACCTTCAATGAATTTAAATGTTAGCTTTGCACCAGGTACCCCAAAAGAAGGTAATGTTGCTTTTATTTCACAATCAGGGGCTCTATGTACATCAGTCCTTGATTGGGCAATTGAAAAGAAAATTGGTTTTTCATATTTCATTTCAATAGGAAATGCTTTAGATGTAGACTTCGCTGACTTGATAGATTTTTTGGGAGAAGATGAAAAAACAAAATCAATAATTTTATATATTGAATCAATAAAAAATGCTCGAAAATTTATCACAGCTGCACGCTCATTTGCAAGAACAAAACCCATAGTAGCATATAAAGCAGGTAGATTCCCAGAGTCAGCTGAGGTTGCTGCTTCTCATACAGGAGCACTCGCATCTGAAGATGCAATTTACGATGCAGCATTTAAAAGAACAGGAATTACACGGGTGTACGATATTGGTGAAATATTTAATGTTACAGAGTTGATTGGAAGAAACAAAATACCAAAAGAATCAAAACTTGGAATAATTACCAATGCTGGTGGACCAGCTGTAATGGCAACTGATAAATTAGTAGAATTAAATGGTTCCCTTGCCACTTTTGAAGAAAAAACTATAAGTGAACTGCGAAACGCATTACCTCCATCTTCCGCAATCAGTAATCCCGTAGATGTATTAGGAGATGCTCCAACAAAGAGAATCACTAAAACAATGGAAATCATTCTAAAAGATAATAATGTAGATGCCTTATTAGTTATCGTAACTCCTCAATCTATGACAAATCCAACCTCAATAGCAAAAGGAATAGTAAATATATCAACAACAACTAAAAAATTAATTCTTGCTGCTTTTCTTGGGGGTGAAAAAATGCGAGATGGGATAAAAATATTAAGTGATTCTGGAATACCAGTCTACACAACACCAGAGGAAGCAGTAACAGCATTTATGATTCTTGTTGATTATTCAAGAAACCTCCAAAGTTTATATGAAACTCCAAAAGATATACCTGTAGAATTTACATTAGACCGAAATAAAATAAGAAAAGAATTCAACAATTTAATAAAAGATAAAGGGAGTGTTTTATCTGAACATTTATCAAAGAAAATATTAAAAAGTTATGGTATTCCAGTTACAGAAACAGAAATTGCAACTAATGAAAATGAAGCAGTAAAAATTGCAAATAAAATTGGATATCCAGTCGTCCTTAAGATATACTCCCCTGACATAACGCATAAAACAGATGTAGGAGGAGTCGTATTAGATATAAGAAGTGATAATTCGGTAAGAAATGCTTTTAATGATATAATTTCAAAAACAAAACAAAAAAAGCCTGATGTTACAATACAAGGTGTAACGATACAAAAAATGATTACCGTTGAAAATCCCATTGAATTAATTCTTGGTATTAAAAAGGATCATACATTTGGAACGGTAATTATGGTTGGAATGGGAGGAATTTATGCAGAATTATTTAAAGATAGGACTTTAGAATTTCCACCTTTAAATGAAAAGCTTGCTTTACGAATGTTAAAATCTTTGAAAATATTCCCAATGTTAAGAGGCTATAGAGGTAAATCTATTAACTTAGAAAAATTAATCGAGATACTAATACGAATTTCTTATCTGGCAGCTGATTTCCCTGAAATAAAAGAATTAGATATAAATCCCCTGTTCGTTTTAGAAAATGAATCAATAGCAGTTGATGCAAGAATCATTTTAGATGAAAATTTAATAGGAAAAGAAATTAAAAAATATTCTCATCTTGCTCTACATCCCTATCCCGAGGAATATATAAAAGAAGTAAAATTGAAAGATGGTACTGATGTATTGCTTAGACCAATAAAACCTGAAGATGAACCATTATGGATGGATTTATTGGCAAGTTGTTCAAAAGAGTCAATTTATTCAAGGTTCAGGTATTTCTTTCAATGGCAGTCTCATGAAGTTGCTATTAAATATTGTTATATAGATTATGACAGGGAAATCGCAATTGTTGCTGAAATAAAAAAGAAAGATAAGAAACAATTGATTGGTGTTGGCAGGTTAATTGCAGACCCTGACCATGAAACAGTTGAATATGCAATTTTAATTAGTGATAAATATCAGAACAAAGATTTAGGTGGCATAATAACAGATTTTTGTTTTGAAATTGCGAAAAAATGGGGATTAAAAGAAATTGTAGCTCAAACTACAAGTGATAACGTCAGAATGATTTCTGTGTTTAAAAAACGAGGATTTAAAATTAATTATGACCTTTCAAGTTCTCTCGTAGAAGTCTCTAAACCACTATAAAGAATCAAAATAATGAAAAAATTGTATTTATTCACATTTCTTTTTATTGTTACAAATTTTCTTTTTGTAAATAATAAAACTCTCTCTCAAGGTTGGGCTCCGCTTGGAAGTGGTATAAATGGTTCCGTCTATGCATTAAATGTTCATAATAATGAACTAATTGCTGGTGGCTATTTTACAATTGCAGGAGGGTCAGTTGCAAATTGCATCGCAAGATGGAATGGAACCAATTGGGGGACATTTGGAAGTGGAATGAATGATTATGTGAACGCCATTTTATCTTTCAATGGACAATTATACGCAGGAGGAGGTTTTTGGATCGCTGGTGGTAATACTGTAAATTACATTGCATTTTGGAATGGCACAAGCTGGCAATCTATAGCAGGTGGTATGAGTTATGATGTATATTCATTAACTGTGTGGAATAATTATTTAGTTGCAGGAGGTGGATTTTTTTTGGCAGGTGGTAATACAGTTAATGGTATCTCAATGTGGCATGATTATTTTCAATCTTGGCTTTCACTTGGAGGGGGTATGAATAATGAAGTTTATGCTCTTACCACATACAACAATCATCTCATTGCAGGAGGATTCTTTACATCTGCGGGTGGAACAACAGCTTATAGGATTGCAAGATGGAATGGTTTAAACTGGTATGCTTTAGGAACTGGTCTTAATAATGGGGTTTTAGCTCTTACTGTTTATAATGGTGAACTAATTGCTGGTGGTCTATTCACAACTGCAGGAGGGAATAATGCAAATTACATTGCAAAATGGAATGGAACTAGCTGGTCTCCACTTGGAAGCGGTATGAATGAAAGTGTGTGGGCTCTGACTGTATACAATGGTGAATTAATTGCGGGTGGATGGTTTACAACTGCAGGAGGTGTTAGTGCGAAATATATTGCGAAATGGAATGGAACTAGCTGGAGCCCTTTAGGTAATGGAACAAATGATAGGGTATACTCCTTGACTGTTTATAATGGTGAATTAATAGCAGGAGGCGATTTTACAGAAGCTGGTGGAATTCCTGCCAATCACATTGCAAAATGGAGTGCCGCAACTGCAGTTAAAACAAATGAAAAAATTATACCGAAACAATACAAACTATTTCAAAATTACCCTAATCCATTTAATTCTTCCACAATTATAGAATTTGATATTCCTTCAAATGAATTTGTCAACTTAAAAGTAATTGATATTAATGGAAAAGAAGTTCTAACTCTTTTAAACGGTTATATCAGAACGGGAAAACATTCAATCGAATTTAACGGGAATAACTTAACTAGTGGTATTTATTTTCTAAAAATGTCAGCAGGGAACTTTTCCGATGTAAAAACTATGATATTAATAAAATAATTATATAGAAAGGATAAGATTTATTTAATTAATACAAATTTTCTAACATCATTAAATTCACTCGTAATAATTCTATAAAAGTACAAACCAGAAGGAAGAGAAGAAGCATTATATAATACAATATATTCACCTGCACTCTTGAACTCATTTACAAGAACTTCTATTTCTCTACCTAAAATATCGTATATGATTAATTTTACAAAATCAGATTTAGGCAAATGAAATTTTATGGTTGTAGTTGGGTTAAATGGATTAGGGTAATTTTGAAATAAGAAGTACTTATCAGGGACAAAACCACTTTGCCCTTTTACTGCTACATTAATTGAATAAGAAATGTTTAGACTCCAATTGTTAAGAGTACCTTGATTACCTATAGCCTTATCATAAATTCTTAAAATCCAATATCCTTGCAATTCTTGACCGCGAAAATTGTATAAAGGAGTTTCTGGCTTATATGTTCCTGTAAATGGTGGAAAACCTTGTTTTATAGATATAGTAGCAGAATCATCAAATACTGTATTGATATAATTCTGACCTCCTACCCCATTATATTGGGTCAAGGTTGATGATGCATTAGCTTTATTTAAAAATACAACTATCTCCCCATCATCGGGATGGGTAATATTTAAAGTAACAGTAATATCTTCCACAGTTCCATTTTGGGATATAAATATTGTATCTTTAACTTGATTTAAATCTGGAATTGGTTTAGGAACGGTTATTGAATTTGCTGTTAGACCAACCCATATATTATATACAAATGGATTTGGTGGGGGTACAGTTCCAGGAGGGTTAATTCCACTTCCTCCATCAGGTAAAGTTGCTATTATGGAACCAGCAGAGTCTTGAGCAGCAATATAATAAGAAACTTTTGTCCCTTGTGGTTGACCAGGTATTAAGAACTTATAGGTTTTTCCAACAATTTCAAAAGCGTTAACAAATTGATAACTATTATTGTTTATTTTATAATAAAGTCTTGGAGCATTCGAACCAGTTGCAATTGGTATTGGAAAATGAATTTCAGCGACCACTACTTTTGAGCTGGTATCCATGCCAGATTTTATTGGGGTATGATTAATGGAGTATTTGTAATCTAGTGCCCAACTAAGAAAAGTAGCAATTGCTGCTTTTGTAATTTTCGTAAAATAATTTAAGTTGAATTTATCATATGTATCCTGACGAGTGTGATAATAAGGATTGAAATCAGAACCAAGTTCAATAAGTGTTATTGCTTTATAACCTCTTTGCCAAAAATAATAATGGTCACTACCTCCTGAATTATAGGATTTCACAGATGTTAAATTAATATTATAAATCTGAACTGCCTTAATAAACTCTTCTGCAATTGAATTTGAAGCCGTATTGAGATATACATTTAGTTTACCATCATCATTACCATCCCAAGCAATCATATCCATATTTAAAACACCAAGTATAGAATCCCCTCTTGCAAAAGCAGAGTCAACATATGCTCTGCTTCCATAAAGTCCTATTTCTTCTTCGTCAAAAGCAATGAATTCGATAGTATATTGAGGGGTAATTCCAGCAAGTAATCTCGCAGCTTCAAGAACAGCAGCAGTTCCAGAAGCATTATCGTCAGCTCCAGGAACTGTATCCGTTGAGTTCGTAGAGTAATTGTCATAATGAGCGGTTATAAGATATTTTTGATTTGGATATTTGCTGCCAATTTTTCTCGCAATAACATTGATGTTTGTAGAATTATTGTATTGATAATATGGTGTGTATCCAAATGACTGAAAAGTTTCAAAAATATATTGTGCAGCTTTTGGATTGTGTGGTGAGTTATATTTCCTTGAAATAATTCTATAAGGAGAACCCCCAATAACAGCAATCGTATCACCACTTAATTGTCGATTGAATTTAGAAATTGAAGCAGTAGAAACAAGATTAACAATAGAATCGATTTTTGAGTAAAAAATTATCTGTGGCTTGGATACAGAAGGTAAAATTATAAAAGCAACAATAATTAAAAAAAGTAATTTTTTCATATTTTATGAAGTTAACATTGATAAAAACATTTCAATTAATTTATGATAAAATACTAAAAATTAAAATAAATAAAAGGTTGAATTGATGTTAATTTCATTTGTGAAATTAACCATATAGCAAGAATTAAATAAGTAGCTTTTAAAATAAGGGGTGACTTAACAATTAAGTTTTCAATGAATAAATCAACTTTAGTTGGAATATAATGTAGAATATAACCTGTCAATAATATAATGAAAACTTCTTTATAACCAAGAATTACATCTAAAAATATTGAATATGAATCAAAGTTTAAAATTTGTGAACATATTTGAAAAGCATTTTCAAACCCAGAAGATCGAAATATAATCCAGCAGAAGACAATAAAATGAAAAGTGATAAATGAACCAATAAATAAAGATAATTTTCCTTTCTTAAATTTGAAAATAGAATTGAAAATCCTCTCAAATGATAACCCTAACCCATGAAGAATTCCCCAAATAACAAATGTAAAACTTGCACCATGCCATAAACCACAAATAAACATTGTTAACAATGTTGCTGAATGATAACTCCAAGTTTCTGCTTTAATTCTGAGGAACTTTTTATTCTTAAACAATCTTGCTACTTTATATGCAATAGGTAGAAAAAGAAAATCTCTGAGCCATGTTGATAACGAGATGTGCCATCTTTGCCAAAAATCTTTAATACCCTTTGCTTTATATGGAACATTGAAGTTTGGAGGTATCTTAATTCCTATAAGTAAAGAAACACCAATTGCAATATCAGAATAACCAGAAAAGTCACAATAAATTTGTAATGCATATCCATAAGAAGCAAATAAGTTCTCAAAACCAGAATACAAAGTTGGATTATCAAAAACTCTATCTACAAAGTTAACTCCAATATAATCCGAAATAATAGCTTTTTTGAATAATCCGCAGATAATAAGAAATACTGCTTTTCCAATTTGTTCATCTGAAATGTTGATGCTTAAATCAGAAAGAAATCTTTCTTTTTGTCTTAATTGGGGAAGAAAATTATTGCCTCTTAAAATCGGACCTGATTGCACAGTTGGAAAATATGCAACAAATGTTAAAAATTCAAAAATGTTTTTTGGAGGAGTTGAATTTTTTCTATAAACATCTATAATCAGACCCAATTTTTGAAATGTAAAAAAGGAAATACCAATTGGTAATATTATATCAATATACGATAGTGTAGAATTAAATGTACTATTAATTATTTCAATAAAAAAATTTGTGTACTTAAAGTAACCGAGAACAGCAATATTAAAAATTATTGAGAGTGAAAATAAAATACTTCTTATAATCTTTTTATTGTGGTACTTAATTATTGATTTAAGGAACAAATAATCAAAAGAAGAAACAGCAAAAAGCAGTAGTATATAAAGCCCGCTTGTTTTGTAATAAAAGTAATATGAAAAAATTAATAATATAAAAGTTCGAGCAAAAACCCTTTTATAAAAAACAGCATAAATCAGAACAAATAAAATAAAAAACCAAAGAAAATAACCCGAAATAAAAGTTAAAGGATTTTGGGAATTATATTTTAATAGATTTATTATATTATCTAAATTCACAATCTAATTACTACTGTAATATTTTTTATAATGATATATTATTTGATTGTATAATAAAATTCCTATTTTCTCGGCACCTGCATAATTAAAATGAGTATAATCCTTATTAGCATAAGGTGGTTTATTATTTACCCATTTGACCATTGAGTTTTCTCCACCCATTTCTTCAAATAAGTTCCAAAATGCCACCCCTGCCTCACTTGCTATTTGCTCCTGCACTTTAACTAGCAATGGGATACTTGGTTCAGTAATATACTTTCCACCTTTTTTATAACATTTATCCCCTACACTCATTATAACAATATCTGTATTAGGGAAGCATTCTTTAAAAAAGTTAATAACGGTAATCATTTGGTTCTTATACCATTCTAAATCTTTCGTTTCGGGAAGAGTTACATTTAATCCATATTCAAAAATAATAAGGGAATAATTGAAATATTTATTAATACCACTAAGAATATCCTTATTGAGCGAAATCATTGGGATTCCAGAATTTCCCCGCAGTGCATAATTATCAACAAAAACTCCCGATGGTGATTCTATACTAAACCCATATATATTAACGGGGGAAAAGCAGTGGAAATATAGTTTTGCGTTTGTTAAACTTTCATTATCTAATAATGTCAATTCGTTTACAATATCTTCTCCTATTAAGTTAAAATATCTCGTCTTTTCACCAGTAAAAGAAACATAAGAATTGGAATCTGTTTGTGAGTAATATAATTTTATTGTATTAAAAGTATCAAGATTATCGTAAAAATTATCAGGAGCTTGTATACTAACCCAACTTAATCCCGCTTTAATACTAGAATCTTTTAATTGCGATTTAGAAACATAATTCGGATTAAAAACATAACCCGATAAACCGATAAATTTATTAGATGGTGCTGTAATTAAAGAAAAAGTTTTCCAATTATTTGAAAATGTCTGAATAATAGAACGGCGAAAACCTGCAACTGGACTGGTAACAGGTATAAAACCTACTCCAATACCTCCAAAAGTCTTTTGCAATTTATATCGCAAAGTTTGCGAAATAAGGTCACCCTCAATCATAGAATCACCCAGAAAGGCAATTCTCACCTTTACGGTAGAATCCGTATCGACATTATTTTGAATGCTATCAACCTTATCTTTGGTTTCTAATTTTCTTAAATTTCCGAAAAAATTTTTTAAAAGAAAATTAGAATCTTTATCATATACTTTTAAATAATTATTATTTACTTCTCCAAGGTTTTCTTCAATGTCAGAATTATTTTTATCTGCACCATTAATTTCAGAAAGATAATTTAAATTATTACTTTCATTTGATGAAAACTGGTTCATTAAAAATAAATCAGAAAATAAATCAAGCTTTTCAAAGTTCACCCCAAAAAGATTGAAATTTGGAACGAATAAATAGATTATCGCAGAAATTAATAAAACAAACAGAGCTAAGGAAACTGTTTTTCTCAACTTATATATACGATTTTGTACTAATTAGTCAATAGGTTTTTCAAGTTTTATTGGGTATTTGCTATTAGTCATTACCCAAGAAGCAATACTATCAGTCCAGGCTTTATATCCTTCAAAATTAGGATGTTTTTTATCTCCAGACCGTTTATACTTCAATGGTGGTACAAGAAAAATATTTTTAGAAGGGAAAAAATTTTCTTTGCCTGTTACTTTTTCTATTGTATTATTTAATCCATTATCTTCTTTCCAATTCGGTGGTCCAATCCAAACATAATTAACACCATTTAACTGTTCAACAATTTTTGTAATATAATCTTCCCTTTTTCTCAAATCTTTTGCTAATAACTCATTAGAACCAAGCATAATAAAAACATAATCAGGTTGGTATTTATCAAGAAGGCTCTTAAGCTTATTTGAATTAGCCCAAACTGAAGTTGTAGAACTTGTCCAAGCGTAATAATAAAATTTGTGATTATTATACTTACAATATTTTCTAAAGACTTCTCTCACGCCATCAACCATCGAATCACCAAAAAGTAGTATGGTTTTGCTTGTAGTATCAATTTTTAGTTTATTTAAATCTTTTGTTACAATATTTTCCTCCCCAAATGCAGTTGGGGAATCTTCAAAAAATATCTCTGAATGATAATTATTTTTTAGTATATCAATAGAATATAAATCAATTATTAAAAAAATCGGAGTCAATAAAAAAATACTTACAAAAAATGGTATAAAAAACTTAGGTTTCAATTAAGTAAATTTAATATGCAAAAAAACTTATCAAATATAATAAAACTAAATTAATTATATCATTTATAAATTTCAGTATAATTAGTATAATTGTAAATAAATTATTAAAAATTTTTTAGAAAGATACCATTTAATGGAACCCTCATGTATTGTAAGGGTTTTAATAAATTGTGAATTTTTTACCATATAAATTTTAATGATTCAATATCCTGACAAATACAACAAAACAATAGTAAAAGCCTCAATTAAGTTTTTGTTATTTATATGTTTATTTCTCGTCCAAAATTTCAATATTGTTTATTCTGGATATTTAAAAACTCTCACAATACCCTCAATTTTATTAAAAGATACTACAAAACCAGAAAATGATATAATCTGGGACATAAAGAAAAAAAGTTCAAAGTTTATCCCATATATAAAAATAATAGGACACTCATGGGCAGTAGGTGCTTTCAAGGGACAAGAAGAATATTTTAAAATGAACGGTATAATAATTGATGAAACAAGCAAAGTTGGTACTTCTATAAAATGGGCGACACAACAATTGGATAGTGTTGCAGAAAATAAATTTGATGCTATTGTATTACTCTCTGGAATTAATGATTATAAAAACAGTGTCCAAGAAATAGCAGATGACTTCGTAAAGTTTATGGAAAAAGCGCTCACCAAAGCACCTGTTGTTTTTGTTTTCAATATTCCCTATTACGAACCTGCTGCAGAAAAGATAGCAATTATTAACGACTGGCTTTGGGAAATGTCTAAATTAAACAATGAAATTATTGTTATTGATTTATACAGCGAAATTGAAGCACAAAAAAAAGATGGACTTGAAATGTCAAAAGATGGATTACACCTTAAAAATTATGATTGTGTAATGGACTTACTAATATATTATATAAAATACTACTATGATATAAAATAAGTTTATGGATAAATTCATTAATAAATACAATACCTATAAAAGAGAAGTAGAGAATATAATACGACTCTCTATTGACAAAGATTTTCCAACTTGCCTCTATCAACCAATAAAGTATATTCTTGATAGTGGGGGAAAAAAGTTAAGACCAATTTTAACATTATTTGTTTGTGAAGCATTAGAAGGAAATTATAAAAACGCACTTTTTGCAGCATCTGCAATAGAAATTCTACATACATTCACTCTTGTTCACGATGACATTATGGACAATGCAGATACCAGAAGAGGTAGAGAAACAGTTCATAAAAAATGGGATAGAGATACTGCAATATTGGTTGGAGATCAATTACTAGCAATTGCATATAAAACCCTTCTGAAAACTCAACACAAATATTTGCAGGATATTTTGAATTGTTTTACAAATGGAATAATTGAAGTATGTGAAGGACAAGCACTCGATAAAGATTTTGAAGCAAGAAATAATATTACAACAGAAGAATATTTATTGATGATAGAAAAAAAGACTGCTAAACTTCTTGAAGCATCAGCAGAAATTGGAGTAATAATTGCAAATGTAAATACCAAAAAATATAAAGATAGTATAAAAAACTTCGCTCTTAACCTTGGAATCGCATTTCAACTTCAGGATGACTTACTTGATATAATAGGAGATGAAAAAAAATTTGGTAAAACGATTGGTGGCGATATTAAGCAAGGAAAGAAAACGTTTTTATTAATTAAAGCATTAGAATTAGCAACTCAAAAACAAGACAGAGAAAAATTACTTTATATTATTAATCAAGATAAAAAACGAAAGTTAATTACTGATAAATTTATTTCTGAGATAAAAGAAATATATATTAAATATAAGGTAATAAATATTACAGAATCCCTTATTAAATACTATATAACATCTGCAAATAGTTCTCTAATGTCAATAAAAAGTAAACAAGGACATAATTTACTTAAATGGTTTTCAAACATGTTACTAGAAAGAAAGTATTAGATTAGCTTATGATTGAGAAAGAGGTAACAATAATAAATAAAGCAGGTATGCACACAAGACCAGCAGCAGCAATTGTAAAAATTGCTTCAAAATACAAATCTGATTTTACTATTTGTAAAAACAATTATGAAGTAAATGGCAAAAGTATAATTGGTGTGATGACTTTAGCCGCTGAAAAAGGTTCAAAGCTAATTTTAAGATTTAACGGACCTGATGAAGAAGATTTCGCAAAAGAAATGGTAGATTTTTTTGAAAGGGGGTTTGATGAAATCTAGCAGTTTTTGGAAAAAACTTTATTTAATTTTAATAATAATACTTTTTATAGAAACATTTATCTTACTTACAATATATCTAACCACTAAAAAAAACGAAAATATCCAGAGTGAAGCAAGCACTGAAGAAAAAGAAGAACAAAACCATCAGTGGATACTTAAAAGGAGATATTATTCCTTAATAAATAAAATAAATTCTTTTAAAGCAACAACTACAAATAGTTCTCTAACAAGTGTATATGTAAGGATTTATGAACAAGATAATTCTTCAAGAGATTTCTTTTATGTTAGGAATTTGGAGAAAACATATATAAGTGATGTAAAAAAATTTTTATTTTCAAAAGATTCAATTTACTATTTCCCTCTAGTAAATGTTAAATTTCCGTTCCTTAATATTAAAGATAATGCTTACTCATATCTACATCCAATATTGGCAATAAAAATGTTATATATTTTTGACAGGGTTAAATTCAAACCAAGGTTATCCGATGCTTTACGAGAATCACATCATCAAATAAAATATAAGAAACGGGGGTGGACTGATGTAGAAAAATCCCCACATCTAATAGGTCTTGCATTTGATATTAGCAAATATACATGGGAAGAAAAAAAGAGTATTGAAAAACTAACTAATGACCTCTCACTTTCATTTTTACAACATGGGGGAAGAAGAAACATGCATATACATATTCAAGATGATAAAATATGGACAAATAAACATATTTCAAAAAATGTTTTAAATATCTCAGAACAATTCATTGAAGAATATCATATAAAGGAATCTCTTTTCAATAAATATAAAGAACAGGAAGTCTTTAATTTATGCAATTATTCTGATAGTTCATCAATTTTTTTTTCGAACCCTGCACTGAATAAATACCTTTACTCTTTTAAGAAACAAATGAAATCATATGATATAGTAAAATTGGAAATTTTCAATATACTTGGTGACAAAATAATAGAAATTTATACTCTAATGGGTGATAAAACAAATAATGAATTAATTATTGACTTTTCTTTTCTCGGTTCAGGTATATATAAATTAAAAGTCTACGAAGGGGTTAAGTTGGTAAGAGAAGAAAATTTAAAAATATATTAGAGTAAAAATTATCTTTTCTCAATAAAGTATCTTTTCAGAATATCTGAAGCTTCTTTATCCATTATCCCCCCGTATACATTGCAATTATGGTTAAACTCTTTTTTTTCGGGTATATTAATAATACTTCCACACGCACCATATTTTGAGTCAAATGCTCCAAAATATAAATTAGATATTCTTGCCAGCATAATAGCCCCTGCACACATAGGACAGGGTTCAACAGTTACATACATATCTGATTCATTAAGATATTTTTTCCCTAAATACTCCGCTGCAGAAGTAATACAGAGTATTTCAGCGTGTGCAGTGGGATCTTTTAATGTTTCAACAAGATTATGTGCTTTTGCAATAATTTTATTATTATAAACAATTACGCAGCCTATAGGGACCTCGTTTTTCTTAAAAGCAATCTCCGCTTCAAACAATGCCTGCATCATCCATTTTAAATGAATATTCTCCATTACTTGAATTGTTTATAACTATTTAATTTTAAAGTATTCTAAAAACGAAAAATACCTATATCCTTTTCTCTCAAATCTCTGTAATAACTTTATAAAATCTTCAAATTCTGTATAAAGTACATCAACCATAATTGCCTTTTTTATCTTAGGTGTTTTTGAAAATTCTATTATTTTGTTTTCTAATTCAGAAAATTTTTTTTCTGTATTATCGCTTGAGCTTAAATCTATTATTAAAGTGTCAGAAAATATAAGACTTCTACAAGTAGATAAATTTGATATAATTTCTTTTTCAAAACTATAAAATTTCTTGGGGTTAAAAAGTATTAATGCTTTATCTTTTTGATAATGATTACAAATATCATTAATCTTGTACTTCATTTCTTGAGATTTTCTAAAATCCGCTTCATAATCTTCGGTATCTCCAATCTCAAAAGTTATTATATATTCTTTTCTTGAATTAATTATCTCAGACTGCAAATCAATTCTATTCAAATTACGAGGCAAAAGAACTGTACAATAAGAAGAATGATTCAATATATCTTTTATTTCTTCTACACTATATTTATCCACATTTTTTAGAAGTATACATAAATCAACAAGTTCCCTTTTAATTGTAGAATTCCTAATAAATTCCAACCTTACAAGCAATTTTTTATTATCTAACAATTCTGAAGAAATTTTCCCTGATTCTATATGCTCATTTGAATTTATTTCAATACTATATGGTAATAACATTGTTTGCAGTTCATATAAAATCTCGACGGGTGAAATATCGAAGGGAATATTAATTTCTTTTGTGAAAAGCACATCTTTTTGTTGGTTAGTCTTTACCCATTCTTTTTTAATTCCAAAAGTATATAAAACGGAATCTATTTCAGAAGACAAGTCATTAATAAAATTTTCTTTTTCTTTAAAATTTATTTTTATTTCACCTTTTTTATTATTGATTTTTATAATAATTAAAACAACAGATAGAACTAATAAAAATATAATAATAAAGATTTTATATTTATTGCTAACAGGAATCAGCTTTAAGAAATTAATTTAAGGAAATTTATTCTTTAATGAAGTTTTTCTTTATAAATTCTGTTCTTATGTTTTCTAATAATTTCTCAATATTAGTAATATTCTCATAATTCATTAATTCTATAAGTTCATTCACATAATTTTCATTCCTTGCACCAACCAATACATAATTAACACCAGGCACACTCCTGATGATTTGAATTACTTTTTGAGATAAACTAAGAGTTTTAAAATCAAGCCCCTTTGGATAAATTTTACAATGTGACTTAACATAAAATTCATCTATAATATTGCTAATTTCTTTATTCCTATTATTAGAAATAGCTTTATAATAATCCATCAGTTGACTTAATAATGTATCTATTACCTTTAAATATTTTTCCAAATATTGCTTGAAAATAAGTCTTTCTTCAAATGGTTCTATTTCTTGAAAATCAACATCTCCAACTTCAAAAGAAAGTAATCTTTCAGGGGTAATAACTGTATTACCTGAAAGTTTAAGAGCAGATATATCAAAATTGAAATAATTTAATATATATAGAATTTTAGGGAAAAAGTAGTTTTCAATGTAATAGGTTAAATGTTCTATAGAAGAAAATCTATTCCAGTTTTCTTTAATTTTATTTATCAATGTAAAAAATATAGGATTATCTCTCTTCTTTTCTTTCACTAATGCTATATACTGAAGTTCTTGTTTGATTAGTCTGCTTTCTAATTCAATAGCATCCTTTAAACTATTTTGAAATTCTTCTTCTGAAAATTTTCCTTGAGAATATTCAACAAGTCTCACTAAACCTTGTTCAGTTATCGCATTTAATGGTCGATTAGTTAATACTATTAAACCACTTTTAGAAGCTATTTCAAGTAATGTTTTAGAATTGTTTTTTTGATTCTTTTCGAAAAATGCATTTGACTCAATAATATTAAAAGGAAATTCAATATAGCGGAAGTGATTTTTGGAACTTACCTCGTTAGCTATTTTTATTAACCTTTCCAGTGAAGTAAAATCATATCTATTAGACCTAAAAGGAAATGTATTCGACGAAACGCCATAGTATTTAATATTACCTGTTTTTACTTGCTCCTCTAAAAATTCAAAAGCTTTTTTTATCCTTCGATAATATTCGGTCTGAATATCATACTCTAATTTAGTATAATTTATACCTGAAGATTTCTCTTGAAAGTCGAGAAAAATCTCAGGATTGTGTAGTAAGTATCCGTCTATATATCTGTTTTCTTCAGATTGTATTAATCTTTCTAATTGCCTTTCTAGTTGGTCTGACAAAAAATCTGGGCTTATACTGTACCAAGTTTTTTCAGAGTATTCTATAACATCTTTAAAAGGTTCTTTGAGTAGCTTTTTTTTAAGTGCAAATTTATAATTCTGACCCTGTATATATCCCGCTTTAGTAATTATAGTAATATCTTTTCTTGAAATTATTCCATCTCTAATTAAATCATTTATTACATTGCCTACAAGTAATTCACTTGCACCATCAGAATAATTCGAAGCAGTATCTATAAGTCTAATGCCTGAAACAATTGCTTTATAGAGGGAGTTATAATGTTCTTTGACTCTAAAGTCCACCCTGTAACATCCGAATCCAATATTGGCAATATTTTTACTTTTCTTTATAATAATTATATAATTTATTTTACTCGTCTGCTTTTACATCTAAATAAACGATTTTATATCCTTTAATTGTCTCTATCAATGCAAAGATTACACCGACCAAAACTAAAATTAAACCAGTAGAAAAAGTTATTATCTTAATTGGGTCAAATAAGTTTATTCTAAAAATTAATTCAGCACCAATAACTAAAGAAGTAAGTATAAACATAAAAATACCTAATATATGGAATACAATACCGTTTCTTACAAGTCTTAACCGCATAAGCAAATCATCTAATTGTTTATTTATACTTTGCAATCTTAAAGTTTCAACAAATTCAATATTTACATTATTTTGTAATTTTAGCATATATCTTCTTCTTTCTTCATTTAAAAGTCTAATCCTATTAACAATAGATGAATGCTTATTGTTAATTGCTAATAACATTAATCCACAAGCAGATATCATCACCGCAGGTGCAAGCATCATTTGAATTGCTTTAATAAAAGTATCTATATCCAACATATAAATTATTAATTAGTAATATTACTTCTAATAAATATTTTTTACAATTCAATAAAAAGTAATACAATAGTTCTTCATTTAAAATAAATCATAAACTTAAATGACTTTATAAGAAAATAATTTAAATTTATCTTAAATAAAAAACATATTTTTGAATAAAGAAAGAATATACAAGGGAATACCTGCTTCTCAAGGCATTTCAATTGGAGAAGCATATCTCTATACAAAAAAACAGATAATAATAAACACCGCTCTAATAACAGAAGAAGATGTCCCAAAAGAAATAGAAGAATTTCAAAAAGCCATTGAACTTTCACAAAAAGAGTTAAGAAAAATATACAATATTGCCATTGAGAGGATAGGTGTAAAAAATTCAAAAATATTTGAAGCACAACTTGAAATACTTAATGATACTATATTTATAGAAAAAGTAATAAATAGAATAAGGGAAGAGAAACGTTCTGCAAGCTACATTTTCGATGACGAAATAAATAAATTAGGGTCAATACTACTTTCTGCTCAGGATGATTATATGCGAGAAAGATTTGAGGATATAAACGATGTTAGAAATCGTGTTGTTAGAAACATGAGCAGAGAAAAATTAATCTCAAAAGTAACTGAGAATTCAATTATTGTTGCTCATGAACTCACTCCTGGTGATACAATTCTTTTTAGTAGACGAAAAGCTCAAGGTTATGTTACAGATACAGGTGGAATAAACTCCCATGCCGCCATAATTTCAAGAGCACTGAATATTCCTGCTGTTGTAGGGGTAAAAGTTATTTCTCAAAATATCAGGCCAAAAGAAATTTTAATTGTTGATGGAATAGAAGGAATTGTTATTGCAAGCCCGAATCCAGAAACATTAGAAAAGTATGAAGAAAAATTGAGGAAATTCCGAGAACAAGAAGAAAAACTTTTTGGGCTTATTGATTTACCTAGTATAACTCTTGACGGTAAAACTGTTGATTTAGCTGTTAATATTGACTTTGAAGATGAAATTAACTTTGTAAAAAATTGTAAGGAATGTGGTATAGGTTTGTATAGAACAGAACATATGTTCATAGAAAGAGGAGAATTCCCATCAGAAGCAGAACAAATAGAGGAATACACATATATATCAGAAGCAGCATATCCTAAAAGTGCGACAATCAGAACTTATGATATAGGAGGTGATAAATTACTCCCAAGTTCAGAAAAAGAGCCAAATCCTTATCTTGGGTGGCGTGGTATTAGAATATGTTTAGATAGAATTGGAATTTTCAAGGAACAAATCAGAGCTATTTTAAAATCTTCAAAATTAAAGAACTTAAAGGTTATGCTACCAATGATTTCTTCATTAGAAGAAATCAGATGTGCAAAGAAAATTTTTGAAGAAGTTAAAAAAGAACTTGATAATGACCCCTTTTACTCAGATGTTTATGACAAAAATATTCCTTTTGGGGCTATGATAGAGGTTCCTTCAGCTGTGATTCTTGCAGATGAGATTGCAAAAGAGGTTGATTTCTTTAGTATAGGAACTAATGATTTAATCCAATATATACTAGCAGTCGATAGAGGAAATGAACTTGTCGCTGACTTATACAAGGAATTTCACCCCGCAGTAATTCGGACTCTGAAAAACATTGTTGAAGCAGCTCATAGAAATAATATAAAAGTTAGCATTTGTGGTGAAATGGCATCAAATCCATTATCATCAATAGTACTAGTGGGATTAGAGCTAGATGAATTAAGTGTTTTACCATCTCTCTACACGGAAATAAAGCAAATAATTCGTGCTTGTTCATTTTCGGATGCAAAAAAACTCATAAACTCTATACTAAATTATTCTACTGAAGAAGAAATTAGAAATGCAGTAAAAAATTTCTATGAAATAGAAATTAAACCATATTTAAATCAAATCACATAAAAAATATACCATATGGAAAAAATAGAACAAAAAACAATTTGTGATATAGATAGAAGCAATATGTTCATGGTATTAAGGAATTTCCATTTACAAATTAAAGACGCCGTTCAGATAGCAAGTAATATAAAATTTCCAAAAAAGTTAAGAGTATCGAATATTATTGTAAATGGACTTGGAGGCTCAGCAATCGGTGGAGATTTAGTAAGAAGTTATTTGCATTATATTATTAAAATTCCTTTTACGGTAAATAGAAGTTATTTTTTACCTGCATACGCAAACAGAGAAACTCTATCAATAATATCAAGTTACTCAGGTAATACAGAGGAGACAATTTCTGCTTACAAAGATTCTTTAAAAAGAAAATGCAAAATTTTAGCAATTAGTAGCGGTGGAGAAGTTGAAAAGATTGCAAAGAAGAATGGTAATATTTTTATCAAAATCCCTACAGGATTTCAACCAAGATGTGCATTAGGATACTCATTCTTTACAATTTTTATTTCATTATTCAAATTAGGATTAATACCAATTTCCCAAAAAGTTTTTTATAATGAAATTGAAAGTGTGATACAAAACCTTGAAAAATACTCGAAGCAATTTTCAAATTATAAATTAAGAAATAACATAGCGATAAAAATCGCATCAGAAATTAAAGGTAAACTTCCTGTAATTTATTCATCAAGTGATTTGCTTGATGTAGTTAATTTAAGATGGCGTGGACAAATCTCAGAAAACTCAAAACAACTTGCTTATGGTAATTTATACCCTGAAATGAATCACAATGAACTTGTAGGATGGTGGGCTCCAGAAAAAACATCAAAAAATAAAAGTTTAAACAGAAGGTCTTTATTAAATGATATCATTGTTATATTTTTGAAAGATAATGATGACTATGTAAGAATTAAACTCAGAATGGATATAACATCTGAAATTTATAAGAAACTTGCAAGTAAAGTAATTAGTATTAAAGGAAAAGGAGAAAATAAGTTGGAACGAATTTTTAATTTAATATATACAGGCGATTGGGTAAGTTATTACCTTGCTTTGATGCGAAGAGTTGATCCCACCCCTGTAGAGGTGATAAGTTATTTAAAATCCAAACTTAAATAGCTGATTTTATGTCCCTTGTAGATGTAATAATTATATTATTAAAAATAATAACAGTTCATTTAGTACTTTTGACTGCAGTTGCCTATACTGTTTACCTTGAAAGAAGAGTATCAGCATTTATACAAGATCGCATAGGTCCAAACAGAGTGGGGCCCGCAGGACTTTTGCAACCTATTGTTGACGCTATAAAACTATTAATGAAAGAAGATATTGTTCCTGAAAAGGCAAATAAATTTATACATGCTCTTGCGCCTGCTATTTCTATGACAGTAGCATTATCAACAATTGCGGTTATACCTTTTGGAGAAAAAATAATAATTTTTGGTAAAGAAATAAAACTTCAAATTGCATCTGTAAATATTGGAATACTTTACATTCTTGCACTGGTTTCACTTGGAGTTTATGGAGTAACTCTTAGTGGTTGGTCATCAAATAACAAATATTCATTATTGGGTGGATTGAGGTCTTCTGCTCAGATGATTAGCTATGAACTTTCAATGGGACTTGCAATACTTGGTGTAATTCTAATCAATGGCTCATTCCAGCTAGACACAATTGTAGCAAATCAATTTGGATGGAGATGGAACATAGTATTACAACCAGTTGGATTTTTAATTTTCTTAATTGCTGCTTTTGCAGAAACAAATAGAACACCTTTTGACCTACCCGAAGCAGAACAGGAATTGGTGGGTGGTTATCACACTGAATACTCTAGTATGAAATTTGCCTTATTTTTCCTTGCGGAGTATGCTAATGTAATTGTTTCATCTTGTGTCATAGTAACTTTATATTTAGGGGGGTACCAATTTCCATATTTGCAAACCTTTGGGCTTCCTCAAAATTTAGTAAGTTTAATTCAAATTTTAACTTTTTGTATTAAAGTTTTTATAATGGTTTTCTTTTTTATATGGATTAGATGGACTATACCAAGATTTCGTTATGACCAATTAATGGCACTCGGTTGGAAAATTATGCTACCGATTGCAGCATTAAATCTCGTTGTAACTGCAATCATTATTCTTTTCTTAAAATAAATTATATTTATTATGAAAAAAATCGGATTAATAATTCTTATTCCACTGTTAATTTTAATTCTAAATAATGTTTCATTACCACAAACATTTACAGATTTCACGCTACCAGACCTTGAAAATAATGATGTGACTTTAAGCACATTAATTCAAAAGGGACCTGTTATGATAAGTTTTTGGGCAACCTGGTGCTCTCCTTGTAAGGAAGAATTAAAAAAAATGCAAATTATTTATGAAAAATATAAAGAATATGGATTTGAATATCTCGCTATAAATACCGACAATCAAAAATCCATTGCTAAAGTTAAATCATACATAACTTCTCAAGGATATACATTTAAGGTATTACTAGATTTTGAAAAGAAAGTGATTGAAGCATATGGAGGAAAAGAAGATGAAATACCATATTCTGTTTTAATTGGAAAAGATAAAACCATTTTAAACACTCATCTCGGCTTTAAAAGCGGTGATGAAGTAAAAATAGAAGAAGAAATAAAAGCAGCTCTCGGAATAAAAGATTAATTTACATACCAATTATTTTTTTAAAAAATAACTAATAAAATGAAGAGATTATCATTATTACTTATTATTGTATTGGTTTATTGTGGTTCATTATTTGCTCAAATAAAACTTAATGTGAAAGCATCACTAACAAATAACTTCCGATATGGAAATGGTACACAGATAATCAATGCTCGTGATAGTGCAAAAGAGTATTTTGAAAATCTCTCGGATGCAAGGTTAACAATAAATGATATAGTATTCGGTATGAGATATGAAATTAGTGATCCAATTGAATGGGGAAGAGATTTCAAAGGTGTAAGAAAAAGATATGTCGAATATAAAGGAAGTGATGTCGTATCACTACGCGCGGGTGATTTTTTTGAAGTAATTGGAAGAGGCTTATCTTTAAACACATTTGAGCAGAGGTTATTGGGATACGACACTGGAATAGATGGTATCAGAATATTTTATTCTAATACATTCGGCAAAAAAAACCCAATAAAAATTAAAGCAGGTATTCTTGGCGGTGACATTGAATATAGTGATTTTTTGAAACCACAGAGAATTGAAACATATAAAATACGAGATGCTAATATTGAGATTTCACCCTTCAAATTTCTAACAATAGGTGGAAATTATGTATATGCAAAAGGGTCAATTCCTTCAGGAAACATGATAACAAACATAACAGCAGAAATTCCAGAATTGTTTGCAAATTTTAATTTAAAGGGAATTCAAATTTTTGCATCCTACGCTCATAAACACACAATAACAGACCCTAATCAACAATATCCAGTTTCCCTCTCAACAAATGGAGATGCATTTTACTCTTCAGCATCATATTCAACATCCGGTTTTGGAATAACTTTAGAATATAAAAACTATAGATTTGATTTAACCGCACCTAACAACCGAAGTTCAGAGAGACCAACAAAGATGTTACCTTTTCAAAATCCACCGACGGCAGTAAAAGAACATACATCAACTTTGGTTTCAAGAAACCCGAAAGTAGTTGATTTTAATGATGAAGTAGGAGCTCAACTTGAATTAAATATTGTCCCGAGTGAAAAACTATCTTTTTTAATTAATTCTTCAATTGCATCAAGGCATTACAAATATGAATACATTTTCACCACAGGTAATTATAAAAGAGTAGAACGTAGTTTTGATTTAATCCCTTCTTTTGAAGATGAATTTGATCCATTTTGGGAAGTATACCTTGAGTCAGAATATTATGCAACAGAGAAAATTTATTCAAAACTTGCTTTATCAAAGCAGAGTTTTGTAACATTTACATACCCAAGATCTGTTGAAAAAATTTTTGCAACAACAATTCCTTTAGAATTAAAATATTCTTTAAAAGAAGATTTCGTCCTTAAACTTATATTTGAACAACAATGGGTGCATAATTCTCTTCGCATAGATAAAAAAGACTTTACAAATCAATTAATTGCTGTTGGTTTTATTAAGTCACCCGAATTAACATTCACATTAAGTGCAGAATATACAAGTGATACTGAGGACCCATCAGGCAAAAGGAACTGGTTTAAAGCTGAATTAACATATAATATTACATCATCCAATTTAGTAACTGTTTCTTATGGTAGAGAAAGAGGTGGTTTAACTTGTGCAAGTGGAATTTGTAGATATGTATTTCCATTTGATGGTTTCAGAATACAAGTACAATCAAAATTCTAAAAAATTAAATACAGCAGAAATGAGAAATAGAATAATAAAATCAATTTCATATACATTAATTTTTATTTTATCATTCATCATTTATTCCTGTGAAAGTAACGATGGACCCATTCCTAAAGGTACAAGCGATTTAAAGGCAAACAGCAAAACTCTTGTTGAATTTTTCACAAATACAAGTTGCATCGGTTGCCCTGTTGCAGGACACTATCTTGATAGAATTAACAATCTTGAAGGAGTCACTATAAATGATACTAATGTGGTTATAATTAGGGTTCATACCTCATTATTCCCAAATGATCCTTTTCATAACTTCAATACAATAGATAACCTTGCAAGGCAGACATACTACGGTGCAGGAGCATTTAACCCAATTGGTTTTGCAAATGGAAGCATGCTTCCTGTTCCTTTTGATGAAACTGGATGGACTGCTCAAATTAATATGAAATTAAATCAGAAAAGCAACTTTGGATTAAACTTAACAAATACACTTGATACAATTACAAGAAATGGAACAATTTCTATACAGATTGGACAATTTTCGGGACAACCAATAAATGATTTAGTGCTACATATTGCCCTTACAGAAGGAGACTTATACTATAATGCTCCCAATGGTGAAACACATTTTTTTAATGTGCTTCGTGATTTAATTACCCCTTGTAGTGGTGAAAGCATTTCAGTAATACCAGGTCAATCGACAATAATAAATAAAGAATACACAGTAGACCCTAGAGTAGTAATTAAAAATTGTGAACTTATAGTTTTTGTGCAATGCGTTTCTACAAAGCAAGTTTTTGTCGTTGATAAAGTTAAATTACCATAAATGAGATATTGCAAAAGAAAAGATTATTTTTGCTTTATATTATTAATATTTTCGACTGTATTTTTGTTGTTTTATACTAACTATGCTTATTCTATAAATGAAGAATATATAATTCAGAATAGTCTACTAAATAGTATTTTAGATACTTTAAAGCCAGGTGATACCACAAAGGTTGGTGACCTGAGACAAAAAGAAATACTACTAGAAAATTTACAAGATCAAAATGATGATTCTGAATTATTAGACTTGCTAGAATATTTAGAATCAAATCCAATAGATTTAAATACTGCAACTTTATTAGAACTCCAACAGATTCCATTTATTAATGGTGTCATTGCAAATAATATAATTAAATACAGAACTGAAAATGGTAAATTTGAGACCAAAAGAGAACTGCTTGATGTTGAAGGAATTACTGATGAATTATATGAAGAAATAAAACCTTATGTAATTGTACAAAATAGTAACAGGGATTATTTAGAAACGGAAGGGGGTGAAATAATAAGAGAAAACATTGGACGCAAAATAGGACTCATAAAAAATTTTGACTTAAGAATACGCTCTAGGTTCTTGCAGGATTTACAAACAAGAGTTGGGTTTTTGAATGGTAAATATTTAGGTACCAAACCAAAAGTGTATAATCAAGCACGGCTTACATACAATCACAGTGATTTTTCACTGGAAGGAAATGTAACTCTTGAAAAAGACGCAGGGGAAAGAAAATTAACTGATTTTGTATCAGGATATTTAGAACTTAAAAATTATAAATTCATAAAGTCTTTCATTATTGGAGATTACTCACTTAATTTTGGACAGGGAATAGGGATGTGGAATACATTAAGTTTTTCAAAAAGTATTGATGCTGTGTCAGGTTTAAAAAAATCAGGTGTTGGTTTGAGAAGTTATGGTTCCGTTACTGAATCACAATTTTTCAGGGGTATAGCTACACAGTTTTCATTAAGTTATTTTGACTTTAATCTATTTTACTCAGATAACTATTATGACGGTTCTATAGACACCACTCTAAATGAAATTACAAGTTTCTATTTTGAGGGATACCATAGAACAGAATCAGAAATTAATAAGCAAAATGCTGTTAAGGAGAGATTATTTGGAGGAAATATAAGTTATATAAATAAAGGTATAAGGTTAGGAGTTTTATATTGGACTTCTAATTTCTCAAAAAATATTGGTGCGGATAGCACAACTCAGCTTTATTCTTTCAGTGGAAATAAAGCCAATATGATAAGCTTTTATTATGATGTGGTTTTTAGAAATATGAACTTTTATGGAGAGTTTGCACGCTCCCAAAGTGGTGCAATTGCGGGGTTAGGTGCTGTTCAATTTACTTTTTATAAAATAGCAGACCTAGTTCTATTATATAGAGACTATCCTGAAAAATTTGCACCTGTACATAGCTTTGGTTTTGGAGAAAAAAGCGGAAACACTCAAAATGAAAGAGGAATTTACGCAGGTATAACTTTAAAACCGATAAGTGGTTTGGTAATAAATTCATATTTTGATCAGTATAAGTTTCCCTATCGCTCCTATTTTGAGCCTGTTCCTTTAATTGGAAATGATTTTCTAATTAATGCTGATTGGAAACTTACAAAAAATTTAACTATTTCTGCAAAATATCGAAATGAAACAAAAGAAGAATCAAGAACAATAAAAGATGAATTCAACCGCGATAAAAAAGTTATCGATGCAAGGAATCAATTAAATTTAAGAGCAGGATTTATTTATGAAATTTCTGATAGATTTATTGTAAGAGGTAGATTTGATTATGTTTATGTTAGTTATGAAAAATTCGGTGGCAATAATAAAGGTTTTATGGTATTTTCAAACTTCAGAACTATTCCACTAAGTAATCTAGTAATAGATTTCAGAGTAATTTATTTTAAAACTGACTCCTATGATAGTCGTTTATATGAGTACGAAAATGACATAAAAGGTGTTATGACTAACCTTGCATTATATGGACAGGGACGGAGATGGTATATAATCGCTAAATATAAACCACTCAAATTCCTTGAGATTAATGCTAAATACTCTGAAACTTATATTGACGGAGCAAAATCTATTGGATCTGGTTACGACGAAATACTAAATGATATAAATAATAGATTAAACCTTGGTATTGAGATTAATTTTTAATAATCTAATATTTTTAAACAAAAAGGTTTGTAAATTCAAATTTAACTCCATCAAACAATCCTTTATCACTCAATTTTAACTCTGGTATAACAAGTAAAGCCATAAAAGAGAGGGTCATAAAAGGTGCTTTAAGCTTACAGCCCAAAGATTTTACTATTTTATTAATTTCTGAGTATTCTTTTGCAACTTTATCATAATCTTCATTTGTCATAAGTCCAGCAATTGGAAGTGGAAGTACTTTTTGAATTCCATCATAAACTACAGCAATTCCACCTTTTGCTTCTATTAAAGCATTAACTGCTTGACAAAGTTCTTCATCAGTTGTGCCAACTGCTATAATATTATGCGAATCATGTGCAATGCTGGATGCAATAGCACCTTTCATTAAACCGAAGTTTTTAATAAAAGCAACCGCAGGAGGAGTATCAACATATCTATTAACAACTGAAATTTTTAGAATGTCATTTTCCAAATCAGTTTTTAAATACCCATCATTACTTTTTAAAACGAACTCTGATGACTTTGTAACAATTTGCTCATCAATTGCCACAATTACTTTAACTTTTGCCTCACTATCTGATTTAATAGCAAAATCCTCTTTTTGTTTTGGAAGAGTATTAAAAATATTTACTGGTTCAAAATCAACCTTCTTAATAAATGATTTACCATTCTCTGCAACAAGATTGCCATTAATAAAAGTTTTAATTACATTAAAATCATCTAAATCATCTACAACTATGAAATCAGCAAAGTCACCTTTTCTAAGTAAACCGACTTCTAGATTATAATGTAAAACAGGATTCAGGGTTGCTGCCGTTAATAAATTGAAAATATTTATTCCATCTTTTAAGCCTAATTTTATTATTTTATTCACATGCCCTAATATAAGTTCATCGGGGTGAATATCATCACTACATAACATTACCATATTACTATGAGTAGAAATAAGTGATTTTAACTCTTTATAATCATTAGCAGCAGAACCTTTACGAATCATTATTTTCATACCAAGAGATATTTTCTCTAATGCTTCACTCAACATAAATGTCTCATGGTCGGTAGTTATTCCTGCGGATACATATTTCTTTAACGGCTCTCCCATCAAACCTGGTGCATGCCCATCTATAACCCTACCCATTTCTTTTGCAATCTTGATCTTTTCCATAACTTCAGGGTCATCATATATCACACCAGGAAAATTCATCATCTCAGCTAAATATTTTATCCTTTTATCTTCAAACAATGATTTAATATTCTCAGTTGTAATTTTAGCACCAGCAGTTTCAAACGGGGTAGCAGGAACGCAAGAAGGTGCTCCAAAGTAAAATTTCAAAGGTACTTTGTCAGCGTTATCAAGCATAAACTTTATACCTTCCATACCAAGCACATTCGCAATTTCATGAGGGTCTGAAATTGTTGCAACCGTACCATGAACAACTGCAATACGAGCAAACTCAGATGGAACAAGCATTGAACTTTCTATATGTACGTGTGAATCTATTAAGCCTGGTAAGATGTATTGTTCGTCTGCCTTTTCACTATCCTCTTCTGTTATTTCTATAATTTTTGCACTATCATAAGACACGGTTCCATAAAAAATTTTTCTATTTATAATATCAACTATATTTCCTTTAATATTTTCCATAAAGATTCATTAATTTCATTGGGATTTACTTTTATAAAGTAATTTTTTTTTAATATATTTAAAATGTATTTATAAATTAACCTATAACACATAATTTTAAGTATATAAGGGATTGATATTTATCTACATTTTACTTGCTCTCGAAGTCTTTTGTTGTTAAAAGGAAAAAATGACACGTGAATTTATGTAAATAATAAATTTGTACTAGTAAAAATTGATAATGAAAACAAGACATTCCAATAATTACAAAAAATATAACAATTAACTAATATTATGGTATAAAGAACTATGGAATAGCTCATAAACATTAAGTAAATAATAAAAATAATATATAAATAGTTACGAAAAAAAGGATTAGTACACATATAATAACTAAGAATAAAATTAATCTTCTTGCAATAAATATTTCCGTCATAATATGCATTTAAAGAATAACACATATCTGTATGTTCTCTTAGTTTTGTTGTTTATTTTTTTATTTAATTGTTCAAATAAAAAAGAGCTTCAACCCGAAAAGAGCAAAGATGATACTACAAAAAAACTCAAAGATTCATTAATTAACAATAAGCAACTAAGTGATACATTAGTATTGAGTTTTCTCGGAAACGAAAAAAGAAATTTCTACGGAAATACACCTCCCCAAAAACTTGATATAATTTGGAAATGCTATATTGGAGGAGGTAAGTCAAATATGCCAACTAAAAATGGACAAGAAAATTTTCATTATGGTGCAGGATGGACGGGGCAACCATTACTCTTTAAAGAAAAAGAAAAATTCTATTTGATCCAAGGGTCTTATGACCATAATCTGAGAAAAATTGATGCAATAACTGGAGAAGTAATTTGGAAATACAAATTTGATGACGCAATTAAAGGAACAGGTACTATCTGGTACAACAATTATCCTCGTAATGAAGAAGAAAGTATTATAATCCTCCAAGGAAGTAGGCAGGGAGTGAATTTATCGCTGCATTCAAAGTATATATATAGTTATAGAGGAATATCTGCAATCTCAGGTAAAGAAATTTACAGAATAAATGTAGAGAAAACTCCAAGTTATAGTAGAGATGTTGATGGTTCCGCCCTGATTGTTAATGACACGGCTTATATTGGTTTAGAAAATGGTATATTTATAGTTTTTAATCCAGATCCTTCTAAAGCAAAAAAGGTAGAAAGTCATTTTGAACCAGAAATTATTCAAAAATTAAGACTATACTCAAATGAAGATGTTTCAAAAAGGGGAGGGCAAATAATTATAGAAAGTTCTCCTTCTCTAATTGGTAGAGATATTTACATCTCAGCAGGGTCAGGTTATGTGTTCAAATACAATATTGATGAAAAGAAAATTATATGGCAATATTATATCGGATCAGATCTCGACGGATCTTGTGTGGTAACATCCGATAGTTGTATACTTATAGCAGTGGAAAAACAATTCATTCAGGGAAAGGGTGGAATGTTGAAGATAAATCCAAGAAAAAAACCTATAGATTGTGTTGAATGGTTTTTCCCTACCCTCGATAGAAATCTTTCTTCATGGAAAGGGGGAATAATTGGAAGTGCAGGAATAAATGACAATTACATTAAAAATACTAATCTTAATAAGCTTGCTTCTTTTGCCGCAATAGATGGCAATTTATATGTAGTAAACTATACCAAATTAGATTCTTCAGAAAAAGTAAAAGGCTATGATAACAAAACACTTTTTTATAAACCTGAATTAATATACAAATACAATATTGGTTCATCTATAAGTACTCCCATATTTTTTAAAGATAAATTAATTGTATGTAGTTATTCAGGAATCTATTTATTTCAATATAATGATAGTTTTGAATTTTCATTACTTGAAAAAAGAAATTTAACATTCGAAGCAACACCAATAGTATGGAATGAAAAACTTTATGTAGCAGCAAAAGATGGTTATTTATATTGTTTTGGAGAAAAAAAACCCTAATATTTGTTTAATTATATAAATTAATGTTAATAAATATAATGAAGAAAATATTTTTTTCTGTATTTTTCGTCTTGTTTTTAGTTTACGGAATTTTTTCTTGTGCATATTCAGATAAAAACAATAAATTCAGTAAAGCCACCAATAACAATTTAGACACAATAAGGATTGACACTATATGGATTTCAGCCGTTGGAGACTTAATGTGCCATGGTGCTCAATTAGATGACGCACGAAAATCTGACGGGAGTTATGACTTCAATCATATGTTTTTTCTTATAAAACCAATAATAAGTAATGTTGATTTAGCTTTTGGAAATTTTGAAACAGTACTAGCAGGTGCAGATAAAAAATTTACAGGATATCCAACCTTCAATAGTCCTGATGAATTTGCACAAGCAATTAAAGAGGCAGGTTTTGATGTCTTAACAACTGCTAATAATCATTGTCTAGATAGAGGATTTCAAGGGTTAAGTAGAACTATTGATATACTAGAAGAATTAGGATTCTATAGAACTGGCACTTTCGCTACTGAAGAAGAGAGTAATCAAATTCTAATAATAAATGTAAAAGATATAAGGCTTGCAGTACTTGCATATACTTACGGAACAAATGGAATTAATCCACCATCGGGTAAGCAATTTTCTGTAGCTTATATTAATACATCAAAAATGAAAGAAGATATTGTTGGAGCAAAAAAACTTGGTGTTGACAAAGTAATAGTTTGTATACATTGGGGAGAAGAATACCAAAGATATCCAAACACTATGCAAAAGAAAATTGCAACAGAATTGTTTGAAGCTGGAGCAGATATTATCTTCGGAAGTCATCCTCATGTAATACAACCAATGGAGGTTAAAACTGTGATAGATGAAAATGGAAAACAGAAGAAAGTTTTTATTATATATTCAATGGGCAATTTTATTTCCAATCAAAGAAAAAGATATACAGATAGTGGAGTAATTGTACGATTGAGATTAATTAAAAACAAAAATACAGGAGAAACAATAATTGATAAGATAGATTACATCCCAACATATGTATCTGTAAAAAGTGGTAATTTTAAAATTCTCCCTGTATTTAATGCAATAAAAGCCATTGAGAAAAAAGAGACCGATTCAAAATATTATTTCTCATCAGATTATAACCGTCTAAAAGAGGTCTGGAATGAGACAACCTCTCATCTAACAAATGAAGAGTATAATATATTCCCTCTTGAGGAAGAATTTAAATAATCATTGCTTCTAACCTAAAAAATATCTTCATTATGTTTTGGTTTATACCACTTTTGAGCAACAAATGTAGGAACAATTGCGCTTGCAACAATCACACCCACTAAAACCGAATATTGTACTTCTGAAATGTAACCGGCGTTTAATCCAAAAAGAGCAGAAATAGTCCCAAATGTTAAACCTGTACTCATCAGTAATGTAGTATACATTTTTCCTTGTGGAATATACTTCTGTGCAAGAAAAAATACTCCAACAAATTTAGCTACCATTTTAAGAAAGAATAATAATACAAATAAACCAATTGCACTCCAAATCAATGGTGCAGATACTTTCAGACCTCCAACTATGAAGAAAAACGGAGTAATTAAAGAATAAGAAACTGTTCTTAATTTATTTCTTAATAGTTTTGTCTTACGATGTTCTTTAAAATGTTTAGACATAATGAGTCCTAAAATAAATGCAGGTAGTACCGCGTGACTTTCACCTAAATGTGCAAAGTAAATAAAAAGTAGTAAAACGAGAAAAATAATTTTTATCTCAGGTTCAATAACCTTGTTAGAAATTTTAGGTGAACGTAGCAACAATAATGAAAATCTATCAATAACAAAAATTACAAGAATTGAAATACCAAAAAAAAGCAATGTATATAAAGTTGGTTTAATAAATATCACACTTAAAGCCAGAGCAGTTCCCATATCAGTAATAAAAGTTGATGCCATAATAATTTTACCAAGCTTAGTATTAGTTAACCCCGTTTCCACTAGAACAGAATATACAACAGCAAGAGAAGTAGTTGAAAGAGCAATTCCTGCAATCAATGAAGCATTAAATTCCCATCCAATTAGAAAATATGAAATTACAAAAACCATAATGAAAGGCATTAAGAAACTAAACCCACCAATTAACATACTTATCTTAAATTTTTGCTTCAATATACGTGTATCTACTTCAGCTCCAGCAAGATAAGTTAATATAATTCCTCCAAATCCAGCTAGATAAGTCATCCATTCTTCAGGTTTAAATCCAAGATTACCTGCTATTGCCCCTAAGACTATCTCAATTATTGCTACTGATAAACCTGTTCTAAGAGAAATTAAACTTGCTGCTAAAACAATTGCCCCTGCAATGAGTGGGATAATATCTGGTTTCATAAAGATGTCTCCTATCCAATGATTATGTAAATATTAATTTGAAATAGGAGTCATCAGCATATCGCGGTTATAGGCGAACCCCATCGCCTAAGTGTGCTTTTAACACACCTAATATTGTGTTATATTTAGTTAATATATTTTCCTCGTTTCGTATAATGTGTATGCAATAATTTATGCGATAGATGTCCACAGGGTCCTTCTGTAAGAAACTTTTCATATAATTCTTTTACATGTGGATTCTCATGTGATTTTCTTATTTGCAAAGATTCTTCTTCAGAATATATAGCTTGAGCACGCTTTTTTCTTATTTCAGGACTGGTTGGAATCGGTTGTCCACCACCTCCTATACAACCACCAGGACAAGCCATAATTTCTACAAAATGTACATTATTAAGTTCTCCATTAATTAACATTTTCATTACTTGTTTAGCATTAGCAGTACCATGTGCAACCATAAAATTAAGTTCAACACCTTCAAGAAATTTCCATTCTTCTTTACAATTTTCCAATTTAATTGACGATTGTCTTATACCATTGAATCCTCTACAAGGTTCAATTCTTAAGTTTTCAAAAGGAACTTCTCTGCCTGTCACAATTTCATATACAGTTCTCAAAGCAGCTTCCATAACACCACCAGTAGCACCAAATATTAATCCTGCACCAGAAGCATCTCCAAAAGGACTATCAAAATGTGAAGGTGGCATCTCAGGTAAATATATACCCGCTTCTCTTATCATCTTTGCAAGTTCTCTTGTTGTTAATCCATAATCTACATCTTTATATCCTGAAGCGTTCATTTCTGGTCTATTGCATTCAAATTTCTTAGCAGAGCACGGCATAACTGCCACCGATACAATATTCTTGGGATCAATTCCTACTTGTTGAGCATAAAATGTCTTAATAATAGCACCAAAAATCTGCTGTGGTGATTTTGTAGTTGAGAGATAATCCAAATATTCTGGATAGAAATGCTCAATGAATTTAATCCAACCAGGTGAACAGGAAGTAAATTGTGGAAGTTTTACTGTTGAGTCTTTATCAACTAATGCTCGCTTCAATCTAAGTAGCAATTCTGTTCCTTCTTCCATTATAGTAACATCAGCAGCAAAATTTGTATCAAATACAGCATCAAATCCTATTCTCCTAAGTGCAGTGTTCATTTGGAGTGTCATTGAATGCCCAGGGCCTAAACCGAATTCTTCACCAATAGAAGCTCGGGGTGAAGGAGCAGTTTGAATTACAACATGCTTTGTTGGATCATCAATAGCAGCCCAAATTTCATCTGATGGATCGTTTGCATGTAAAGCTGCTGTTGGACACCTATTAATACATTGTCCGCAATATATACATATAACCTCTGCAAGGGGTTTTTCCATAAATGTACTTATATGAGTTTTATCTCCTCTATCTATTGCTTCAAGTACTCCAACTTCTTGTAGGTCAATACAGGTTCTTACACATCTTTTACATAAAACACATTTAGACATATCTCTAATAACTGAAGGAGAAGAACTGTCAACTTTATATTTGGGCTTATCTACATGACCAAATGTAAAAGTATCAACTCCATATTCCCTTGCAAGGTTTTGCAACTCGCAATTACCGTTTCTTATACATGTATAGCACTCTCCATAATGTTCACTTAAGAGTAAATCTATTATGTGCCTTCTAGCTTTTCTAACTTCAGGAGTTGATGTTTTTACTTTGATTGGGGAAGTAATTGGAAACGCACACGCTGCTTGTAAAGTTCTGAAACCTTCCACTTCAACCACACAAACTCTGCACACCCCAGCAATACATAAATCTTCGTGATAACATAAGGTAGGAATATGAATTTGATTTTGCTTACATGCTTCAAGTATAGTTGTACCAATAGGAACAGAAATTTTCTTCTCGTTAATTTCTATAGTAACATTTCCACCTATTGTACCAGTTGTATCAGTTTTTTCAACTTTATGTGCCTGTTGACTTACAGGTGCTCTTGATATTGATTTAGATGATTCACTCATTTTTTAACTCCATTACCATTATTACCAAAAATTTCCTCTTTAAAATTTTCTAATATAGATAAAAAAGGATTCGGACTGGATTGTCCTAATCCGCATTTGGAAGAGATTTGCATAGTTTTGCCAAGTTCTTTTAATTTATTGATATATGCTATATCATATTCACCCTTTTCAAGCATTTCTACTCCTTCAAGTAATTTGACATTTCCAGCTCTGCATGGAGTACATTGCCCACAACTTTCTTCCACAAAAAATTCCATAAAATTCTTTAGAATATGTAATATATTTCTGTTTTTATCGAATATCATAATAGAACCACCTGTTGATGCGTCTTCATAAGCAAGTTTTCTGTTAAATTGAGAAACATCTAAGCAAATACCTGACGCACCACCTACTTGAACTGCTTTTGTGTTTTCAGCTTCAACAAGTTTAAGAATTTCATTAATAGTTGTTCCCCATGGAAGCTCATATACACCAGGCTTTTTACAATCTCCTGAAATTGAAAATAGTTTTGAGCCTGTTGATTTATCAGTTCCCATTTTTTTATACCAATCACCTCCTTTAAGAATAATGTGAGGTACAGTAGCGAGAGTTTCTACATTATTTACAGATGTTGGTCTGTTGTAAAAGCCCGTGTTAACTGGATATGGTGGTCTATTTCTAGATTCACCTCTATGTCCCTCAAGTGATTCAATAAGAGCTGTTTCCTCTCCACATACATAAGCACCTGCACCTAAACGAATGGTTATATCAAAAGAAAAATCTTCCCTTCCAAGAATTTTCTCACCTAACAAATTGTCTTTTCTCATTTGCTCTAAATATGCTTCAAGATCTTTTTTCATAAACTCATATTCACCACGTAAATATAAAATTCCTTGCTTGGCTCCTATGGTATAACCACCAATAACCATTCCATCAAAAACTAAATGAGGATATTCTGTAAGAAGCACTCTATCTTTGAAAGTCCCTGGTTCACCTTCATCAGCGTTGCATACAATAAATTTTTCATTTCCCGATGCAGCAGCTGTCAACATCCATTTAGTAGAAACAGGAAAACCTGCTCCACCTCTTCCTTTGAGTTGTGATGCTTTTAATTCAAACAAGATATCATTTCTTGTAAGTGATAATGCTTTCTTTATTCCTTCTCCTCGTTTATATTCAGAGAAGAGCACCGGACCAGTTCTCATATATTAATAATTTTAATTTTACCTATCAGGGATTACCCTGTAAATGAATTTTTTCAGGTAGGAGATTCTTATTTTAATATACACATCTTAATTTTATAAGAATCTATACCTTTTTCTTTTTTCAAAACAAAGAACAATTTAAATCGTTATCATAGTAAAAATACAAAAAACACTATGCTTGTTCAATGTAATAATTTGGGATAAGGTTGAAAAATAAAGTTTTATAAAAACAGTTAAATAAATTTCTTTTCTTGTTAATTGCACTTGGAATAACTTAAATTAATTAAAACTTAAATGAATTTGAAGGAAAAATTAATAATTCGACAGTTTCAAAAAAATTAACAACCCTTAATTTGATATTTTTTCAATATAAAATAAAAGTCAATAATGCTAAAATAAAGTATATAATTGAATAATTTTAATAACTTCCCATCTATTTACAACTCTATGAATTTATCAAAGAAATTTTTATAAAAAGAGTTATTTGATATTATAAATTCTTAATAGTTTTTTTAATAGGGTTTCCATATTTGAAAGTGGCAGCATATTACTTCCATCACTCAATGCTTTTTCGGGTTGAGGGTGTGTTTCAATGAAAATTCCATCTACTCCAACTGCAATAGCAGCTTTTGCGAGCGGTTCAATAAATTCAGGGTTGCCAGCACTAACTCCTTTATTAGCGGAAGGCATTTGAACAGAATGAGTAGCATCAAAAATAACAGGATAACCGAAAATTTTCATTATTACAAGGTTTCTCATGTCAACAACCAAATTATTATATCCAAAAAATGTTCCCCTTTCTGTCAACATGATTTTATTATTACCTGCGTTTTTTGCTTTATCTGCTTGATACTTCATGTCCCAAGCAGAAATAAATTGCCCTTTTTTAATATTAATAATTTTTCCTGTTTCGGCTACTGCTTCAATAAGCTCTGTCTGTCTACAAAGAAAAGCGGGAATTTGCAAAATATCGGCTACTTCAGCTGCAACGCTTGCTTCTACTTCCGAATGAACATCGGTTAATATAGGAACTTGGAATTCCTTTTTCACATCATAAAGTATTTTTAATGCCCTTTCCATTCCTATACCACGAAAAGATTCTCCCGATGTGCGATTTGCTTTCAAGTAAGATGATTTAAAAATAAATGGTACTTTTAACTTTTCAGTTATTTCTTTCAATTTTTCACAGGTTTTAAAAATTACACCCCTACCTTCCACAACACATGGTCCTGCAATTAAAAGTAATTTATTTAGGGTTCTAAATTTTAATTCTTTTCTAAAATATTTTGGTAACATATTCTTTATGATAATTAAAAAACAAAATATAATTAAATTCATATAAAAAAAATGTTGAAATAGTTTATAATTCTCGCAAGAATTCTCAATATTTGCCTTTCTAAATAAACTTTCATATAAAGAAATTTATCCCTTAAAACTATAAAAGAATAAAAATAATTATACATTTCATTTAAATAAATTTCATATTTAATTATTTTTACGTTTAATTGGTATTGGCAAATAAATTGATGTGAACTTAAAAAATTAAAGAATTGTTTTAGAATTTTAAGATAAGTATAAATAGGGTAGAAAAATTGATTTTGTGAAGATAACTTATAGACCAGTCGGGTAATGAGGATAAACTAAGATTCTAACTATTCAATGCAATAAATGAAAGTAGAATATCAATTTTTTGAAGAACTAGAACTATTAATTCATAAGTTTATTGGGGAATTTTCATTAACTGATTATGAAAATTATATAGATAAACTGTGCCAACAGATAAATGTGAGTAAAGTAAAAAAAATGTTTACTGATTTACGAGAAATAAAAGACTCACCAATGCCTGAAGATATACCATTTTTAATTAACGAATTAGTTAGAATACGAGAAAAAGCAAAGATAAAATCATTAAAGAATATTTTTTTGGTTAATAAACCCATTTCAGC
>JAOADD010000066.1 GCA_026417495.1 Ignavibacteria bacterium
AGAACCTACATCACCAAATAAGTAATATGCTGTGCCAGACGGATTGGTCGGTATCTCCATCCACATACTTATTGTCCAACTGGATGTCCCAAAATTGCAGTTCCAACCTGTGGTCACCCCTGAACTTGATAATCCAGTACCTGTTATGCAACTGTCAAATTGTCCTCCTGGGGTTAATGTAACATTTGCTATCGGTGCTATCTGTGTCCCAGCGCCTGGATTTGCACAGTTAAGCACTGTAGTCGGTGATGGATTGTTTTTAAACTTGTAATAAAGCAATGTAGGAGTAAAATTGGGTGCTGGTTCAACATCAACACCAAAATTAACTGTAGCAGCATCACCACTACTATATGGAGTAAATGGGCAACCACCTACTGACCAAATTCTCTTGTAATTTGGAGAAACTGTTGTGTTATATACAGTAGTTCCCGTACCCGTGTATCCACACTGTCCTACAAATGTAATTAAACTCTTATTTGGATCATAGACAAATGGTTTTGAAAGTTGAATTTTCATCCACCCTCCTGATGTACTTGAAGTTGTTGTATCTTTTGCAAAAACTGTATCATAAGGACCCGGATAAAATGTAGCATATTGGAGTGTTGTTATGGTATCCTGAGCCATTAAAATGTGTAAATTAGTAAAAGTGCGAGTCCCTGTGGATCCAGTTCTGAAATACACGGCGGTTATTTGGTACCCTGGTGGAATTGGAGTTGGTTGATTAAAAGCACCTGGGAGGAATAAGGTGTTAACTGCTTTACCACCAGAAACGTTGAATGGAAAACTATTTGCGCTTGTCCCCGTATTAAAATTGTAATACTGAGGAGTTTGAGCAAAAATTGTTCCAATTAGAATTAATGTTAAAACAAATGTTGAAAAAAAGTGAAATTTTTTCATAATAATTTTATTTAATTAATTAGTACAATAATATATACATAATTTTATATAATGTCAATAAGAAATTATTGCCCCCCAAAACCCTTTTATCCATCTAAATTTATACATCTGAAAGTTTTTAAATGAAAAATAAATTATTAATAAATTTTGACTTTATGTATTATCCTATCATAGTTTTTCAAATAAACTATTTAAAATAAAAAATTTTCTGTAAAAGCATTTTCGTAATAAAAGGATATTAGAATATTTTTCCAAAATTAAAACATTTCATTTTATCTAAAATAAAATATTGACAATTGCTAAAATATATTATTGTAATCAATTTTAATATAGTTCTTAACTCTAATGACTAAGAACTTTAATTTTATTTATACCCTTAATGAGTTTCAGTAATATTTTTTGTTAATATTTTTATTTGTTATAAAGTTAAAATCAAGAATAACAAAATTACATTTTAAATTATTAATAAAACTGATAACTATATTCTAAATAACTATCCATTTTATCATTTGAATCATAAGTTATTACGTTTTCAATTAATCCATTTATATTAAGATTATACAAAGTTTTCGAAATAGTATTTCCTTCTTCTGTTTTTTTCTGTATTTCAGAAAATTTATCCCCACTTGCAAAATATTTATATGTGAAATAATATAAAAGTTTATTAGTTTCATCAAAAATTCTTTTTTCTTTCCTTAAATTGTTATCTTCAAAAACATTTTCCACTCTCATAATTAATTTACCATTGGGTTTTTGTTTTATTATTTCGATATTATTTCCATAGTCAGGATTACTGTCGTATTTATAAATTATCTGGTATTCAATTGAATCAAATTGCTTATACTTATTAAATATTATAGTATTATTTCTGTAATCTATTGAATAATTAAATTTAGAATCAAATTCCCCATCGATTGCATAATTTATTTGTTCTTTTATTCTTCCATATTCATCATACTTGAACTCACTTTTAGCTGATACTTTATCTTCGGTGTATTCAGTTAAACTAATCACATTCATAAATTCATCATAAAGATAAATATCCTTATATTTTATTGAACCATCCTCGTTATAGACTGTAATTATAGACACATTCCCATTTCTGTCATACTCTATCGTATAAAATAAAATTTTGTTTTCTTGCTTTACTATTCCATCATCTATTTTGAATTTCCATACAGATAGAGAATTTATTTTATTATTAAAAATAAATTTTCTTTCCTCCTCCATCTTCTCTTTCTCCTTTAAGGTTTTAGGTGGTTCAAAATGTCCATATGCTAAACCTCTTAAAAAGAGATAAATAAAAATAAAAAAAAGAATTTTTTTGTAATAAAAATTTGTAATATTCATAAACAATCATTTTAATGTTTTCAAAGATAAAATATGATACGATACGATTAAGGCAATAATAACTAACACAAATTTTATTATTATACTGTCAATAACAAAAATAACAGAAAAAAGTATTGTAGCCCAAAGTAAAGAGCAAGAATAAATTTTTACTTTAATTGGGATCCCCCTTTTTTCTTTGTAATTTCTAATGTACTCACCAAAATATTTATTTTCTAACAACCACCTATAAAATTTCTTTGAACTTTTTGCAAAACAAGCTGCAGATAATAATAAAAACGGTGTTGTTGGTAAAAGTGGTAAAAATATTCCAATTATCCCAAGCACTAATGAAATAATACCAATAATCATAAGCATTACTCTGATCACTCTATTTTTGTTCTCATTTACCTCATTAAATAAATAATCATTCTTAGAATTTTTCATATGTACACAAAAATTAAATTAGATTAGATTTCTGACAAGCAATATAAAAATTTAGAAAATCAATTTAAATTTATTATTAAAAATTTACCAAATTGATTCTACTAATGAATTTATTAAATCTACAAAACAATTTGATACCTAAACAAACAAAAAAATATATGGAAAAGTAATTATGTTTAAAAATTGATGTATATTATATAAGTTATAATAAAAATTGATATGTTATATATAACAAGAAAAGAGCATTTTTCTGCTTCCCATATTTTAACAAACAAGAAGTTAACTATTAAGAAAAATGAAAAGATTTTTGGTAAATGTAATGAATACCATGGGCATAATTATTATTTAGAGATAACAGTATGCGGAAAATTAAAAAAAGAAAGCGGTTATGTTTTTGATTTGAAGCTTTTAAGCAAAATAATTCAAGATAAAATAATAAGTAAGGTTGACCATAAACTGTTGAATGAAGTAGACATTTTTAAAAATACAATACCGACCACAGAAAATATGGCAATTATTTTTTGGAGAATACTCAAACCTGAACTTGACAAATACAAAATAAAATTATATTCAATTAAGATTTATGAGACAGAAAAAAATATTGTTGAGTATAGAGGATAAAAAATGACAAAAAACCAAATTAAGCAAATCCTGAAGTTAAAACAAAAAAAGTATAGAGAACTATATAAAAAATTTATAATTGAAGGTTCTCATTTAATCGAGGAATGTCTAAACTCAATTAGATATAGGGGATTGATAGAATATATAATAATGAGAAAAGACTTTAAGAAAAAACATTTAATAACATTGATAAGGAACAGCGGATGTAAAGTTGAACTCATAGATGACAAGACTTTTGAAAAATTAAGTGAAACAGAAAACCCAGAAGGTATAATTGGAATAATAAATATGCCAGAAGGAGTTTCAAGAGAAGAATACAAAGCGAGTTTAGTAATTTGTCTTGATAAAATTAATGACCCTGGTAACTTGGGTACAATATTAAGAACTTGCTGGTGGTTTGGGGTAGGAAATGTAGTTATCAGTAAAAACTCAGCGGATATATACAATCAAAAAGTTCTACGAGCTTCGCAGGGGGCAATATTCAATCTCTCAATAATTACAGAAGTAGAATTGGAAAAATATTTAGAAAAACTTAAAAAAGAAAATTACCAAATATTTTTAGCAAGTTTAAATACAAATAATTTACTCTCAAATCAAAACTTCCTGATAGATAAAAAGTACGCTTTCGTATTTGGAAATGAAGTTAAAGGAATTTCCGAAAACATATTAAAAAATAAAAACTATTATAATATTAAAATTGATTCATTTACTAATTGTGAATCCTTGAATGTATCAGTTTCAGTTGGTATTATACTTGCTTATTATAAGATAAACTTAAATAAAAATAAACACATCTATATATAATTATTCATAACTTTTTATAAATTCAACATTATATCTTTCAATGTCGCTTAATAAATGATCAACATTATAGTACTGCGGATAATACCAACTTTTTTTCATAAAATGATTTCTGATTGCTAAATTTTTCCTGAAAATATATCCATGTCTAGCATATATCTCATTTCTCATTACACTTAATTCCCATCTTGATTTGCCTGCTATATCAGAATATGTCAAATATCTGGTAGAACCTTCTGGATAATCACCAGGAACACCATCAGTATATCTTCTCGTTGTTCTCGTTTCCTCTTTCCTTTTTTGTAATTCCTCTTCCTTAATTCGCAATTCTTCTTCTTTTAGTTCAAGTTCTTTTTTCTTTAATTCTTCTTCCTTTTTTGTGAGTTCCGATGATTCAGCTTCATTTTTTGCTACTGTTGATTGCTCGGTTTTTGTCTCTGACTTGTTTTCTGATTCTTTATCTTTGAAAACTTTGTCACACCCTGATGTTGATATCAGGAATGCAATCAAGAAAACTAAATATTTATTCATAAATTTATATTTTAATTAATTAATTTATTTATTGTTTTCTTCTCTTTTCTCATTCAGTGTATCCTTTTGATTAAGGTCCTTTCTATATTCTTTCACTTTTTGTTCTTTTCTTTTTTCTGTTTTAGTTTCTACTTTTGGTTTTTTATCTTCTTTTTGCTTTAATTCTTGCTTTTTTGTTTTTTTCTTTTTTGTTCTATCATCTGATCTCTTTTCTAGAACTCGTTTTTCTTCCGATTCTTTCTCCTTACCATGAATGTATTTTATATTCAATATTTTGTAAGGTTTATGTCTCAAATTAATTGTTATTTGATATAGGTTAGTTTTATTCTTATTGAATGTTACTTTATAGTCACATATTACGGTATCACCTTTTATAATGTTATTCTCTATATTACTAAACTCAATTTTATTATCAGTAATGTTTTTTAAAAACTTATTTTCATCCATTAATTCTCTACTATATTTTCCAGTATATTCTATACTATCAGCATAATATAATTGTTTATTTTTTTTGCCACTATATAAATCCCTTAATATTTCGAGTACGATGCTGTCCTTATTTATAATATTTGTAGAAATTTTTTCAACTTGCTTTATAGTATCTATAGTTTGTGTTTTCAATCGATTCTCTTCCTTTTTCCCTTGCAAAAGCAAATATATTAATACTATACTTGCAACAACTAATAAAGCAGGAAATACTATATAAACTATACTAAAAAGTTTTTTCTTTTTTTTAAATGTTTCCTGACTATCCTCTACTTCCGTTTCTTCCTCCATTTCAAATTCGATTTTTTCGTCCATTTTCACTTTTGTCTCGGGTTTTATTTCATCTATAGTTGACGTTTCAGGAAGTTCATCACCTTCAATAACCTCCACGATTTGAATTGTAATGTTATCTTTTCCACCATATTCATTTGCTCTCTGAATTAACACTTCAGCTGCTTCTTCTATTTCATTATGCATTAGGATTTCAGAAATTTCCTCATCACTCAACATAGTATTAAGCCCATCTGTGCAGAGCAGAAATTTATCTCCTTTATATATTTTGAGTCCGCTCTCCCTAATATCAGGAATTAAGTTTTCACTAATCCCTAATGCTTTTGTTATCTCGTTTCTGCGAGGATGAGATTCTGCTTCCTTGGGAGTAATTAAACCCTTATCAACAAGTTGCTGCACGAAGGAATGGTCTTTTGTCAAACTAGTAAAAATGTTATCCCTTAAAAGATATAATCTTGAGTCTCCTACATGCCCATAATAAGCAAATTCATCCTTTAAAATTAAAACCACAACAGTTGTCCCCATTCCTTTCAGTGAAGGATCTTCATTACTTTTATCAATAATAATTTTATTAGCAACATCGATTGCTTCTTGAATTATATCAATTGGATTAGATAAATTTCTCGGATTTTTAAGAATTCTACTTTTAATAGCATTTGTTGCAAGTTGAGATGCAATTTCACCACCTGAATGCCCACCCATACCATCGCATACTATAAATACTTCACCAAACTCAGAACTGAAACTGTCATAAAAATCTTCATTATTAGAACGAACCTTTCCCAAATCGGTTTTGCAAACAAAAGAGAACTTTGATGATTTACTAATATTTGATTCGTCCATAATCTAATTCCTCAGAAAATTCTGTTTTAATATAATTAATTTGAGATATAATTTAAAATCAAAAACTTACTCTTTAGTTAATTCTTTTCTAATAATATCAAGCGCGTGATAAGCAGCTCTAATTTTATTCCTTAACCTCAAATGCCCCAATAAAAACTTTTTTACAAAATTTTTCCGATTATCAGAATAACCTATATACACGAGTCCTACTGGTTTTTCATCCGTTCCACCATCTGGACCTGCAATACCAGTAATCGAAATACCAATATCGGATTTAAATAATTCTCGCACATTTATTGCCATTTCTAATGCTGTTTCTTCACTGACCGCTCCATACTTTCTTATTGTAGATTCATTAACCCCAAGAATATTAACTTTTGACTCATTAGAGTATACATTTACACCACCGAGAAAATATTCTGAACTACCACTTATATCTGTAATTTTATTTGCAAGCAATCCACCCGTACATGACTCAGCTGTAGCTAATTTAAGATTTTTCAACTTGAGTAAATTACCCACAATTTTTTCTAATTGATCATTATCAACCCCATAAATATACTCATCAATTTTATTTCTTAACTTTGATTCAATTTTACTAAGAATTTCTGAAATTTGCTCATTTGTTTCAGCAGAAACATCTACTCTCAATTTAACCCCTATCAGTGAGGGAAGAAAAGCCAGTTTGTGCTCACCTATTATATCCTCAACATTACCAATCATCTCTGCAAGTGAGGATTCGCTAATTCCAATTGTTAAAAATGTTTTTGATTTTTTTATGTATCCAACTCCACCTGAATACTTCTCTGTTAACATAGGTACTACAGAATTGTTCATCATCTCCTCCATCTCATATGGTACACCAGGTAAAGCAATGTATAACTTTTCATCTTTTTCAAAGCAAAATCCAGGTGCAGTTCCTATTCTATTCCAAATAATCAATGCCTTGGTAGGTACCATTGCCTGTTCCTTATTAATTGATGGCGTTTTGATTCCGCGAATTTTGAATAAATTTTCTATATTTTCATATATCTTCTCATTGAACACAAGTTCGTCATTAAAAAATTTCAATAAAACACTTTTTGTAATATCATCATGAGTAGGACCAAGCCCACCAGTAATTACTGTTATATTATAATATTTTTCTGAATCAATTAATTCCTCCATTAAATCAACTTCATTATCTCCAATAGCTACAATTTTCTTCACTTCAATATTAATTGAATAAAGTTTTTCACTTATGAAAGTAGCATTTGAATTAGTTGTCTGTCCAATTAGGAGTTCATTCCCGACAGATATTATTTTTGCATTAACCATTTTACCAGATTAGTTTAATTATATAAATTAATATTGAAGATGAAAAACCTGCATATATACCTGAAACAATATCGTCCATTAAAACACCAAAAGTATTTTTTAAACCATCAAAATATTTTGCAGGTTGAATTTTAATAATATCAAAAAATCTAAAAAATAAAAATCCTATAAAAATATGCAATAATATTGTATCCTCAAAAATTATTTTTATAATAATTGCAGTTATCCACATTCCAATCACTTCATCCATTACAAATATTGAAGGGTCGTCACCATATTTCCGTAAAATATTTTTCGCTGATAAAAGAGAAATAATAAAAAAAATAATTGTTACAAGAAATATAACTGCGACGTTATTGAATTCAGGAATTACCAAAGGGACTAAAGCAAAAATACTTGCAACAGTACCACTTGCAACAGGGACAAATCCAATAAAAAAGAAGCTATTAAATAATAGAGAGAAAAAATTTACTTTTATATTTGTGTCTAAAATTTGTTTTTTCTTAATTATTCCCAATTTTTTGAAATTTGCTAATAATGTATTCCACCCCAGTATAGAGTGTCAAAATTGTCACCAATAAAAGTAATATATAATTTAAATTAGATTTATATAAAAAATAATCTATCGTAGCAATAAACGAATCATCATAAATTATATATTGTAAATTCAATAACACAAGAATAACAAAAATATAAGTCATTTGAATAAAAGTTTTCACTTTTGCAATGTATGAGGTCTTTAAAGTTTTACCTTTGTATTCATCATAAGAACGAAGTAATGTTATAATTAAATCCCTCATTGCAATAATGATTAACATCCATAGAGGCATAATGTTTTTAATATAGAAAAAAATAAAAGCAAAAGTAGTAAGTACTTTATCAGCAAAAGGATCTAAAAACACTCCAATTCTAGTAACTCTTTTATATTTTCTAGCATACCATCCATCATACCAATCAGTAATTGTAGCGATGAAATAAACAATAAAAGAAACCCTGAATAGATTAACATTATCACTTAAAGCTAAAAATAAGAAAACCGGTGCTAAAATTATTCTAACAATTGATAATTGGTTAGGAAATGTCACGAGTAAATCTTTTATTTTTAAAATGGTGGCTTTCCATCATCTTCCTCAGGAATGATATCTTCAAAACTTTCAACATCACTAGAATCAATTTTCTGTTCAACTTCCAATTCAGCTTTTTTAGGTTCAAGCATTGACAAATCTGTAATATTTATAAAAGCCGCTTTTATTTTCACTTTATCTTTTTCATAAGTATTGTATCTGAGCCTACCTTCACAATATACTAAACTACCCTTCTTTAAATATGTATGACAGATTTCAGCTAACTTCCTCCAAGCAACTATCGAGTGCCATTCTGTTTGGGTCACTCTGTTTCCATCTTTATCTTTATATACAATATCAGTTGCAAGTGAAAACTTACAAAACGCAGTTCCATCAGGAGTATATTTTAATTCTGGGTCCTGTCCTAATCTCCCAATTAAAATAACCTTATTTAAACCTTTACTCATAATAAATTATTTTTTATTATAAAGATATAAACTTTGTTTCGAAAGAATAAAAATTTTATCAAAAGAGGTAACCAAAATATCTGTTAAATCATTTTTGAAATCTTGGGTAAAGCTTATCACCTCCGTAAAAGCTTTTTTTTCAGCACTATAAATATAAATGCAAGAATTTGTTAAAATATAAATATAATCATTATATACACATAAAGAAATAATATCTTTCAGATTAATAGAAGAAATATAACTACCAAAATTATCATATTTAAGAATTTGTGAACGAGCTTCATCAAAAATGTACAAAACATTTTTTGAATCTCTAACCATTTTTTTCGGTTTAACCAATGCAACATTCCCTGACTGATAACTTCCAAAATATAGAGTTGGAAATTTCTGACTTGAAAACACAACTACTCTTGGGTCATCCCCATCAATTATATATAAATCCTGTGAATTTATCAGCACAGAACAAATTGGTTTCCTTATTCTGAATCGTTCTTCTATAGATTCAATGTTGGTCATAATAGCATTTATGAAACCAAGATTTAAATCAAATACTTGTATTCTACTATTCATTTTGTCAGATACAAATAAATTCATACCACCTGTTCCATCAATGTGTGTAGGATTAAAAAACTCACCGTAACCCCACCCTTTTTTCCCAATTCTTTTTAATTCCTTGAGGTTATCATTATATTTCACTATCTCACATAATTCATAATCCAGAACATATATATTCCCCTTAAAATCTGTCGTTATTGAAACTGCACTTTTAAAATTTCCTGTTGATTTATATAAAAATAAATTTGTATCCTTTGCTAAAGAATTAACAAATAAACATTGAAAAGTCAAAAGAAATACAAAAGGTAGTAAAAATTTCTTCAAGTTATTTTAAAATAATTTTAAAAAATGTAAAAAATATTTCAGGATAGATTCCAATGATAAATGTTAGTATAGCACTGATAAAAATTGCAATAGAAGAAAAAGTATCTATATGGATTACTTCCTTTGAGTCAGGTTCATAAAACCACATATAAACAACAACTTTTAAATAATAGTATACAGAAATTACACTAAATATTATAGCAATCACAGAGATAGTAATTAAGTTTTCTTTTATCGCTGCATAAAAAATGTAATATTTACCCCAAAAACCTGCAAGTGGTGGAATTCCACTTAATGAAAGTAGAAATATTGATAGCATAATTGCTAAATATGGATTTGTTTTTATTAAACCTTTATAATCTTCAATGTTTACATTCAAATATTCTTTAGAACCAGCTGAAGGTTTTTCAAGAATTGATACAACTATGAAAGCCCCAAGTTGCATTAAAACATAAGCCAAAAGATAGTAAGCAATGCTCTTCAAAGCTAAATCTGTATTTGCGCAAACTGCAACAAATATATATCCTGCACTTGCAATTGAAGAATATGCAAGAAGTCTTTTCATGTTTGTTTGAGTTAGTGCAAGTACATTACCAATAAGCATAGTAACAAGAGCAATTATACTAATAAGACTTTCATAAGTATTGACATTAAGCCTTATAATGAAAGGAACAATTGTTCCGACAGCGGCAATCTTTCCAGAAGTTGACATTAGACCAGTAACGGTTGTTGGAGCACCCTCATAAACATCTGGTACCCAAAAATGGAAAGGAAATAATCCAATTTTAAAGAAAAATCCAGCAAAGAACAGTATTGAACCTAAAACAAATATAGGTTGCTTTATTACAGATAAATCAGAAAAAATTACCTGATACTTGGTTGAACCTGTAGAGCCAAAAATTAATGCCATCCCCAAGAGTAAGAACCCTGTCATAAAGGCACCAAAGAAGAAATATTTCAATGAAGCTTCATTTGAAACAATTTTAGTTCTATAAAAACCTGTTAATATATAAAAACAAATTGACATAAATTCCAATCCAATGAAAACTGTTATTAAATCATTTGCTTGAACCATAACAAGCATTCCGACTGCAGAAAAGAGTAAAAGTGGATAAAATTCTGGATAATTGATTTCCTGCTTGATTATATAGAAATATGACGCAAGTAAACTCATTAAGACTGCAATTAGAGTAATAATAGCAAAAATAGAATTATTAACATTAATAGCGATAAAATCCCCAAATGCAAACAGATCTTTTCCGAGATTTCTATACAAGAAATAAATTGAAATAATAACTGATAATAGAGTGAGTGTGAAAACAAATCTTTGGCTTTTCTTAAATATAACGCCAACAAACAATAATAAAATAGCCATTAAGGCTAATATTATTATTGGAGATATATTTAACAAATCCTGTAGTTTAATCATAAAAATTTATTTTATATAATTACTTTTTTAAGTCTGAATCTTAAAAATAAAAAAATAACAATAAAACCTATTAGAGCACCAGTGAAATCAGAGAGAAAATCCAAAATATCAGCATCCCTGTTTGGAACAAATGACTGATGCAATTCATCTAAAAGCCCATAAACAGTAGCAAACAATAATGAAAATATTAAAGCTTTATTTTTAATAATATTATTCTTACTTAGATGAGATAGTGAAAAGTAAAAAAGGTAAAAAGCAATGAGGTATATTAATCCGTGTATGATTTTATCTGAAATTGTAAAAGTAAGTTCAGGTAAATCATCTCCAGGGATTGAAGAGAAAATAAAAATAATAATTAAATATAATGTGACTGGAAGATGGTATTTTAAAAATTTCCTAAGCAATATCTAGCTCCATTTTTACTTCATTTATCAACTGAATTAAGTCACCTGCAATTGTAGAATTGCATCCAAATTTTTCATATAAAATATCTCCACATCTACCATGAATATAACAACCAAGTAATGCTGCTTTAATAGGATTTTTGCATAATGAATATGCAGATGCCATTATACCTGATAATACATCGCCACTACCAATAGTAGCAAGATTTTCCCTGCCTGTAGGATTAATATAGAAATATTCACCATCTGTAATTATAGAAGGAGAATTTTTTAGAACTAGAATTACATTATATTTTAATGCAAACTCTCTTGACAATTCATAAAAATTTTCCAATATATCTTGTGTTTTATAACCTGTTAACAGTGAAAATTCTCCATAATGAGGTGTTAGTATTATTTTATTTTTTTGTTTTCTTAATATATCAAGATTGTCTTTGAAAGCAAATATTCCATCAGCATCTATTATATAATTTGCTTTAATTGATGATACTATTTTTCTAACTAATTCCATTGTTTCAGGATGTCTACCCATTCCTGGACCTATGAGAGTTACATCGCTCCATTCAATCCTTTTAGCAATCCCACTAAATCCACTAATCGATAGAGATTTATCCAAGTTAGAGTTAAAAGGAACCGTAATAACCTCAGTCGTCTTTATCTCTAATATATCATGAATAGAATCAGGTACTCCCAAAACTACAGCACCACTTCCCATTCTTAATGCTGAAATTGAGCTCATATAAACAGCACCTGTAAAACCAACAGAACCACCCAATATAAATACTTTACCATTATTATATTTATGAGAATTAATATTTCGCTTTGGAATACTACCCATTAAATCATTTTTTTCAATCTCAAATATTTTCTTTTTATTATATGGCAGAAAACATTCATCAGGTATTCCTATTGGCACACAAACTATTTTTCCACTTAATTCCCTACCCTTATTGAATATTGTATAAAATTTCTTTTGTGACATAGTAATTGTCATATCAGCTCTTAATAGATCATCGGTATCGTAATGATTTTTTAAACCACTTATTGTATCTATTGCAATTACTTTGATATTACTAAGAGAATTAATTAGTTTAAATATTTCCTTTATTCTATTTTCAAGTTCCCCTTTGAATCCAATACCGAAAACAGCATCAAGTAAAACAAAACTATCTTCAATTTTATTCTTCGAAAGTATTTTTTTTAAATCTTTTGGTGTTGATATATCTTCGAAATTTACACAATCTGATTTTAAATTCTTCAGAATTGTATAATTAGTTAATGCATCTCCTCCAAGCTGAGAATATGGGAATAGTGATACTATAAAAATTCTTATCCCTTTATCTATTAGATGCCTTGCAATAACGAATGCATCACCTGCATTATTACCTTTACCTGATAGAATTAAAATTTTCCTGTAACCAAATTCATTACAAACTTTCAATACCTCTTCGGCAGAATTTTTCCCTGCATTTTCCATCAAGAGAATGGAAGGAATATTTAAGTTCTTTATTATTTCTTTTTCTGCTTCTAGAATATCGTTATTGAAAAAAACATTTTTCATTTTTTACTTATTTCTTTCAGTATTAACTTAGTTGCTTTGATTTTATCTTTTGCTCTATATATTGAAGCACCAGCAACAAACATATCTGCACCTGCATTTTTTATTACCCTTATATTACTTGCATCAATTCCACCATCAACTTGTATATGACAATTATATTTATTCTTTATAATCAATCTTCTCAAAGCTTTTATCTTTTCTAATGAAGATTCAATAAATTTCTGCCCACCATATCCCGGATTCACACTCATTATCAAAACATAATCGACAAATGGTAATATTTCTATAATGTTCGTTATGGTAGTGGAAGGGTTAATAGCTACACCGGCTTTTAGATTAAAACTTTTGATTAAACTTATAGTCCTATGTAGATGAATATTATTTTCAAAATGGACAGAGATATAATCAGCACCTGCATTTGCAAATTCCTTAATAAATAAATCACAATTATCTATCATCAAGTGTACATCAAGAGGTAATTCTGTTATTTTATTAACTGCAGAAACTACCATCGGTCCATAAGAAATATTAGGGACGAAATGGCCATCCATAATATCGCAATGTATTCCCTGAACACCAGCACTTTCAACTAATTTAATCTCCGATTCTAAATTAGAAAAATTCGCTGAAAGTATGGAAGTATATAAACCCTTCATATAAAATAGTTTTATTTTGTTTTTTGTTTCTCCTTATCAGAACCTTCTTTGGTTCTATCTTTTGGAGCAAGAATTTTTTTCTCTTTACTTTCGCTTTTTGGGACATCTTGCTTTTGTTTCTGTGATTCCTCTTTTGTCTTCCCTTCTATTCCACCTTCCTTCTTCTTTGGAGTATCATTATCTTTTTTATCATCAGATGGGATATCTTCTATTTCCTCTTTTGGTATGACAACTTTTTTCTTAGCGACAAACAAATCAACAGGAGTGTTTTCAACTGCTGACTTATCCTTTTTGGGATATTGATCTAAAATTTGACCCGCAGGTAAATCACTTGTTTGATAAGTTATTCTTCCCACTTTAAGTTTTTTCTCTGTTAGAATCTTCTTTGCCTCTTCTAGTTTTTTTCCAATTAAATCTGGAATTATTATGTTTCCTATTTGCGGACCGTTACTTACAATGACATCAATTTTAGTCATTCTTTTAACTTTACTACCAGGTTGAATAACTTGAGAAATTACAACATCTTCTGGATATTGATTAGAGAATTTTTTTGTTATTTCACCTATTTGCAGATTCCTCTGGTCTAATGTAAATTTTGCATCTCTTATTGTTCTTCCTGAGAGTCTTGGAACTTCTACCAATTGTTCTCCTCCACAAATTACTAGATAAACTCTTCTTCCGCTTTTTACTATTTCTCCCGCTGTAGGACTTTGCTCAAGTATTGTTCCGACAGGTGTAGTACTATCATATCTAATATCCCCTTGTTTAACATTTAGACCTGCATCTTCAAGAATTTTTTTTGCTTCGTTAAAATGCAGACCTACTACATCAGGCACTTTCGTCAAACTTGAGTGTTTCACATACAATGGCATCGCAACATAATTTAAAACCAATACCAAAACAAAAATAATACCAAATATTAATAATATTTTCTTTACCATATCATAATCTAACTAAGTTAAATTTAAAAATAAATTTAAATTTAAAATCATTAATTGCATTTATTTTATCACATATTAATAAAAAATAATTTTAGAATTCTATAGTAAGAAATATAATAAATGAAGAAAAAAATCAGCACTTATTAATCACCTACAAAAGGAATTAATTTGATATGTAAAAACGTATTCCAATTATTTTAAAAACAGTTTCAGAGAAAATTCGTAAAATTTAATAAACATTCCTAAATTGCATAAATATATTATTTTATTTATATTTATAAATATTTTTTAAAAAATATTTGGAGAAAAAAATGAAAAATTCAAAACAGATTCTTTTTTTGTTTTCGGGTGTCGTATTATTGATTATGGGCATAATAATCTGGGGATGTGCTTCCGCAGAATTGACAACCGGAAAACTTGCGTTTCAACAACGCGATTATGAAAAAGCAGAAATAAACTTAAAAAAAGGATTGGAAATTGATAAAAACGATGCTGAAGGTTGGTATATGTTAGCAGTAAGCCAAACAGAATTGAAAAAGTATGATGAAGCTAGAAAATCATTTGAAATGGCAATGAAGGTCTCAAAAGCTTATGAAGATGAGAGAATGGAATATTGGAGAATTAAATTTAATGAATGTATAAAATATTTTAATTCTGCAGTCGGAAAGGATTCAGCAACAACAGTAAACAATCTCTTAATCTCTCTTGATTATGCATACGCTGCAATTGCTGTCATACCAGATAGCTTAGAGACTTACAGAGTTGCTGGAGATGCACTCTATTATTTACAAAATTATGATAAAGCAATTGAATATTATAGAATTCCGTATGAAAAAACCAAATCAAAAGATGATGCGATAAATTTAGTGAAAACAATATACAAAAAGGGTCTAAACTTAAGACTAAATGAAAAATATGAAGAATCTATTACAACATTAAAACAAGTGTTGCAATTACAAAATGTTCCACAAGATAACTCATACTATGAAGCTTGTATCTTAAATATTGGAATTAATTATTATCAACAAGCATTAATTGCATCAAAAGAAGAAAAAGAATATAAACCATATTTAAATGAAGCAGTTGTATATTTTGAGAAATTACTCTCAAGCAAAGATGAAAAATTATTAAAAGATTTATATGAATACTTATATTCAACATATCAGGCTTTAGGTAATGAGGAAAAAGCATCTGAAATAATGAAATTAAAGGAACAAATGATTAAACAATAATGAATCAAATAGAACAAAAACAAAAACGCAGTAGGAAAGGATTTTGGATTGTAATAATATCATTCCTTAGTTTTTGTCTTTTGATTGGTATAATAATTATACTTGCACTGGTTAAATCTATTTTCTCTGGAATTAATACAACAGAATTTGAATATGAAGTAATTAAATCGGGGAATGAAAAAATTGCTATAATAGATTTAGATTATACTATTATAACACCAGATATTTTGGTCAGGCAAATAAAAAAATACCGTGAAGATAAATCAATCAAGGCGATAGTACTTCGTGTTGATTCTCCTGGTGGTGGTTCAGCAGCAACGCACGAGATGTATGAAGAGGTTAAGAAAACAAGGGACAGTGGCAAACCTGTTGTGGTATCAGTAGGAACAGTAGCAGCAAGTGGTGGTTATTATGTATCCTGTGGAGCAAATAAAATTGTTGCAAATCCGAGTTCTCTTGTTGGTAGCATAGGAGTTATCATTCAATATATCACAATAAGAGATTTAGCAGATAAACTTGGGATTAAGGATGTAACAATAACAAGCGGTGACTTAAAAGACACAGGAAACCCATTTAGAGATGTAAACGAAAAAGATAAAAAATATTTGCAAGATATAATAAATGATAGTTACGAATTATTTGTTGAGATAGTTGCAAGAGAAAGAAAAATAGACATTGATACATTAAAGAATATAGCAACAGGTAGAGTATATACTGGTAGGCAAGCAATAAAATACAAATTAGTAGATACACTTGGCACTTTAGATGATGCTATAAAAATAGCAGCTGAACTCGCGAACATTAAAGGAGAACCAACCATAATAAAAGAAAAAAAGAAAACTTATTTTTTAGACATTCTGCTTGATAAAATCTCCCAAATCGGATTAGGAGAAATAAACAATTTATTGAAAGATGAGTATTTGAATAAACCAGTTTTACAATACAAATATGAGATAAGAAAATGACAAAAGCACAAATAGTATCAAAAATCTCTGAAGCAACAGGGATTAGCAAAAAAGAAGTAGAAATTATAATTGAAGGATTTATTGGAATAATAATTGATTGTTTAAAAAATGATGATAGTATTGAGATAAGAGGATTTGGAACTTTTAAAAATAAAAAACGAGAAGCCCGAAAAGCAAGAAATCCTAAGACAGGAGAAATAATAGAGTTGAAGAAAAGATATATTCCATATTTTAAAGTATCAAAAGAATTTAAAAAAGTCGTTTTAGATTCATTAGTAAAATAAAAAAGGAGAGAAAATCATATGCCTTGCGGTAGAAAAAGAAAAAGAGCAAAAATGGCAACTCATAAAAGGAAAAAAAGACTACGCAAGAATAGACATAAAAAGAAAATTTAATAACAGGACTATTTAATATAGTCTTGTTAGACTTAAATCATTTAATAATATTAAGGAGAAATGTTATTTATTACGATAACAAATTCTCCTTTTTCTTTTATCTTGTTAATATTAATATCTTTAACTTTACCTCTATAAACTTCTTCAAACATTTTTGTCAATTCCCTACAAATAGCAATATTTTTATTTCTGAAAAACTCCTTTAATTCTTTTATAGTACTTTTAATTTTATATTTTGACTCAAAAATCACTATAACCATTTTTAACTGTTTCAAATTTTCTAAGATACTTCTTCTTCCTTTGTGTGGTAGAAACCCTTGGAAATAAAATTTATCTGTATTAAAACCAGACATTACTAAAGAATGAATTAATGAACTTGCTCCTGGTACTGGTTTAATATTTATTCCTCTCTCTATACATTTTGAAATCAAAATACTTCCAGGGTCTGATATACAAGGTGTACCTGCATCAGATACTAAAGCAACCTTTTTACCAGAAATCAATTCATTAATCAAAAAATCAATTCTAGAAGTCTGATTCCCTACAAAATAACTAATCAAATGTTTTTTAATCCCATAATGTTTTAATAATATAGAAATTTTTCTCGTATCTTCTGCTGCAATCAAATCACAGTTTTTTAAAATATATAGAGCTCGAAACGAAATATCATTAATGTTACCAATTGGGGTAGATACAACATATAATGTCTTATCGCAGATTTTTTCTTTACATTTATTAATATATTCTTCTATTTCTTCAAAATTCATTTATAAAAAAATTTTTTCAGTCTATTTAAAAATTAATATAATTATATTGAAGTATAAAATAAATCAAAAATAAAATGCTTGTTATAGGAAAAAACCCTATCTTAGAAATATTAAGAACTGAACCGAAAGAATTTAGTAAAATCATCATTTTAAAAAGTGTAAAATACGATGATAAAATAAAAGAAATAATTAAATTAGCACAGGATAATGGTATTAATTATATGATGCTTAGCAAAGAAGGTTTTATAAAATACTTCAATAGAAAAAACAAATCAGAAGGTGTTTCACAAGGTGTATTAGGTTTTATAAGAAATTTTCAATATGCATCATTGAAAGAAATGCTTAAAAAATTTGAAAAAATGCCATACCCTCTAATCGTTATTCTGGATTCGATAACTGACCCTCATAATCTTGGAGCAATAATACGTTCTGCTGTATGTTTAGGTGCAGATGGAGTAATAATTCCAAAACATGAATCAGCAGATATAAATCATACTTCTTTAAAATCCTCTGCAGGAACTGCAAAATTAATCCCAATAGCAAAGGAAACAAACTTAATAAATACAATTAGATTATTAAAAAGCAAAAACTATTTCATAGTTGGTGCTGACCTAAAAACAAACAATTATGTTTACGAAGTTGATTATAAAAAACCCCTAGCACTGATTCTTGGAAGTGAAGGTAAAGGGATAAGAAAAGGAATTCTTTCATTATGTGATTCAATTGTAAGAATTCCTTTAACAGCAAAAATTGATTCACTAAATGTATCTGTTTCAGCTGGTATAATTTTATACGAAATATTTCGGCAAAAAAATCTGAACTAAATCCTATAAATTTTCTTTAAACCACTTAATTATCAGGTCATTGATTCCTGGATAATCTGCAATTAAATCCTTGCCATGCTTATCCGATTCGAATTCTTTGAACTCTTTTGGAGTATCAACATAATTTTCAAAAATCATTTTGCTTTCTTTATAATAGTCACCGTCTTTTGTACCACAAATCATTAACACACCTTTCACTCTTGGAATTAATTTTCCCATCATGCTTTCAAAAATCCCTGTAAGATTTTCAAAAGTAAGTTTCCCAACAGAAATAGCTACTATTGCCTTTACATTAAGATAGTATAAACTATAAAATGCAAGAGAACCTCCAATTGAAGTACCAGCAACACCAATTCTATTTGAATCAATCGCAGGATTATTCTTCACCCACCTAATAACTGCTTCTAAATCTTTCGGAGTTTGCAATTGATCTGTAAGAAGCTTATCAATTTCAACTTTCGCTTTATCAGATTTTCCATGACTCCTTAAATCAAAAGTTAAAACTTTCATTCCGTTATTTATTAAAGAATCAATTAAAACTCCGCTCCATTGTTCTTTTGATGACTTAAACTGGTGTATCAATACTACCACAGGTTGTTTTTCATCTTTATTTTTTTGGTTATAGTAATAATTAGCAGATATATTCAAACTATCACTTGTTAAAATTTTTATTTCCTCTTTTTGATAATTTACTTTTCCTTTGTTATTACCTGATTTCCCATTCTTATCTTCAGCTTTATTTCCACAACCATTAATAGTAGTAATTGTAATTATCACAATTAATAATAATAACCTTTTCATATTGATTCCAAATTTAATAAATATTTTAGTTATGCATTAAATTAATGCAACCTTAATTAATCTAAAATATATTATATAAAAAAGATTAATTCACTTCTACTCTTAGCACCCAATTTTTTGTATCTTCTATTTCACCGTACTGAATTCCAGTAATAGTATCATAAAATTTTTGTGCAACAGGACCAATTTCGTTATTATTAATAACCATATCTAAACCATTATAATGTAATAAACCAACTGGTGAAATAACCGCAGCAGTTCCAGTTCCAAAAACCTCTTTTAAGGTTCCATTTTTATAACTCTCAACCACTTCATCAATAGATATTTCTCTCTCACTTACCTTCATTCCCCATTCTCTAGCAAGTTGCAAAACCGACAATCTTGTAATTCCAGGAAGAATTGCTCCTCTCTCTAAAGAAGGTGTAATTAATTCATCTCCTATCACGAACATAATATTCATAGCGCCAACTTCATCAATATACTTCCTTGAAATTCCATCTAACCATAAAACTTGTGAGAATCCTTTCTTATGAGCTTCATAACCAGCTCTTAAAGAAGCTGCATAATTTGCAGCGGCTTTGCACATCCCCAAACCTCCTTTTACGGCTCTTACATATTCAGTAGAAACTAAAATTTTTACTGGTTTCAAACCCTCAGGATAGTAGGAAGCAACAGGAGAAGTAATAATAACTAATCTATAAGTATCAGATGCTGTAACACCGAGAAAATTACCAGTTCCAAAAACAAATGGTCTGATGTAGAGTGACTGCCCTCTTACTTTTGGTATAAAGTTGTAATCCAACTTTACCAACTCAACCATTGCTTCAATCAACAGATTTTCATCAAATTCGGGTATGCATAGCATTCTTGCAGAATTATTTAATCTTTTTGCATTCATATCAGGTCTAAAAATATTTGCACCACCTTTAACAGATCTGAATGCTTTTAAACCTTCAAAAATCGCTTGTGCATAATGTAAAGTACACATAGCAGGATCAATATCCATTGGTGAATATGGTTCTATACGACCACCATCCCATTTCCCATCTTTGTAATCAGAAACAAACATATGATCTGAGAAATAAACACCAAACTTTAAATCATTCCAATTAATGTCATTAAATCTTGTTTTCTGAGTTTTTGTTATATTAAACGAAGCCATAATTTAATTATTTGATTTTTAATAAATTACTAAAATATATGAAATATTCATTTAATTTTTAAGTCAACTTATTTTTCTCTAATATACATTTCCTCAAAACTACATATACATCATCAACTTTTATTCTATCCATACAATTAGGTTTATTACATCCATACTCATGACCAAGATATAAACAAGGACTACAATAAATATCACTTTGTATAGAAATAGCATTATCAGAATATGCTCCCCATATTTTAGGATTAGTTGGTCCGTTCAAAGAAATTGTCTTTGTACCTAAACCAGCAGCCATATGTAATATTCCTGTGTTTCCGCAAACAACAACATCAGAAGATTTAATAACAGAAAGTGCTTTTCCTAAATACTTTTGAACTAAAACAAAAGAATATTCTTTAATACCTTCAGCAATTTTTTCACATATAGGTAAATCATTTTGGGAACCTGAAATAATTATTCTCACAAAAGGAAAATCAGAAATAATTTTCTTCCCCAAATTTATAAAATTATTAATATTCCAGTCTCGAGCATAACCATCAGTACCAAAACCTGGATGAAATACTATTACAAATTTATCATTTAAATTCTTAGTGTTCCAATAGTCTCTCGCAAATTTTTCTTCATCTTCTGTTAAAAAGAATTTGAGTTTTTTATCTTCATTACTTTTTGGAAATATTCCAAGCGGTTCAAGTAGTGCAAGGAAATTTTCAACTTCATGCCTTGTACTCAAATGGTCTGCTGTTGCATCAAAAAAATAATGCTTATATTGATTTTCTAATTTATAACCGATCAAATATTTATGTCTCATAAATGCCGTTATAATTGTATCAATTCTTGACCATTGTTCACCATCTATAACAAGGTCATATTCCTTTGCTCTTAAAAATTTGATGAACTTAACAAACTTAAAAATATTTTTTATAAACTCATAAACATTTATACTAATAACTTCATCAAGATATGAAATCCGCTTTACCATTTCTACATTCAATTCAGAACATAGAAAAGTAATTTTAGCATCTGGAAAATTTTTTCTAAGTAATCGTATTGTTGGTAATAATAATACTATATCACCTATTGCAGCAAATTTAATGAAAAAAATACTTCTAATTCGTTTTGGGAACTCTCTTTTCCTCTTTTTTTTAAAAAGGCGCAGTATCTGTACGATGGGAATACCAAGATATCTATCAAGTTTCCTATAAATTGGTTTTCGCTTCATTAAAATATCTGTACTGAATTTAATCTTTGATAATTTACCTATAAATTTATAAATTATCAATTATAAGTAGTCACAAGATATGAATCTGAAGTATACCAATCTGATTGAAAAAGCAATTCAAGCAAGGGAAAATTCTTATTCCCCTTTTTCAAATTTTAAAGTTGGAGCTGCGTTGTTAACCAAAAATGGGAAAGTTTATACTGGTTGTAATATAGAAATATCCTCATTCTCATTAACTCTTTGCGCAGAGAGAGTTGCCTTTGCAAAAGCAATTTCTGAAGGTGAAACTCAATTCATTGCTATTGCAATATCGACAAATAAAAATAAGATATTTTACCCCTGCGGTGCATGTTTACAATTTATGGCAGAATTTTCAAAAGAACTCAAAGTAATATTGATTGGAACAAAAACTAAATATGAAATTCATAATCTAAATAAATTACTACCAAAACAATTCAATTTATAAATTAATCTTTTAAGAATATGTCTGTTGAAATGAACGAACATCTGCAAATTAGAACATACAAAAAATCAGGACATATAGAAGTTATATGTGGTAGTATGTTTTCTGGGAAAACAGAAGAACTAATAAGAAGAATTAGAAGAGCAGAAATTGCCAAACAAAGAGTAAAGGTTTTTAAACCAAAAATTGATAACAGATACAGTGATTCATCAATCGTTACACACAACGAGCAATCTTACCCATCTGAAGTCGTAGAAAAAGCAAGCGACATTCCTGATAAATGTTTCGATTATGAAGTAATAGGAATTGATGAAGCACAATTTTTTGATAATGATTTGATTGAAGTATGTCAAATATTAGCAGATTCAGGTAAAAGAGTTATTGTCGCAGGTTTGGATCAGGATTATAGAGCAAAACCATTTGAACCAATGCCGCAACTTCTTGCAATAGCAGAATATATTACAAAGATTCATGCTGTCTGTGTTGTATGTGGTGCACCAGCAAATAGAACCCAGAGAGTAACGAAGGAATCAGATAGGGTCTTAGTGGGTGGTAAAGATCACTATGAAGCTAGATGCAGATTGCACCATACAATTCCTGATTAATTAAATTTACTTTATGAATAATAAATATAAAATTTTTTTCTTTTTAATATTTGTCCTGACTATTCCCATTATATCTTCATGTACAAAGAAGAAAGAAGAATCAAAAGCAAATAAAATAGGACTGGTGTTTGATGTTGGAGGAAGAGGAGATAAATCATTTAATGACGCAGCATATAGAGGATTGGAAAGAGCAAAAGTAGAACTCGGAATAGATTTCGAAGTTATTGATCCTGGAGATGGTTCTGATCGAGAATCTGCCCTTAGAATATTAGCAGCAAGAAAAGATATTGGTTTAATATTTGGAGTTGGTTTCATTTTCACTGATGATATTACTAACATAGCCAAAGAATTTCCCGAAAAAAAATTCGTTTGTATTGATTACACAATTACTGAGGGAAAAACAATACCTCCGAATTTACTTGCAATAACTTTTAAAGAAGAGGAGGGTTCATTTTTAGTAGGAGCAATTGCTGGATTAATTACAAAAACAAAAACAGTTGGTTTTGTAGGTGGAATGCAATCAGCACTAATAAAAAAATTTGAAATCGGTTTCACAGAAGGTGTAAAATATGTTTGTAATGAATGTAATATATTAACAGCTTATGTCGGTGTAACGGGTGAAGGATTTAAGAATGCCCCCAAAGCAAAAGAAATTGCACTCACTCAATATAACAACAAAGCTGACATAATTTATCATGCTTCAGGTTTATCAGGTATAGGTGTATTTGAAGCAGCGAGAGAAACAAAAAAATTTGCAATTGGAGTTGACTTAAATCAATGGGACGAAGCACCTGGATATATACTCACAAGTATGACTAAACAAGTAGATGAGATGATACTTCTTGCTATAAAGGATTATGTAAATGGTAATTTCAAAGGAGGTGTTAAGAATATAGGTTTAAAAGAAAAAGGTGTTAATTATGTTTATGATGACAACAATAAACATTTAATTCCTGAAAATGTTCATAAAAAAGTAGAGGAGATAAGAGAAAAAATTATTAATGGAGAAATTATTGTAAAATCAAAATAATTTTCTCCCATAAAATCTGATTCGCAAAAATATCCAAACTAGTTAATTGAAATCCTAATATTTAAACCACCCTCATTTGAGGTTCTCGGTATAGTTGTTAATGTGTTTTGTAATGGTTCAGTTCTTATGTATTTGTAAAAGAATTGTAATTGCACTTTCGAACTAAGAGAATATTGTATTGTAGGATTTATTGTTGTTACAGTCGAACCACTACCAGGAATTTTTTCAGGTTCTGCAATCCCAACATTGAATCTGTAATCTATAGGTTCATTACTATTTTTGCTAATTGTTAATGCGATAGATATATCATTTTTCAAATATAATCCGAAAAGTGGAATATCAAAACCTGCTTTTGAAAAATTAGCAGTAATTGCAAAATCATTGGTAGTAAGTGATTGAATAAGAGAAGAAGAGGGAGTTAATATTAAATTACGAGATTTGTTCAACCTGAATGAAGCAGTTAAATTCCCTCCAAATATTTCTTTGAAAGTAATATTTATGCCAATTAATGGATTGAATGATTGAGTAATAGTTTGCTTATCTATAAGTTGAATACCTTTAAAATCAGTTTTTGATTGTTCATTATATTCTGCTGTAAATGTGTTTTCTAATGTTACTGAAGTTGCAAATTCTGCAAATAATGGAAATGCTTCTAATCCTGAAATTGATAGTGACCAATTTGGGAACGGAAATGAAGAAATATCCTTTTTAAAACTACTTGATAAATTTTTAATATTATCATCAGGATTTGTTGAACCTTCATATTTAAATTTATCCACATCACCTATTAAGAATATAGAATACCCATCGGTAAGAGTGCTATTCGTAATAGAATTTAATCTATTAACACCATCGGGTGCAGATGTATACTGGAAACTTTGATTTTTTCCAAAATTCTTCTTAAAAGTTAAATTAACTCTGATTGAAGATGGTATTATAGGTGTGATAATGGCATTTAAAGTTAGAGAGTTAGTTTGATTATCATTATCATTTATAAGCAAATCGGGAACCCTCTTACCTGGATTTCTATTGAACCCAAGTTGATAGTTAATTGGTGGTCCATATTTTTCATCTGATAAGAAACTAAACCAAAAATTTGTAAACCCAGGTCTACCCTGAACACCACCATTTGTAACTGTATTGGTTTGAGTAAAATTGATTGAAACATTATCAGGTATGAAAGACCTAATTAATTTTAATAAATCAATTTGATCATCAGAATTCTTTTGGGATATATTAAGATCTGATTGTGATTGTGCACTTAAAGTTCTTATTTTTACTCCATCATCTTCTCCTTTAAATATCTTGAAAATCTCACCTATTTTGAGATTAGCAGTTGTGTTAATATTATTAGAAAACCCAACATTGAAACCAACATTCCTTGTGGTATTAGGATTAATCCACCCATAAGTAACATTGTAACTTAGATTGATATCAAAGTAATTTTTTAGAATTGGGATATTAAACTTTGGATTAAATACAGTTGTCTGCTGAAAGTCAAGGTCCTTACCAAAATTTACAAAAGCATTATTAAAAAATATTTCTTTCAAAATCTCTGATCCAGTTCTTTGGTACCTACTACTATCACCATAGGTCTCGAATCCTGACAAATCACTACCAATCTTGATTGTATATTGCCCTGTTAAATCTACAATCCAGTTTTCAATAAATTTCCAATTAAAGTTAAAACCTCTATTTGACCTAAAATTTCTGCCTATAGGATCGTCAAACAAGAGCTTCCTTTGTCTTGCCTTACTTTGTGAACGAATAAAATCTATACTCGCAGAGAAATTATCTGAAAATAATGGGACAAATGGTATAATTGGAATAAATAAATAAATTTTTGCTTCCTTGTATTCCTCACCTAGATTAATCAGCTTATTAATATTGAAGTAAAGTGATTTAGAGAACCCAAAATCTGTGTTAAAAATAAGAGCACCATTATAACTAAATTCATATTTATTTCTGAATGTATAATCACGGTAAGTTTGATTCATTGAGGAAAAATTCAAAGATAAAGAATTTACAAAAGTCTTAATAAAATAATTATCACTAGGAATATTAATTTTTGCGCCGTTAATAGAAAACTCATCTCTGACAGTTAATGTTTGTGCTTCTAATTTAATAGCTTCTGATGCTTCTCTTGCTAAATTCTCATTATTTGTAAGATTTAAAACCTGTCTATATTTTTCTTCTGCTGCTTTTTCTAATTCAATATCTGATCCAGGGAAATATTTTGGATTAATCATATTTTCATAGTGCCTAAAATTAATTGGTAAGTTTAAAAAATCTTTCCATTCTTTAGAAATCAACATAGCTATAGCATTGTTAATAATTTTATGAGCATTTAAACTTATACCAATGTCCCATTGAGTACCTGTCACCCTACTTCCAACTCGCGTCTCTACAGAATGAAAATTAGGATCAACCTTATTGAAATTAATATTAATATTTGCAAGGTCTGCTACTTTAATTGATGCATTCAAATTCATAGCATAACCATTATCATCATTTACTTTTAGTACCCTTATCTCGTTAAACCAGACACTCCCAGTCAAAACTGCGTTAGGTCCTGCTTTATTTTTTTCTACACCCAATTCAAATTGTTTTATAGAACTAAGAGATGGATTCCCTCTGATCCTATAATAAGAACCAGGTGGACCATTGGGCACTGGTTTTTCTACTATTTCACCAATTGAATCACGAGATATTTTTAAACTTGTCAAATCTGCAAAAACTATTGTTACTTCATTAAATTTATTCCAGGGTTGACCTGGTCTGTTATCAGGGTGAATTGGTGCTCGATATTCATAATAATTATTCGAATCCGTTCCGAATCTTATTATCATAGTAGCATCATAAACAACCTCATTTGTATAATTGAAACTCGGGTCACCATTAACAAACAATTTCAATACCTTATAATTAAATAAATCCAAGGTTTGTGTTTTATAATCTTTAACAACAATCTTTCTTTGACCATTAACTAAATTTTTAACTTCAAGTGATAAAGACTGTTCGTTAGATTTTGTATCAACTCCACTTGTATTCCTTATTGTCTGACGTAAGATATCTCCCGGAACTGGACTCATATAAATTTGGGAATTTTCTTCAATGCTTACGACAGATATGTTATAAGTTGTATCGCTTTTGTCAGGTTTATACCATTGATTCCCAACTAAATTAAAATCTACGATTGCTAATTTTACTTCTTGATTAACACCCTTAATCCAAAATCTGACAAACTCAATATTTGTTAATGAAGGATTGTTTACAACTTTTGAAAATTCTGATAATGGAATTCTGTATTGAAACCATCCACTACCAGGTTCACCTCTACCAGAAATTCTTTTATTGTTAGTTGTATCTAAAGAAATTTCATATTCAAAATAAGCATTATAAGTATCAAGACTACTGTTTCTGTTCAAGTCTTCTGTATCTGGTCTATTTCCACCTTCAAAGTATGCATTATTTTGAGTACCATTGATGATATCAAAATTTATAACCCCTTGAACTTTACTATTATTATCACCCGCTGGGTCTTGATATGGAAAATCATTTAAAGTTAAATTTGTATCGTTAATTTGATTATATAATGCTAATTCTTCTAAGTCTGTAAGGAAATCCAATCCTATATCTTCATTTGGGTCAAGTTGCCCATTACTGTTTTTATCTTCAGTATCTAATATTCCATTTGGTATAGCATCTTCTGATATTTGCCCTAAATCAATGCAAATTTTTGCATTACTAAAAGTTTGATTATTTCCTGTATTCTCAATTTTCATATTAAACTCTATAAATCCAATATTTTCATTCAACAAGTCAGTCGATGTGGTATTCAGAAACTTCATTATTCCGTTCCAATTTGTGAATTTATTCGTTGTATCAAATCCCCTCTGCTTATAATTATATACACCTCTCTGATTTGGATTGAAGATTATATATAATGGAGTTAACCTATCTTGACCAGGTTGTACATCTCTGGCAGGGTAAACTTTTTTCACTTCAACATCACCTTGAATATTAAACCATCTCATCTTTCCTCGCTTTGCTTGCTTTAATGAATCAGAAATTCCAATAGACGAATCAACAGGCAAAGAACTAATTGTCCATTGGGAAAATGTTGTACCTAAAGATATTATTTTCTTTGCTCCTTCCATATCATCTATATATGCAACTGCCTCATTATTATCCTGTGGAATACGACTCTTCAATGTGTTCGGATCAGGTGCAATTACAGCAATTTCAGAATTGATAGTAACTGTTGATTCCTCTTTTGTATTATATCCAGGAAGCAAATTAACAAAATTGGTTAGTGGTTTTAATTTGAATTCACTTTTGAAGTCGAATCCAAAAATAGAATTGTTTGTCGGTTCTTCTCCAATTCTCACTTTGTCATTTAAGGTCTCTTGCCTTAAATTAACAAATGTGAATCCAAAACTTGTTTTGTCTGTAATTTTATAATTCGCTCTAGCTCCTATTAATGTTTTTGAAGCTAGAGAGAATAAATCATTTGTTTCATAAGAGATTCTCAACCCTGATGAAGCTAGTGCTTGTGGGTTTCTAATAACAACAATTCCCGTAGAATAATCGACAGTGTAATCAACATTTTCAATTAACTTCTGCTCTCTATCATAAATTTCCACGCTTCCTGGAACAACATTAAATCCAAGATTGATAGTATTTGTTAAACCTGCTTCTCCCTTCGCAGTACCTTTTATTTTATATCTCGTAGCAATTGGGTAAGTTATAGCTTCGGTTTTTACTTTTGTATATAATTGAGAAAAGAAATATGAAGTATCTGCACCTGCTTCACTAATATTATCAAAGAAAGGTCTCAAAGTAGGAAAAATAATATCACCTGACTCTACATTTATCGTAAGTCCTGGTATGAAGTCGAAGACATTATCGGGCGGTGGATTTCTAGTTGTCCCTTGATATCTATCCAGTCCAACAATTTGCAATAATTGTTTTTGACCACTTTGGGTTGGAATAGTAGGAACATCATTATTCTCTTCATTTGTATAATATATATTTAAACTAAAACCATCTTGAATTACTTTTGACACGGGGAGTCTATATATATTCCGCAATTTCAATTCCCATGCTAATGGTGTTGCTTCAGGATTTAAATTTCTGCATTTCACCATTTTTAGAACGAGGGTGTCACTATTCTGCGGTTTATCTTTACTACTTCTGCCAAACTTTTCTCCTTTTTTAGTTCTATAAGTAACTGCTACAACAAAGTTTTCAGGTATATTTACCTTAAGACTTATGAATCCAGCATAAGGATTTATATAATATTCATTTTGCTCAAGCTTTCTGAATACACCAAAAAATCTTATACCTTGTATTTCATTAGTATTAATTAATGTATCATAATTAACAGTTGTTGCTTCGGGTAACATTGTAATCGCTACGGCATATCTTTTTCTACTATCTGTAATATCTGTTTGAACCCAAACTTCAAAACTGTTATCACCTGCTAAAACCTGATTGCTATCCGTTTTGGGACTAATTACACCTGTTGTATTATTATAATAATCAAGAAAACTCGATTTGTAAATTGTATCAAGGAAATAATGATTATCAGAATAGTCAAAAACATTTATTTGAAATTCTTGCGATTGGCTTCCACCAGTAAAATCTTTTCTTTCTCGTTTACTTTTTTTCTGAGAAAAAACTGATGTTAATGTTAGTGGTCCAAGTTTAAAATCCCCTTTCACTCCAAACAATGCTTGAGATGATTGGATTAAACTTGAACCCGTTTCAAGCGAAACATTTCCACCTTCAATTTTTTGAATTACTTCATCCTTATAACCAGTATATCTAATCCGCAGTTGATTTTCAAAATCAAAAGTCCTTTGAGTGTTCCAGTCAGCATCTATTGTTAACTTATCACCCACAGTTCCTTTTGCAGTAATTTGCAAATCCTGTTTGAAATTAATATTTTTTTGATTCCCAAGTAGATTACTTAATATTACCTGTTCGCTTTTAATACTCTGGTATGATGCTGTTAAATCTACAGTACCATTTATTCTTAAATTAATGGTCGGAGGTCCAAAAATAGTTTCAGTCTTAAAAGGAAGTGGAATTGTTATATCTGTAAATTTCTCAAAAAGTTTTGTTAAATCATTAGTAACCTGCCCTTTAAATTTTTCAGAGACTAAGTTATTCATCGAGGTTTTAAAATTTACATCTGAAACTTTCTTTAAATATTCATTAATAGGTAAAATCAAAGGAACATTTATTGGTTCACCAAATAAAGTTTTTACAATTGTAACATTACCTAATGAATCAAATTTTACTTCCCTTTTTATTGCAGATGCATCTCCTAAAAGTAGAGGTGATATATTATATTCTATTGGTGTAAAAAAAGAAAATTCCCTTTCGTAGACAAAGTATTTTATTCTTGCTGTAGAATCCCCTTTGAAAACATTTAAGGTATCTTTTAAAATCTTACTTGTATCTTGACCCTTCAGTAAAGAAGTATCCCCTGAAATATACCTTTTACCATCAATATCTCGCCTACCCTGTGAAAAGACATTAACAGACAGGAAAGTAATAAATAGAATCAAAAGTAATATTTTAAAATATAGTTTTCTCAAAAAACTATGTCAATTTTACATCAATTTTAATATTTATAATATCGTAAAATTTTATTCTATAATTACTCTCCTGTTTTGTTGAAACTTATTGAAAATAAATAATAAAATCAAAATAAAAATAAAATATACGATTTATGCATAAATTGACTTTTAATTATAAAGAAAATACATATTTTTATATAAACTTTTATGATATATTTTTGTTTTAAAAATGTAAAAAGGAGGTAATTATAAACAATTTTGACATTATGTATAATTAAAATGTACTGCTTTGAAAAAATTCATAACATTATTAATATTATTTCTATCGATAAAAACATACTCTCAATTCGAACCTCATCCTGATGTTGATTGGTATACAATCGAGACAGAAAATTTTAATATAACATTCCATAAGGGGACAGAACGGAGTGCTAAATTAACAGCAAAAATTGCAGAAGAAATTTATGCTCCAGTAACCTCACTTTATAACTATAAACCAGACACTAAAACAAACATTATCGTTAATGATTTGTCTGATATATCAAATGGGGCAACCGATTTTTTTAATAACAGAATTGAAATATTTTCTTCAGCATTAGATTTTGAATTTCGTGGTACTCACAATTGGTTAAGGAATGTTATAACCCACGAATTTACTCATATGGTACAACTTCAAGCATCAATGAAGTTCTCAAGAAAGGTACCTGCCATTTACTTACAATGGTTGAATTATGAAAAAGAGAGAAGACCAGATGTTCTATATGGCTATCCAAATGCAATTGTATCTTACCCTATTTCAGGTATTAATGTTCCTGCCTGGTTTGCAGAAGGTACTGCACAATATCAAAGGCAACAACTCGCCTATGATAAATGGGATTCTCAACGTGATATGATATTAAGAATGTATATTGAAGATAATAATATGCTCTCTTATAACGAAATGGGACAGTTTTCTTCAATTACATCACTTAAAGCAGAATCAATATACAATTCTGGATATGCACTTGTAAGATATATTTCTGAGAAATACGGAGAGGATAAATTGAAAGAAATAACAGAGGGTTTGTCACGAGTATTTAACTTTAGTATGGATGCAGCATTAAAGAAAACAATAGGAAAAAGCGGAGATGAATTGTACAATGAATGGATCGATTATTTGAAGAAAGATTATTCTTTAAGATTAAAAGGAGTTAAAGAGACAAAAATTTCAGGCACACTTATCGAAACAGAAGGGTTTGCAAACTATTCACCTAAATATTCTCCCGACGGGAAAAAAATAGCATATCTTACTAATAAAGGTTATGATTTTGGATTAACAAGAATTGTTATTTATGATAGAATTACAGACAAAAAAGAAGAACTTGAGTTTCCTGTTTCATATTACTCTTGGGCTCCAAATAATGAAAAAATTATTTTCTCTGAAAGAAATATTCCTCCAAAACTTGATGGGATTACTATATTTGATTTATATGAATATGATTTAAAAACGAAAGAAATTACAAAATTAACAGAAAATAAGAGGGCAACCTCACCATCCTATTCTCCTGATGGTAAACAAATAGTTTATCTTGTTAATAAAGATGGTACTATAAATATTGAGATAGCTGACAATAAAGCTAAAAATCCAAAGAGATTAACTGATTTCAAAAATGGAGAACAATTGTATAATCCAAAATTTTCTCCAGATGGTAAATTTATTTTTTTTGAATACTCCCTCGAAGAAGCCAGAAAAATAGCATATATAGATTTGGAGACGAAAAACTTTTATTTTATCCTGAATGAACCAAATGTTGATTACAGAAATCCTGAACTTTCAAAAGATGGGAAATATTTATTTTTCTCCTCAGATAAAACTGGAATATTCAACATATATAAATACGATCTTGAGACAAAAGAGATTAAACAAATCACGAATGTAATTGGAGGTGCATTCATGCCATCAATTGACAGTAATGATAACCTCGTTTATGCCTCTTATTATTCCAGCGGTTTTAAAATAGAAGAGTTGAAAAATATTAGCGCTTATCAGGATAAAGAAATAAAAAACTACATTCCACCATCAAGACTCGTCGAAAAATACGCTAATGCAGATTCGACAAATAAAAATGACAAATTCGATTGGAGAAAATTAAGAAATTACGATGACAAAATTTACAAAGATTACACTTACAATAACTACAAACCTATTTTCAATCAGCTTTCATTGTTTCCTGTAATTCGATTTGACAATTACACAAAGGACAATAATATTTTAGATGCAATAAAACCTGGCCTATATTTTTATTCTGATGAATTAATGACAAGATTCTCAATATTTGGTGGAGCATTTATAAACAGGAAAGCTGAGCGGGATATATTTTTACAATTTACTTATAATAATGGTTTCCCAATCGGAAAAGATTTTCTAATTAAGAAATTTGGTTTCTCTCCAAAATTAATTTTTGAAGGTTACAATGTCACAAGAAAAGCTGATGCGCAGGTAATAGCTGGTTTGGATTCTATAAAAATTGGTGTAGAATATAATCTACTTGCGTTCATACTTGGATTGGAATTTCATTTATTCAATAATGACCATCTATTAAGATTTGAATATGGATATAACAAATATCAATCGAATATTGACCCATTCCTCATACCAAGTAGTGGAATTTCTGTAAGAGGTTCTTCACAAGATTATTTTAAAGCACATAGTTTTTCCTTTATATACAACTACACTTCCTATGCAAGGAATAGAAACTCTGACATTAATCCAATTGGAAGAAAAGTTGATTTAAGATACGATTATGAAGCCAGTGATATTAATCCAGAGTATACTGTAGAAAATGATGGTACAATTCGAACACTTTACACACACAATAAATTACATAAACTTGAAATTAAGTGGTTCGAATCAATTGGACTATTTAAAAATAAACATTCTTTATCATTTAAGTTAAGAGGAGGTACAATTTTTGGTCCAGAAGTAGATAACTTTTACAATCTTTATGTCTCGGGTATTACAGGTATGAAAGGTTATCCTTTCTTTGCACTTGGTGGAGGAAGAATTGCTTCTATAAATATCACATACAGATTCCCACTAATAGAAAACCTCGATTTTAGAATTTCTCCAATATACTTTGATAAATTATATTTAGGATTATATACAGATATTGGAGATGCATGGGAAGAAAATAAATTTAAAATTAGTGAATTAAAAAAAGACGCTGGCATAGAATTAAGGTTACAAGCATTTTCTTTTTATGCTTTCCCAACAAGTATTTTCTTCAATGCTTCCTACGGATTTGACAAATTTACTAAAACCTTCAGGGGTGAAAATATTACCTACGGTAAAGAGTGGAGGTTATATTTTGGTATATTATTCGGATTTGATTTATAAAATAAAATCACACTCAATTAAATCTATAATTTAAAGGGATAATATTTAATCTTTTTATTTCAATATTGAAATAATTCCGATTTATTTTTATATTCTAAAAAAAATGTACACCTCGGGTTCGTTAGTGTTTAATATCTTGCCAAGCGATATATCATATCTCAGACAGTATAATATATATAATTCACTAATGATCAATTATTATTAAAGTCAGTCAGTTATTATTTTTAAATTTTATAAATAAAATGAATCAAAACACATATTAAAAATTACATTTTTTACTTTAATTCTGAAGAGAAATATTTTAAAAAATATTTTAATAAAAAAATATAAGTACAATTTTTAATCAAATACCTTTATACTCTTCAAAAACTTTTTAAATATGAAAAAAGGAGCTCAAAAGAATATCACTATTTCCCTTCTAATTTATTTTTTAATATTAGAATCATTGTTAACCTCGATATGTAACAGTCAACCAACAACACCAGGCTGGTTTTATCAACCATTACCAATACCTACTAATACTCAAATCCATGATCTAAGATTCTTTGACGAAAATACAGGATTAGTTGTAACAGGTACTCCATTCTACATCTTAAGAACTACCAATGGTGGATACAATTGGTATCCTGTAATTAATAATCAATATATTTCACTAATAGACATAATTGATAGTAATGCTGTATATGGAGCAGGGGCATTTTCCAATGGCAATCAACAAATTATTCGTTCTTACAATCGAGGATTAACCTGGGATAGTATAGCGGTAAATGTTATTCAACAAATTTTTGGTATTTCATTTGTAAATCGTGACACAGGTTGGATAGGAGGCACAGCAAATGGATTACCTTTCGTATGGAGAACTACAAACGGTGGACTGACCTGGACTGTTCAGTCTGATAATACAGGATATGGAAAACTGTTCTTCCTCAAACAAAAAGTTAATGGACACTATATTGGCTGGTCGATGAACTACTACGAATTATATAAAACTACTAATTCTGGAATGAACTGGACTCAAATACAA
>JAOADD010000019.1 GCA_026417495.1 Ignavibacteria bacterium
GAGTTAAATAAGAACCTTTAATTAATAAGTAAATATTCTTAATTTTTTTGTATTAATTAAACCTGATTTTTCAGGAGAAAGGAGTGCAAATGGTATTAATTTTAACAAGAGAGGATTTAATAAATATTTTACAAATGTCAGACTGCATTAACGCTGTAGAAAAAGCGTTTGCAGAACTTGCAAATGGAACAGCGGTGCTTCCGCTTAGAATTGGTATTAAACCAGAGAATGGTTTGTGTTTGTATATGCCTGCATACTTAAAAGAAAGTCAAGCATTAGCCTGCAAGGTTGTTTCCGTATATAAAGATAATCCTGTAAAATATAAACTACCAACAACAATAGGAAAAGTTTTACTTCAGAATCCCGAAACAGGAGAAGTAGTTTGTATTATGGATGGTGGGTACTTAACCGCAGTTAGAACGGGAGCTGCTAGTGGTGTAGCAACAAAATATTTAGCAAATAAAGAAACTAATAAAATTGCAGGAATATTTGGTGCAGGAGTGCAAGCGAAAATGCAACTATGGGCAGTTTGTGAAGTAAGAGAAATTAAAAAAGCTATTGTTTATGACCTGTCAGAAGATGCTGTTAATAACTTTATCTCTGAAATGAGTAATAAATTAAATATCGAAATTGAAAAAGCATACGCACCCGAAGAAGTACTTGTTGCTGATATAATTTGCACAGCAACTTCTTCATCAACTCCAATATTTAATGGCAACAAATTAAGACAAGGAATGCATATTAATGGGATTGGTAGCCACTCTCCAAATGCAAGAGAACTCGATACAATAACAATAAAGAGGTCGTTACTTGTAGGAGATTCAACAGAAGCATGTTTTAATGAATCAGGAGATATAATAATTCCTCTAAAAAATGGTGAAATAACACAGTCGCATTTCCACGGAGAACTTGGAGAAATAATAATCGGAAAGAAACCAGGAAGAACATCAGAAGATCAAATAACTTTATTCAAATCTAATGGCCTTGCAATACAAGATGCTGCAACAGCAAAGTTGGTATATGATAAAGCTCGAGAACTGAAAATCGGAAAAGAAATAGAAATTTAATTATCAACATACATAATAATTTAAATACATTATAAATTGATTGCAGTATTTTTTATTTATCTGGGAATTGTATTAATAATTTCTTTCATTTCCGCAAGAAGAGTAAAAACAACACATGATTTTATACTTGGCGGAAAAAAGTTTTCAGGCGTATCACTTGCACTATCAGAAAGGGCTACAGGAGAATCTGCATGGCTTCTGCTTGGTTTAACAGGAGAAGCATATCTGATAGGATTTCAAGCAATATGGATTGCTCTTGGTTGCGTTATTGGAATTGGGTTTATCTGGTTTGTTATGGGAAATAGATTAAGAGAAAAGACTGAAAAGTACGATGCTTACACTGTACCTGGATTGCTTTCTAAACATTTCCCTGGTTCAGAAAAACTAATTGGTATTCTATCTGCGATAATCGTTGTCTTTTTCTTCACATTTTATATTGCAGCACAGTTTAGTGGTGGTGGTAAGATACTTCAGGATACATTTGGATTAAATCCATTCTGGGGAATGATGTTAAGTTCCGTTATTGTAATTTTTTATTGTATGATTGGTGGATTTATTACTGTTGTTGTTACTGATATTTTTCAATCTATATTAATGATGTTTACATTAATTATTTTACCTGTTATTCTCATTTTAACTGCTTTAAGTCAAAATATAGATGCATTACACACACTTGCTATATCAGGAAAAACATCTTTTGTAGAAGGGACAGGATTTGCTGGTATTCTGTTTGTTATAAGTGGGCTTAGTTGGGCTTTCGGGTATACGGGACAACCTCAGTTACTCTCAAGAATGATGGCAATAAAAAACGAACAAGATGTTAAATATGCAAAATGGACTGCGATATTTTGGACTCTACTCGCATATCTGGGTGCGTTAACAATAGGGTATATGGGAATTGTATTTGTAAAAAATGGCATCATTAATGCAGAGCAAACAGGATTGATAAAAGATTATGAAGTAATTTTGCCTGTTTTAATTAACTTTTTTACTACACCTATTGTAGCAGGGCTTTTACTTTCAGGTGTTATATCTGCAATGATGTCCACAGCATCTTCAGAAATAATTATTAGTTCTTCTGCAGTTACAGAAGATATTTATATGAACTTGAAATCCAAATCTTCTACCGAAAAAATTGAGCATTCAAAATTATGGTTAAATAAAATTGTAACTTTGACTGTCGGAGTAATAGCATTGATACTCGCAATAACAGTAAAAGATACCGTTTATGGGCTTGTTTCATATGCATGGTCAGGAATTGGTTCTTCTTTCGGACCAGCTTTAATATTATTGTTATTCTGGAAACGACTTTCAAGAGTAGGGGTTGTTGCATCCTTAATAAGTGGTACTATTTCTACAATAATATGGAAGAACTTTTTATTGACTCCAACAGGAATATCAGAACGATTAGGAAGTTATATCTTTGCATTATTAATGGCAATAATATTTTCATTGATTTTCCCTGAAAAAACTAAAGCGAAATGAAAATTCAAAAATATTTTTTAAGAACGAAAATAGGAACATTAAAAATAACAGCAGATGAAAAATTTATTTACAGTATAAATTTTTCCACACCGAGCAGCAATCCAAAAAACACACTCAAAACAATAAAAGAATGCGTAAAACAATTAAAAGAATATTTTAATAGAAAAAGAAGAGAATTTAATTTACCTTTAAAATTAGAAGGCACGGAATTTCAGAAAAAAGTTTGGAAAGAATTAATGAAAATTCCTTATGGTAAAGTTGTTTCTTATTCTTATATTGCCGAAAAAATTAATTCACCAAATTCCGTTCGTGCAGTTGGAAATGCAAATAACAGAAACAAATTCGCAATTATTATACCCTGCCATAGAGTTATTGCTAAAAATGGCACCTTATCGGGGTATGCAGCGGGTATAACTAAAAAAAAGTGGTTAATAGATTTTGAATCATCAAATAAATAAAAAAGGGAATTGCCTTATAAAGACAATTCCCTTACAAAAAATTAATAATATTAAATTACTTCATAAGAATCATTGATTTTACATCAGTGAACTCACCTGCAATTAATTTATAGAAATAAATTCCAGAACTCAGGTTACCCGCATAAAATATAGCCATATGTTTTCCTGCTTGTTGGTTCGGGTAACTGAAACTTACAACTTCACTACCAAGGGTATTATAGATTATCAATTTGACATCGGTATTTTTTGCAAGATTATATTCTATTTTTGTAGTAGGATTAAATGGATTTGGATAGTTCTGGAACAGTTGGAAATTATTTGTTATCTGAGGTTTTTCTCCTGTTCCTGTTACAAGTGGACTCACATAAATCGTAGCTGTTCTAGTATGTACTGGTGTTCCATTTGGACCCTTTGCGGTAACAAGTAAGTTGTATGTGCCAGTTGTAACTCCACCAGTTGCTGTTAAATTAATTGGCACATTACCTGGGAATGTGTTCAATTTATTACCTGATGGGAATGTTATATTAATTGTCCCTGAAGGTGGAGTTGGTGATATGGAAGCTGAAACAATTACAGTATCTGTGTAAAGTTTTACACTTGGCACTTGCATTTGAATAATTATATTTCCATTGTTTGCATTCATACTATCAGAGGTTGGATTTAATCTCATTGCAAAATCTGGAAAATATGCAGACATACTTGTATAATTATTATACCTGAAATCACACCACACGGGAATAGAAACTTTTCCATTAGACATAATAGCATCATAGTCTCCTTGATAAGCAGGGGGGCTACCTGAACTTCCAAGTTTTATTTTAGCAATTTGATTCGTAATTCTTTGGTTTGGAGCGAAGGTGTTTCCACCATCAGTAGTATAGGTAGCATAAACATCCATACTATCACTTGTTGGGCAGTTACGCGTATCATACCATTTTATATAAAGAATTCCAGTTTTGTTATCACACCATATTGCAGGGAAGAAGTTGTGATTGTTTTGAGTATTTGGGTCATCATTTACTGTTTTTCTCGCTGACCAGGTTACACCTCTATCAGTTGAATATCTTAAGAAAATATCGGGTTTATTACCATTTCCTGCAGGTTCATTAGATGCATACACACAATATAGTCTGCCTCTATAAGGACCCCAACTATTATCAGCAGCAATAAATGGATATGGTCTTGTTCTCATTCCTTCCACGGTGGAACGACCAGAGATTTCGGTACCTATGTAATTTGACCATTGCACTTGTGATTGTTGTACAAAATTAGCTCCACCATTTGTAGATAAAAAGAAAGTATAAACACCAGCCCCATTGGTTCCACTATGAGTAACCGCATAAACTGCACCACCTGAGATACTTCCATTCGGTCCAACACAAACCATTGCACCAGGTAATGAATGCGGAGTTAAGGTAGCTGTTTCAGCAAATGTATTACCAACATCTGTGCTTCTCCAAAATTTAGCAGTGCTGGAGCTTGTCATAGTTGAATACACATAATTTGAATACGGTCCTGCTGTCATATCACAAGTAATCCAATTTTTATCATTCCCACTTACAGCAGTAACATTAGTATAAACCCAACTAATACCAAAATTAGTTGATTTTGCAACCCAACAACCTGTTATTGGGCTTTTCATAGTTTCATAATACAAATTACCTAAACTATCCACTGCTGTTACAGGGTCACCCGCAGAATTCGGGAAGGAAACAGTTGTTGTATTCCAATCTAATCCGTTGTGATTGTAGAAAGCTACATTAATATTCCAACCTGTAAAGAATTGCAATGGATTTTTAGGGTTAACTGAAATATGCCCTTCGGAATAAGTGGTCCCCATAATAAAATTATCATAATCATTTATTGTAACAACAGCATATGGAACATATACTACGGGCATATTTGCATATCTTAAGTGTGGTGGAATTTGGTCAAGTGTAGGATCATCTAACTGAGCAGAGACTAATCCTACCACCAAAAAAATTGTAAATAAGAATAAAAGTAGTGGTGTTTTTTTCATCTTATATAATTTAGTTTTAAGAATTTGCTATTTTAAAAAACCTCGCTCACAATATTGACGGTGGGTAACTCACAACCTAAAAACAATTTTTGCATTTAATTTAAAAGAACAAAATATTTACATTATAAATGTAAGATACAATTTTTTTTAAAAAAATAAAACAAATATTCTAAAAAAATAATTTATCTGATAGATTTTTAACTTTTACATAATTCATTTGAATAATTTATTCTTTCAATAATTTCATAATCCACCATCCTCAAAAACTAAATTGGTAATTAATTACATATGACGGAAAAGGATGTATTGGGGTTCATATAACAACAAAAGAGTATAAAAACTTTGATGCAAATAAAAACCCAAAAATGTATGTAAATCTTTTTTTTAAATTTCCAATATTTTCGTTATTGGTATTGCAAGTAACACATCAATGTTTTAAATTATTATAAGACTAAATAATAAAATATATGAAAAGAATGATTTTTATTTTGTTGGTGTTGGTAATTCTATCTCCTTCATACCTCTTTTCACAATGGATTCCAGTTGGGGTTGGAACTCCATTAGGTGGTGATATAGAAGAATTAAAGGTCTACAACAATATTATGTATGCAGGTGGCACAGTAACACTTTTCAGATCAACCAATGGTGGTGATAACTGGGCAGGGTGCTTTCAAGGCTCTCCCCCGCTTTATGCTTGGTATTTAACAAAAAATAATTATGCAATATTTTGTGGGTTGTGGACTTCTCCATATATGTATTATTCAACAAATAATGGAGTAAACTGGTTAGTAGTTAATAACTTTCCTTCTATGGCAGGAGCAATATTTGCATTGGAATCTGACAATAATTACATTTATGCTCAAACTTCAATGTATTTCCTAAAGTCATCTAATAATGGTCAAAACTGGGTTACTGAAAATAATCCTGG
>JAOADD010000050.1 GCA_026417495.1 Ignavibacteria bacterium
TTTTATTAGAATAAAAATAACAAGACTCAAAAATAAAATATATATGATATTTGCAATATGAATTCCGACATAACTACTTTCACCTGTAGCATTGTCAATATTTTTTTGCAGGTCTTCTTTAATTTTTGCTGCTTGATCTGATGATATTTCATTACTTTTTTCTTTCTTTTCAATATTGGTAATCGCTTTTTGCATATACTCTTTCTGAATACTCTTTATCTCGTATGTAAGCTCATTGTCATTGTTAAAAAGGTATATAGATAAAGTTCCCAATATAATTATTATTACAAAAGGAACTACCCATAATTGCTTCTTACCGATGAATTTAAAAGCTTCAAAAGTCTGACTTGGAGAAACAAACACTCCTGAAATTGCATCAAGTAAAGATAACTCTCTTTTCTCATAGTCCGTTTGATAATTTTGATAATCTTTATTTTCCATTTGTGTAATTATTTATTTTTATATAAATTGTTTTTGTATATATAACTTTCAACTTTTTCAGGGACTAAATACTTAATAGATAATCCATTTTTGAGCAACTTTCTAATCTGTGTTGATGAAATATCAAGTTCAGGAACCTTAACTCTTTTAACTTTTCGTTTGTATTCATCTGGTCCATCTTCAAATTTATATGGAGGTCTATTGATTACAACCACTTTACAGAGTGATAAAATACCATTTGGATTTTTCCATTTATTAAATTTTATAAAGTTATCAGTTCCGATAATTAAATAAAAATCACAATTTTTATATTTCTCTTTTAATTTTTTGAGTGTATCTATTGTATAGGATTTTGGTGATTTTACTTTTATTTCAATGTCGTCTATTAAAAAGTTTCTGTTATTGCCGAAACACAACCTTGCCATATTAAACCTGTGCTTTGTATCTATAACATCTGATTTTCTTTTTAATGGTGGATTGCCGGAAGGGATAAAAATAATTTTATCAAGCGCCAAAACTACTCGAACCCATTCTGCAAGAATCAAATGAGCAATGTGCGGAGGATTAAAAGTACCTCCAAATATTCCATACTTTTTCATTGTGATTTTAACCTTAAAAAATCAATTATTTTTTTCAACTCAAAAAAAACCTCTTCAACTGTAATGCTTTTAATACATTCATTAGTACCTTTGTAGCAAATAAAATTGTTTTCTCTCCAATATTTTTTATTTTTTCTATCTATTGCGGTAGATGGTGTATAGCATGGGCTGCATTCAATTTTTTTCCAAATATATAAATTTAACGAACGTTTTTCTGAGTCCTCGTAATTCATTGGTGCAACGCACTCTGGGCTGGAAGGTCCGAATATTCCAAGAGTCGATATACCCATAGCTGCTGCTATATGCAAAACCCCTGTATCACCTGATAAGAAAATATCACAATTGCTTAGTAGTTTTAGGTCTATATTTTTTATGACAAGCCCTTTAATGTTTTTATAATCAGTTAATTTTTCACTTTCAGTTTTGCCCTCAAAAAATGTAATTTCAATATCAGGAAAATCTTTATTTAAAAGTTCTCTTAACTCAAAATATTTATTTAATTCCCACCTTTTAATTTCCATCTTTGTACCTGGATTGACACCACCAAAAGGATATATTCCTAATATTAGCTTACCATTTTCTGATTTTTCTTTTGAGAGTCTTAATAATTCAGTATTTTCATATTGAATTATTAAGTTATTACTTTCCAATATCTTCAAATATCGTTTTGTCTCATGCAAATTTTCTATAAATTCTGCTCCGTGATTTATAAATTTGGTTTTATTAAATCCAAGTCTATATTTTATTCCACCTAAAAATATGATAAATCCTAAATAACTTGTACGATGTCCTAAGAAAGCTAAATCAAATTTTTCTTTTCTCAGCATTCTAATTAGTTTTATAGCATCTATTAATTTTTTTATTAATGAAGAATCACGCGCTGGTGGATTGTAAATAATAAATCTATCCGTGGATGGAATTAAGCTTGCAACATCTTTAACCCAATCTGATACAATCAAAACAATTTCAGATTCTGGAAAATTATATTTTAAGTTTTTTACTGTGGGAGTAATAAATACAATATCACCTAAACAACATAGTTTTACAATAGCAATTTTCTTAACCCTTTCTTTATTTATCATTCCTTTATTCCGATTGAAATTAAAAATAATTTGAAATTCTTTTTGTTAAAAGAAAGTAGATATTTCAAAATGAATTTAAAAGATAAATAGAACCGTAAGATAAAGGTTTGAAACTTACCATTATGTAATTTATAATATAAAAGTTGGGATTTTTTTGCATGTATATAAATATCTGAAAAGTTTTCTCTTATATTTTCTGCTTCCAGATGAATTATTTTACCATAAGGAAAGATGTAATTATCTAAACCAAATTTTGAAATCCTTTTACACAGATCTGCATCTTCATAATATAAGAAAAATCGTTCATCAAAACCCGTTATACTTTCGAAAGTTGACTTTTTAATAAACAAAGCAGCTCCTGTTACCCAATCTACTTTTGTTGGGTTTTGATAATAGGATTCTATACTGTTTATTACTTTTTGATTACCTTTTCTGAAAGCGTTTTTTATTTTTTTATTGTGAAATTCACCTGAGAGTGTTGGAAACCTCCCGAATGAAATTGTAAATTGATTGTTCTCATCATAAATTTTAAATCCTATAGCTCCATAATTTTTATTTTTGAAATAATTAAAAAGCTCTTGGAAAAAATCATTCAATATAATTGTATCAGGATTTAAAAAAATCAGGTATTCGCCATTTGAATATTTTGCGCCAAGGTTGCACCCTGCAGAATAACCTTTATTGGTATTTTCAATTATTAAAATATCTTTCCATATATTCTTTATCCCTCGAAGGTTTTCTTCAGGAGAATTGTTTACAATAATAATTTCAAAAGGAGCAGACCTAATTTTATCGTAGATAGACTGAACACATCTTTCTAGATCTCGCAGACTATTATAATTGACAATTATAAATGAAATCATAATTATTTAATGAATTCATACGTTTTTATTCGCATTAGTATACAATACAGTTTAGATAAAACATTTATAATTCTTTCTAAAATATTATTACCATTGAATAATTTATAGGTTAAAAGACCAATAACTTTTTCATCGGGTACGAGCTTTAGTCTAGAAATTCTCTCTCGTTCTCTTTTAACAAATTTAAGATTTGTTAAAATCCAATAGTATGACCTTATGATACCTAAAAGGGAATATTTATTTGTAACTGTTGAAATAAGTATTTTGACAATAAAGTTAAAAATAAAATATGGAATGATTTTGAGTAAAAAACTTAACTTAAAAAAAATTAAGAAGTTTAATATTCTATTCCTTTCTTGATAAAAAGTTATTAATATTTTATTCTGACTTTTTATTGTTTTGCTTCCTGAGTGATATACAATAGATTTAGAATTATGGTAGTTTATTTTACCCGAGAATAAGCTATATAGACTTAGATATGTATCCTCGGAATAAAAAAAGTACTCTTCTGGAAAAATTTTGTCTTCTTTAAGCAAATCTCTTCTAAAAATTAAAGATGCGCCACCAGCTAAAAGAATCATACCCTTTCCATTTTCGTCAATTGGAAAAACCTCCATAATATTATGCCCAAGGAAATTGATAGAACCATTTTTCATGTAGTATCTTTCAGGAATGTTTTCAGTTTTTATTAGAGATTGAACTAAACCTGCATTGTCAAAAATATTGATTGAATCAACTAATTCTTTTAGCCAGTTTCTTTCAACTTTTGTATCATTGTTGAGTAAAACAATCAAATCACCTTTTGATTGTTTTAAACCAAAATTATTCCCCCCTGCAAAACCAAGATTACTATTAAGTTGGAAAATCCTGATTCTCCCATCCTTAAAATTTTGTTTAACAAATTCGACACTATCGTCATCAGAACCATTATCAACAAATATAACTTCGAAGTTTTTATATGTTTGTTTTAAAACGGAATCTAAACAAGGATATAAATAATCTCTTCCGTTGAAGTTTAATATTATAACTGAAACAAAATTATCCATCTTTTAAGTAGTAAATTCTGATATTTTTTAAAATATTCCTTTATTAAAGATGATAAATTTATTTAGTTTTAGGTTGCAATTTTCAAAGAATTGGTATTTTTCAATATGGATTCAAATAGTTCTAACTATTTGAAACTCTTCAATATTTTCAATAATTCTGAATTTGATATCTTCTTTAATTTTTGTATTTGTCTCCTTTTTCTGATGGTTTTTGGAATTTCGCGTAATCCAAGAAAATATCCCAGTAATGCGTTTTTGAATGTTTCAAATGAATCATTCTTTAAAAATTTCCAGTACCTTATACAACGAGAAGCAAAAAATATCGGCTGGAATATAATCAATAATAAAATGGGGTAATTTTTCAATCTTAATGCTAATAAATTTTTTTCACAGAGTTTTGTTATTAATCCTTTCCATTTAGAAAAAGTTGCTTCTCGTTTGTGATAACAAATCGCTTTTGGATTATAGTAACATCTATATCCCATTAATTGTAACCTGAATCCAAAATCTACATCTTCAAAGTATGCATAAAAATCTTCATCAAAAAATCCTACTTGTTCAAAAACCTCTCTTTTGTAAGCAGCAGCTCCAGCGCAAGCAGAGAACATAAATATTCCTTTGTTAAACTTTTCTGTATCTTTCATACCGTTTCCCCTTGCAGTTGGTAAACCACGCCAGCTTATATAATCTCCCGCAGCATCAATAATAGAATTATCATAATAATTTAACATTTTAGATGCTACACTACCTACATCGTTAGCAACAAAACCGCTAATCATTTCTTTAATAAAATTCCTATCGCATTTTATATCATTATTTAAAAGAATTATATATTTAATTTCTGTTTTTTTTAGTGCTTCTTTTATACCGTAGTTTATTGCTTTTGCAAAACCAAAATTTTTATTCAACCTGATTAAATTTACTTCAGGGTATTCTTTTGCTATGATATCATCTGACCCATCTTCAGAAGCATTATCTACAATTGTTATGGAAAAGTTTTTTTCTGTTTGGATTCTTAATGAATCAAGACACTCTTTTATGTGGTCTTTTCCATTATAGTTTGGAATTATTACTTCTATCACAATTTATTTTGTATGA
>JAOADD010000053.1 GCA_026417495.1 Ignavibacteria bacterium
TAAATATAATATTATTATAACAAATAATGATATATTTAATAAATAATTTTTTGCTGAATTTTTTAATACAAATGTTCATTAATAACATATATATTTACATATATATAATAACTAGTCTTGTTTATTTATATTATTCAATAATTAAAAGAAAATATCTATGTTAAAATGTATTTTTTCAACTGATATACATGGAAATAAAACCAAATTTGACAAGTTTTTCAAATACATAATGGAGGAGAAACCAGATATTATTTTCCTTGGAGGGGATATTCTCCCATCTGGAATTTATGCTTTTGCAGGTAAAGATGTATGTTCAGATTTCATATTTGGATATTTTAGAGATAACTTATTAAAAATCAGAGATATATTAAAAAAGGATTCACCTGAAATTTTTCTTATTATGGGTAACGATGACCCAAAAATTTATGAAGAAAATTTGTTAGAATTAGAAAAAGAAAACTTATTTAAGTATGCAAATCAAAAAGTTTTCACATATAAAAATTATTTTATTGCGGGGTATAGTTATGTCCCCCCAACTCCTTTTATGTTAAAAGATTGGGAAAAATATGATGTCTCAAGATTTGTTGACCATGGAAGCATATCACCAGAAGAAGGATATAGGACAGTAGAAGTAGCAAATAATATTATAAAATATTCCACAATAGAAAACGATTTAAACGCTCTTACTTCTGAAATTACAACAGAAAATTTAATTTTCTTATTTCATTCACCACCATACAAAACTAACCTTGATAGGATAAATACTCATGGAAAGATGATTGATTATGTAAAAATTGATGAAAACGTAGGTAGCGTTGCAATAAAAAAATTTATTGAGTTAAAAAAACCCCTAATAACTTTACATGGTCACATACATGAATCATCACAGTTAACAGGTAAATGGTTCGAATATATAGGAAGAACATTATGCATAAATGGGGCATATCAAGGTGAGAAACTGAGCATAATAAAGATAAACCTTGCTGAAGAAATAAATTTTGAACGAATTTTATTGTAATGCTAATTTAATTCTTTAAAAAGTTTCAAGTTTCTTAGCAGCATCAGTCACCGCACCGATTTTTAAAGCATAACTATTTTTTTCTTCAATATCTTTATCAGTAATAATATGTACATCTAATAAGTTTGTAGATTTATATCCAGTCCTCTGATAATTCATCTCTGCAAGTGCGATTCCCCATGCTTCAAGCCAGAGCAATAAATTGTTCTTTTGTTCTTCTGTACCTTCAAAATGAATAAGTAAATCAATATCACTACTTGGGCCAGCTGAACCATTTTTGGTACTACCAAATACATATAAACCTTTAATACCAAACTTCTTTGTATCTATTACAGAAGCAATTTTTTCTACCATTCTCATTCGCCACTTCCAGTGGAAATCTGATTTCGATGTTTCTTGGGTTTCAGTATAAATTTTTCCTTCAGGTCTTCCTGATGGTTGCGATAAAAAGGCTAATGCTTCATCAAGTTCTGAGTTTAGTAATATTCTAAGTATTTCACCATTGGTTCTCTCCTTAACATCTATAACTCTTATGATGTTCTCTAAATGCTTATATTCGGGTAATAAATATGTAAGAATATTTTTAGAAGATTTAAGAAATGTTTCATTAAAAATTATTCCTGTATCATCAGGATATAATGGAATATATCTTATAGAGGATTCAACTAAGTCTTGAAAGAAATGAGTACCAAAAGAAAGATCGGGAACATAATTACCTTTTTTCTTAGCAATTTCAATAAGAACGGCTGTATTGTTAATATCAGAATATGTAACACTAACTCCAAGTCTTATATCACCTCTACTTCCCCATCTACCAGGTCCCATAAGTATAAATTGCCTTTTAGGAAGCAACTTATTCAATTTTCCTACTGCTCTACCTACATCCTGTAAAGTGGATAAATCAGAAATTTCACTATAAGCTTCCGGGTCAACATATACAATGTGGGTGATTTCCGGGACTCTACCATTTGATATATATCTATTAGCAGTAAAAATGATTTTTTCTTTCGGAACATCTTTTGGTATTGGTGAAGGGTTAATATCTTCAAATGAACTTTGTGTTCTGCACTGGAGAAGATATATATTCTCACCATCACAAGCAAATTCAATATCTACAGGATGATTCACACTTTTCTTTAGAGTACTAATCATTGTATGCATATCTTTAACAAAATCAGTCGAATTAATCAGGTTTTCAAATGTCGCAATAGAGTTATTCCATTCTTTTTTGTAATCTAAATTAAAACCTCTTTGCACATGCCCATCTTTATACACTGAAAATATTTTATCAACCATAGGATATTCATTTCCATATTCTCTCAGTAGATCTTTAATTTCAATAGTCTCAAAAGTATTGGTTTCAAGGTTAATTACATCAATTCTTTTGGGTGAGTATTTAAGGGTTTCTTCAAATGTTACATTTACTTTTAAGGTTGGCAATCCAGGAGAAACAAGAATTGGATAATCATCACTTGTTCTATCAACTGCTCGCGTACCAAGTCCAGGAACAAGTCTAATTAAACCATCTTCCCTTTTAATTCTTGGAGACCATCGAAATTCATTATTACTAAATGCAACTCCCGCGAAAGCGGGTAAATAATATTTTCCAACTTGCACACCAACAACTTCTTGAATTATTACCCCCATTTGTTCATTATAATCTAATAAACCTCTTTCTGCACGATATTCAATTGGATCAGTATTAAAAATAGATGCATACACTTCTGCAACCGCACTCGTTAACTCTTCTAAACATTTTTTCTTTGAACCCTGATTTGCTAAAAATAAACTTTTATACTTTCCTGAAAAAGCAGCACCAATACCGTCTTCAAGTAATGTAGAACTTCTAACTACTAATGGCTTATTACCAAAATCATCTAGCATTAGTGAAAAATTCTTCAACATATCAGGAGAGAAACTGGAGTTCTTGAACAGTTGAACAATATAAGGATATTCTTGTCGAATAATATCTATATCTTTATATTTTTGCTCAAAGACTTCCTCAAGATTATTGTAATGGATAAAGTCCATTATACCATCTGAAATAATATACCAGGTTTTAGGTACTCTAATTTTATTATAAATCTCAGGAGCTTCTTCCCTTAATATACTTGTTGCAAGAATAAGTCCAGCACTTTTACCCCCTAATTTACCATGACTGTTTGAAGTAAAAATTACTTTTTTACTAATATTGTGAAAATCATTAATTGTTAAATATTTTTTTGCAATTCCAATATACGAAAGAGCATCTGATAAAAATCTTCTAATTAGAGAAACCCGCAAACTTTTGTCGAGCTCGGGTGCCAACTTGACATTTGTTGGAATCTCTGCAACATACCTCCTTAATAAATCAGCAAGTTCATTTAAAGAACTACCTTGATCCTCAAGTTTTCTGAGTAAATAACTTGATTTATCCTCTTGTATCCATTTCTCTAATTTGGTTAGTATTTCTTCTTCACTCATATATTCTGCAGCTATTTTAAATACTTCATCAGTCATTTCTTTAAACTTAATCTTTGCAAGTGGTTTATTATCATCAATTCCTTCAATAAGTTCTTCCATATCCTTCACACCAACATCTTGCAATAATGAGCTTGCTTCTTTAACACCACTCCAATACAGATGATTCATCATTTTTCGTGCAATTAATATATATAAATTTCTGTCAGTCCCTTTTAACAAATCAACAATTGCTCGCCATTTGCCATCTTTAATTTTATCTAATGTTTTATCCTCTTCTGGTGCATATTTATCAAAAAAACCTTTTAAATTTCTATAATAGATATATTGTCCAATTTTTTCTCCAATTGTATTTAACAATTTACGTTCTTCTTTTAGAAATGGACCTTCATCTGCTTTCGGTAAATTTTGTTTATAATAAACATTAATGCTTCCGAAAATTTTCTCTTCAGACTTAATATCAGTAGACTGCATCCATTCACTATGTTTAAAATCTTTAGAATAATACTCAATATCATTCAAAATAATTTTTACACAACAATATTGAGGGTATTGCCAGGCATCTTTAATAACTTCTGCTATTTTGGTCATTATATCTTTTAATGGCGATTCAAAATCCCTTAATATTTCATCAACTTTATAGAGACAATTTAATTCCTTAACTCGTTCCCTCATTTCTAGCATAATGCTTTCGACTGAAATTGTTTTGCTCATTTTATAATTACTCCTTCTGCCTTTCTACCATCTACTTTAATTAATAACGGTTTCTTTAACTTGATATGTTTTGTATATTCATATTCACTTAAAGTAATATTACTATTCAACCATTCCCAATCTATCTTTTCAGCTTCATCTGGTTTCAATGAAAAATATAACACTTCAAAACTATTAATGTTATGAAAAAAATGCGAACCCTGACTAAGCTCTACATTAAAACTAGATAACATTGCTTCAATAATTACTTTAGCATTTGATATCTGCCCCCATTCAACAGGAATTCCTAACCATGGATCTGTACTCCCCCATCTTCCATATCCAATAAGTAAATATTTCTTTTTTTGTTCCTGTAGGGATTTATTAATTTTTTCTATTTCATCAGCAATTCTTTGAGAATATTTTATATCAAATTTATCAGGTTTAATAAAAACAATTTCATCAATATAATCTATAATTCCATTTCCAAGAACTCTTTTTGAATAACAAAGTAGATTTTCATTATTAATATCTTCTTCGGTTAATTCCACTACTTCTTTTGAAACCACCATAGGTCTAACTTGTAGAAACCCTAAACGTGGTGCAAGGTTGTTTTCTTTTTTCAAAGTAACCGCGAATTCAATCTCTACAGGTGTTCCTAAAGAATTTTCACTAATTACCAATAATTTTTTTATTATTTCGTTTAAATTTATGTAATTTAACTCAAGAATAGGAGCAAAATTAATTATCCGAGCACCTTTAATTCCTGTACCTGGTTTAATCCTATCAGAAGCAGCATCATAAGTAGAAGCAATTAAATTCAAAGTACCATCATACTCAGCTTCACTTATTCCACATTTAACCATATATTCTACTTCATTTATTGGGTCATATAGGACTGCTTTTTCCATATTAACCGCCCAAAAAGTTCTTTGGGTATTATTGATCAGTTCTTTAACACTTGTAAATGGTGGTGGATTCTTAGGATAAGAAGGACAATATGTCCAAGAAACTCCTCCATCAACTATCGTCTTACCAAGACCAAGAGCAAGGTTCACTACTCCATCTTCTGGCTTCGATTTTCCAAATGTATAATAATTATATGACCTTGCTACACCCGATATTTCAGGGTAGAATCTATTATGAAATCTTCCCCCCACAACTTCTTGAATTATTATTGCCATTTTTTCATCAAAAGAGCTCTTACCAATACCTTTAATATAATCCTTAGCTTTTTTGAAAAATGTAGATGCATAAATAAGTTTAATAGCTTCAACTAATCGGTTAAACCGTGAAGGTAAATCTAATTGATTGTTTGAAATCATTTTTGTAGAATATATTCCAGCAAATGGTTCATACAATGCATCCTCTAACATACTTGAAGAACGAACAGCAAGTGGTTGTTTAACTTTCTCAACAATTGACCTTAAATCTCCCACTAAATTAACAGGTAATGATGCTTTCATAAATTTATGAGCAATCATTGTATCACTCTCATCAGACAATGCTAGATCATAAAGATTGTTCATTTGCATAAATTCATCAAAAAAATCCGTAGTAATTACAGTAAGTCTTGGAATATTTACAGTAAAATTTTTAAACTCTTTTTCATTCTCTCTTAGAAATTTTCTGATGAAAGCTAAACCTTTTGCTTTTCCACCTATGGAACCTTTACCAATTAAAGTAAAATCATCATCAGCTTCAAAAAACTTTCTATCAAAAGAAGAAAAGGAATTTAATTTTTCATTCATAATATATAAACCTTTATAAATAAAAAACTCCCGATGAATCATCGGGAGTTTTACTTTAATAAATTAATATTAAACCCAACCTCTGTCTTTGCAAGCTTGAGCAACTCTGTCAATAGCAATTACATAAGCAGCATCTCTCATATAAAGTTTCTTTTGTCTCGCAAGTTCACTGACAGAAAGAAATGCTGATGTCATTTTAATATCAAGTTTACTAAGGACTTCTTCTTTTTCCCAATAATAATTCATATTACTTTGTACTTGTTCAAAATAACTACAAGTAACACCACCCGCATTAGCAAGAAAATCTGGAATCATAAATATACCTCTTTCCTTTATAACAGCATCAGCTTCTGGAGTAGTTGGTCCGTTTGCACCTTCCGCTATGATCTTCACTTTATCTTTTATTTTCTTAACTGTATCAGCATTAATTTGATTCTCTAAAGCGCAGGGTAAAAGTATATCAACATCTTGTTCAATCCAAGCATCACCTGGTAATATTTCATAACCGAGAGATTTTGCTTTAACTTTATCTATACCCCCAAATTGGTCTGTTATACTTAATAACTTTGGTAAATCTATACCATCTTTTTTAACAAATGTATAGGAAGTTTGGTCTTCTTGGTCCCAACAAGAAACTGCAATAACTGTTCCACCGAGTTTTAAATATAATTCAATGGCATATTGTGCAACATTACCAAAACCTTGAACACTTGCTGTGGTTTTCTTTGGATCTATTCCTAACTCTTTTAATGCTTCTCGCAATGTAAAGATAACTCCATAACCAGTTGCTTCTGTTCTACCTAAAGAACCTCCCATTCCAACTGGTTTTCCCGTGATTAAACCAGGGTATTTATTTCCAGTAATAATTTCGTATTCATCTAACATCCATAGCATATGTTGCGCTGATGTCATAACATCGGGCGCGGGAACATCTCTTAGGGGACCAATATCTTTACTTAACTGTCTTATCCAACCTCTACAAATTTGTTCCTGTTCTTTCATACTTAAGTGATGAGGATCACATATAACTCCTCCTTTGCTACCACCAAGTGGTATATCAACCACTGCCGTCTTCCAGGTCATCCACATAGCAAGAGCTCTAACAGTATCAATAGTTTCTTGGGGGTGAAATCTTATTCCACCTTTTCCTGGTCCTCTTGCATCATTATGCTGAACACGAAATCCTCTAAATACCTTAACAGAACCATCATCCATTTTGACGGGGATTGAGAAGTGATATTCTCGCATTGGGTTTCTCAAAAGATCTTTTGTTGCTTGATCGAGATTTAGCATATCAGCTACACTATCAAATTGTTTTTGTGCCATCTCGAATGCATTGAAATTTTTACTAGCCATACAAATATCCTCTTATTTGAGTTTATAGTTAATGGGGTTAATTACTATTGTTATTAATGGAACTTTATTATTATAAAATTACAATTATTTAAATTTCTTTACAATGCTAAACAATATAATATATTAATATCTTTTATTTTATGAAACTATGTATATGTTTATTATTAATTTATGGTCTTGCTTTGCTATTCAGAGGAAGAATTTCTTCAAGTGCTGAATATGGTACAATAAGCTCTATGAATCCCACTGAATATGGAGCAATTTCATATGGATTATAATAAAATTTTATCCCGTGTTTTGTAATAGCAAAATTATTGTTAAACTCAATTTTATTTTCAAATAAACCTACTTTATCTCTTAAATCATCTTCTGGTTTTAGCATATAATTCTGCCTTATAACACGATCTAATATAGTATTAAGTTTACTTTCAAATCCAACAGTAAAGATATCATTAAGAGAAATTACTTTTCCTGTTTTCCTATCAAAATTAATATACCTAAACATTGTATTAGGATGAGCACCTCCTAAAAAATTCACATTAGAGATTGAGTAACATAAAATTTTAGGTGTATAATTTTCAACCTTACCACGCACTTCCATCATCCAAATCGTTTCACTTTTGGGATTCTTAGAGATAAAATTAGAGTAGTCCCTCAAAAAAAGCTCAGATACTTCCTCAATAGATTTGCTTTTTGACCCCTCTAAAAATTGATTAGAAATTTTTATTATCTCATCATTAATCGAACTATTAATTTCATCTTTAAAATTACCTTCACTAATTTTAGCATAATCAAACAGTATATAGGTACAATTTGGGGAAGTCGGTTGGCAATCTTTATAACCTTTGACAAAACTTACATTCTCAAATTTTAATTCAGCTTCTTCAAGCTTTGTGTGGAACGACTTATTATCTTGTTCTTCTTTATTACAGTAAAAATTAAAAAAAAATATTAAAAGCAAGAGTAAATAAATTACATTTTGTTTAATATAACTTTTTACCTTCATACGGTTAATATTTTTATTTTACCTTTAGTTATATTTCTTAACTCTTTTTTTATTGTTTCAATCAGTGACAAACGAACCATCAAATTTATTTTAACAAGTTCGTCAGAATGATTATCTATAATTCTAATTTTTTTATTGTTTAAAAAATTCATAACAGGATTTAAATAATAATATTCAAATTCCAAATAAATTTCTTTTCCAACAAACTTTTCTACAATATTACATTCTGCTAAACATAAATCAACTGATTTAAAGTATGCATGTGACAAACCGCTCTTACCGAGTTTTGTTCCACCGAAATATCTTGTTGCAATTATGATTATATTTGTTAGATTATATTTATCAATCGCCCTCAATATAGACTTACCTGAAGAACCAGATGGTTCTCCATCGTCTGAAATCTTATATATGTTTCTATCACATCCTACAACATATGCATAAGGGTGGTGATGTGCATTAAAAAATTCATGACGAACAGATTTAATAAATTTTTCTGCTTCCTCTTTTTTATCAATTGGATATGCAGATACGATAAATTTAGAATCCTTAACTTTGAATTCAGTTCTATGAAAGCTAAGAATTGTTTTATAACTATCTTCGATATTATCGTAAATCATAATCCCAACCTTCTTTACCTATTAACGGGACGAATACAAATTCCTTATAAGTTTCAATACTCTTTATAATTTTACCATTTCGATCAATGCTTTTTCTGACTTTATACATATCTTGTGAATAAGTATCTCCAACTGGTATTACCATTATCCCACCAATAGCAAGTTGGTTAAATAAAGTATCTGGGATTTTCGGACTACCTGCAGTAACTATTATTTTATTAAATGGTGAATACTCCTCCCAACCAAGTGTTCCATCCCCTACTTTAAGTGTCACATTATAATTTAATTTATTAAGATTTTCTTTTGCTTTCAGATATAATTCATAAATCCTTTCTATAGAATAAACATCTGCTCCTAATTCTTTTAATATTGCTGCTTGATATCCACTACCAGTCCCTATTTCTAATACTTTATCACCAGGATTCACCTCAAGAAGTTCAGTCATAAAAGCAACTGTGTAAGGTTGTGAAATAGTTTGACTGTAACCAATAGAAAGTGGGTAATTTAAATAAGCATTTTCTTTTTCAGTCTCATCTACAAAACATTCTCTTCTAACTTTATTCATCGCTGATAACACTCTTTCATCTTTTATTCCCTCCTCTCTTAACAATTCAATTAATTTTTCTCTTTTTTTGGAATATATATCTTCAGACATTATAAAACTGCAGATAATTATTTGCTTTCAATGATCTCTTTGATTGATTTAGAAATCTTCTTATAGTTCATTGCTTTTTTTAATTTATCCGTTAAATCATCTTTATTCATGCACAATTCAAGTTTACCACTATCAGCAATGGAAATATCCTGTGTTTCTTCTGAGATAATCAAAGCTACAGCATCTGTCTGCTCGGTTATTCCTAACCCTGCTCGGTGTCTAGTTCCAAGTTTCCTTCTATTAAAGGTTCGGGTTTCAGATAACGGCAAAGTACATCTTGCTGCTTCTATAATATTACTACTCATTACAATTGCCCCATCGTGTAATGGAGATTTTGGGTTGAAAATTGAGATAATAAGCTCTTTGTTAATTTTTGCCTGTAATACTTCTCCCTTTTCAATGATATTATCAAGACTTGCATTACGCGTTATTACAATAAGAGCACCCCATGAATTTTTTTGAATTTCAATGCAAGCATCAACAATTTCTGTTACACTTTCCGTTATGTCAAATTTAAAAAACATTCTTGCAAATCTCGTTCTACCAAAAGTTGATAAAATTCTTCTTATCTCTGGTTGAAATAAAATAATAAATGCTATTACCCAAATTTCAGTTATTCTACTGAGTAACCAACCAACTGCTTTCATATTAATTAATTGCGCAATAAGTGAAAAGCCAATAATAAGAAGTAATGATACAAAAATTTGAAATGCAACAGTCCCCCTCATAATTTTATATAATCTATAGAAAATATAAGTAATGAGTACTACATCAATAACATCAACAAGTTTTACCGATATAAAACCTATCTTGAAGAGTTCCATAATTCAAATTAATGAAATTACAATAGTAAATAAATGTAATTCCAAATTTACTACATATAAAATTCAAACATAATTATTTATATTTAAATATAATCTTATTAATAAAAAAAGTAATTATGAAAATCAAAAAAATAGACGCAATTGAAATTCTAGACTCAAGAGGAAATCCAACAATAGAAGTTGGAGTAATGCTTGAAAATGGTGTTGCAGCAAGTGCAATGATACCATCAGGTGCATCCACAGGAGAGAAAGAAGCAACAGAGCTTAGAGATGGAGATAAAAAAAGATACTTTGGAAAAGGTGTTTTAAAAGCCGTTGATAATGTTATCAATATAATTGCACCAGCATTGATTGGTAAATATGCAGGAGACCAAAGAGAAATAGACAATTTGATGATAGAACTAGACGGTACATCAAATAAAAGTAAACTTGGTGCGAATGCAATCTTGGGAGTTTCAATTGCAGTTGCAAAAGCTGCTGCATCTGCTTATGGAATTGCCTTATTTAAATATCTTGGTGGAGTAAATGCATGCGTTTTACCTGTACCATGTATGAATATTATAAATGGAGGTAAGCATGCTGATAATAATGTAGACTTTCAAGAATTTATGATTGCTCCACACAATGCACCAAGTTTCTCAGAAGCTATAAGAATGGGAATTGAAACATTTCACACTTTAAAGAAAGTTCTAAATGAGAAAGGGTATAGTACTGCAGTCGGAGATGAAGGAGGTTTTGCACCAAATTTAAAATCAAATGAAGAAGCCATAGAGGTAATACTTACAGCAATCGAGAGAGCGGGATATAAACCAGGTGAAGATATTTCTATATGCTTAGATCCTGCAGCAAGTGAAATGTGGGATAATGGCAAATACTTATTCTTTAAATCTGATAAGTCAAAAAAATCATCTGAAGAAATGGTTGAGCATTGGATTAAATGGGTAGAAAAATATCCTATAATATCTTTAGAAGATGGTATGGCTGAAAATGACTGGAATGGCTGGAAACTACTTACAAAAGAATTGGGGAGTAAAATAGAATTAATTGGAGATGATATATTCTGTACAAATCCAACTATATTGCAAAAAGGTATTGAAGAACAAATAGCAAATTCCATTTTGATAAAACTAAATCAAATAGGAACAGTAACAGAAACATTAGATACAATAGAATTAGCATATAAAAATAATTATAATACTTTTGTCTCTCATAGGTCAGGCGAAACTGAAGATACTACTATAGCAGATTTAGCTGTAGCTGTAAATAGTGGAAAAATTAAAACTGGTTCAGGATGTCGCTCAGAAAGAATTGCAAAATTTAATAGACTCCTTAGAATACAGAAACAACTTGGTACACAAGCAAAGTTCGCAGGTAAAAAAGCATTTAAATCATCCAATTGATAATAATAAGTTGTATAAAGTAGAATTAATTTACTGGTTTTTTTTATATTGCTAAATTAATTCTACTATTAAATAAAAAACATCTTAAAACTAAAAGGAGGATTAGTTATGTCGGAAATAAAACCTTCCGAACTAAAAGTAGGCGACATCATAAGTAACGCCTTCAAAATAGGTTTCGCAAACCTCGGAGCTCTCATAGGGGCTACTCTGTTATGGATAATTACAATCTGGATTCCCTACATCAACATTGGAACAACAATAGGGCTATATGGACTGATTGTCACATTAAGCAAAGGGGAGAAACCAAGTGCTACTGATATTTTTAAAAGCCAATACAGAAAATACATTGGAGAGTTTTTCATACTTTTAGCATTATCTACATTTGGTATATTTTTCGGACTTTATATGCTTATTGTACCAGCTATAGTTATAGCATTAGCATGGAGTCAATCATTTTATTTATTAGTAGACAAAGAATTAAATCCATTGGAATGCTTAAAAGTAAGTAACCAAATAACTTATGGTAAAAAATGGACAATATTTGGGGGAATGTTTTTATTAGTTTTAATACTGTATATTCCTTTATTTATCATTTTCTGGATATTGGGTAAAGTTAGTGCTGGTTTAGCAGCAATAATTCTGATTCTTGGTTACATTTTTATTGCTTGCATAATTTTTGGTGCTGACGCTTATATTTATGGTGAACTTAAGAAAAGAATAGAATA
>JAOADD010000070.1 GCA_026417495.1 Ignavibacteria bacterium
GGTAGCCAAATTGGTGAATGAGGTAAAGCCAGCAGGGTATTATACGATAGAATTTGATGCATCATATTTATCAAGTGGAGTATATTTCTATAGGATAGAGGCAGGTAGTTTCACTGATGTGAAGAGAATGGTCTTGATTAAATAGTTTATTAGGTTCTATAAAAATAAAATCCCCTTTTCAAAAATTATGAAAAGGGGATTTTTATTTTTCCATCTTTAAATTTTGTTTCTACTTTTCTACAAATTCGTTTATATGTCTTTTGTAGATTTTTCCTGTTTCAGACCCTGCAAATACATAATCGCCATTAATTAATAGCGACTTAATTTTTTGCTCTGATAGACCTTCATTTGCTTCATACCATTCCCCTCCATTATCAGTGGAATAAAATATACCTCCTCCCCAGGTACTAATAATAACAGTTTCACCATAAATTACTATTGAAGTCAGATATAAGTTTTTTAATCCTTCATTATAATCGTCCCATCCTTTTCCGTATAAATCTCCACGATATAATCCACCGCCATAAGTTATTGCAAATAAGTAATCATTATTAAATGCTAAGCCAGGAATATCATAAGATTTATCAAATGATGCTCTGGTATAATCAGCCCCTTTATCTATTACGCAATAAATATTTCCATTTATTCCTGCATAGTAATTATTATTATTGATTGCAATTGATTGAACTTTTCCTAAAGTAAGTGATTGGTATTCAGATAGTCGCCAGGTTCTGCCATCATCAATTGAGTAATACAATCCATTTCCCGTACCTGCGAAGAGATTATTTCTATATTGTAATATTGAATACACATTCTTATTCATTAATCCATTATTAATTGGTTTCCAACTATTTCCATTATCAAAAGACTTAAAAACTCCACTATCTGTTGCAATATAAACTGTTCCTATTCCGCAAGTAATACCGTAGATGTTTCCAACAGCAGAAAGAATTTTTCCTTCGTATTCTTTTACAATTCCAGTATTATTGTATGAGTACCAGACATTACCATTATCTAAAGATGTAAATACTCTCCCTTGATTTGTGGCAGCGTAAATTGTATTTCCACTTGCAGCCATGCAGTTTATAGTTTGATTGCTCACTATTGCAGAGCTTATATTTGTCCATTGATTTCCATTATCGACAGAATAATATAAACCACCAAATGAAGCAGCGAATAAATAATTTCTGTATGCAAAGATAGATAATATTCTATGACTTGTAAGTCCATTGTTAACAGGAACCCAACTTGTACCATAATTAATTGAAAAATAAACTCCAGAACCGTCTGTAGCTGCAAATATACTACTACCAATTATTGCAAATGAATTTATAGTTGTATATTCAGGTAGGCCATTATTGGCAGGAGTCCAATTTCTTCCATTATCTTTTGAGACATAAACTCCATTATACTCTGTTCCAGCTAAAATATATTCGCCACTTACAGCAAGAGCCTTTGCATTTATTGAATAACTAACTTTATACCAATTTTCTCCTTTATCATAAGTATTATAAATACCATCTGTTGTTGCAGCGAACAAAATACTATCTTTAAAAGTAAGTGCTTTTACATTTGAGATTCCTTTTATTAAATTCCAATTATCACCATTATTTGAAGATACATATAAATTTTCCCCTGCTGATACATATATTTCGTTATTATTTACGATTAACTCATTTATTACCTGACTTGATAAACCTGTATTTGCAGCCATCCAACTATCTCCATTATCTGATGATCTAAACAAACCCCTATCTACTGTACCCGCAAATATATTACTCCCGCAGACAGCAAACTTATTTACATATAAATTTATTACTCCCAAATTTATTGGATTCCATGTACTCCCGTAATTCACGGAACGAAATATTCCCATAGGAGTTCCAACAAAAATTAAGTTATCTTTTACACAAACAGAGTAAATGATTGAAACAGGTTTTCCCGCTTCTTTCCATTGTGGATAAGTGCAATCAAAAATGCTAATAATAATAAAAATAATGAAAATGAATTTTCTCATAGGATATTAATTTTTTGATAAAAATACTCCTTTTAATCTTTTAAATAAATTCATTAAAAAATAAAAATAAAAAAAGCAGTAAAAATTTACTGCTAAATTAAATATTAATGTTGTAATTACATTAATAGATAATTCTAAAAGAAACGCGGAAATTTTGTCGGATTATATTCGTGCATAATTTCGTAAACAATTGAGAAAACCTCCTCTGCATTTGGCTTCGAATAATAATCACCATCATTTCCATAAGCAGGCCTATGAGCTTTTCCTGTTAAGGTTCTTGGAGGAGAGTCTAGATATTTATAACCATTTTGTTCATCTAAAACTTGTTGCATCATAAAAGCTGTTGCTCCACCAGGGACATCTTCATCAAGGAATAAAACTTTATTGGTTTTCTTTATTGAATCTTTTATTATTCCAAATCTATCAAACGGTAATAGCGTTCTAACATCTATCAACTCAACTGAGATTCCAACTTTTTCTAATTTATTAATTGCTGCTTTTGCAATATCAACGCATGCTCCATAAGTTACGATAGTTATATCGGTGCCTTCTTGTAATACCTCAGGAACACCAAGTGGAACCGTAATTTCACCAATATTCTCTGGTAAAAGTTCTTTAATTCTATAAGCATTCAGTCTTTCAATTACAAGTCCTGGATCATCACCTTTAAGTAAAGTATTATAAAACCCTGCTGCTTGTGTCATATTTCTTGGTACACATACATGTAAACCTCTGAATGCATGTGTGATCATACCCATTGGTGAACCTGAATGGAAAATTCCAACTAACCTATGTCCTCTTGTACGAATTATTACAGGTGCTTTCTGTCCTCCTTTTGTACGCCAGTGAAGTAATGCTAAATCATCACTTATTATCTGAAGAGCGTACAATAAATAATCTAAATATTGAATTTCTACAATTGGCCTGAGTCCCCTTAATGCTGCACCTATACCCTGTCCTGCAATAGTAGCTTCTCTTATTCCTGTATCTGTTATTCTTATATCTCCATATTTTGCTTGCAAACCAGCCATTCCTTGATTTACATCACCTAATCTACCTATGTCTTCTCCAATAGCAAATAGTCTCGGATCAGTTTTAAATGCATAATCAAAGAATGCAAGCAAAATTTCTCTCCCGTCAACCCTTTTAGAGTCGGGTTTGTATATTGGTTTTACTTCTTTTACATTTAAAGGACTTTCTTCTGATTGACTATATAGGTGTGAACCATAATTATACTCATTCGCTTTTTTATATTTTTCATTCCATTCTATTAATTTTTGCTTTATTTCCATTGGTTCATCTTTTAGAGCAAGTAGTGCATCAGATACTGCAACTGAAATCATCCTTCTTGTTGTTTCAAGTGCTCGATACATCCCATCGTTAATCATTTTTATTTCATCTGATTTTTTACTTACCTTTGATATATCAAGAAGAATCTTACTTACTTCATCTCTTTCTTTTTTTATTGGAGAAAGGAAATCTTCCCAAGCTTTCTGTTGAGCTTTTTTCACAGTAACTTTTGCCTCTTCTTCTATTTGTGTCAATTCTTCCTCTGTTGCAAATCCTTTTTCTAATATCCATTTTCTAAATTGTCTTATACAATCATACTCTCTTTCCCATTCAAGTCGTTCTTTAGTTTTGTATCTTTCGTGAGAACCTGAAGTGGAGTGACCTTGTGGTTGGGTTAATTCTGTTATATGAAATATTGCTGGAATGTGTTTTTCTCTTACAATTGATATTCCCTCCTGATATGTATTAACAAGTTTTTCATAGTCCCATCCTGGAACTCTATAAATTAAAAAACCCTGTTCCAGTTCTTTACTATATTCAAAACCCTTTAATATTTCAGATATACTTGATTTTGTCATTTGATAAATATTAGGTACTGAAATACCAAATCCATCATCCCAAATAGATATTGCCATTGGAACCATTAATACTCCCGCAGCATTTATTGTTTCAAAGAAAATGCCCTCAGCAGTACTTGCATTTCCTATTGTACCAAAAGCGACTTCATTTCCATTATTAGAAAATTCCTTTAAATAAGAAAGTTCTGGATTATTTCTGTATAATTTTGATGCATAAGCAAGACCGAGCAATCTTTGCATTTGTGATGCTGTTGGAGCAATATCAGAAGATGTGTTTTTCATCTTCATTAAGTTTTTCCACCTGCCATTCTCATCAAGTAACCGTGACCCAAAATGATTATTCATACCTCTTCCACCTGAATGTGGCTCACGATTTATATCTGTGTCACCATAAAGTTGAGCAAAAAATTGTTCCAGGGTAAGCATTCCAGTTGCCATCATAAAAGTTTGGTCTCTATAATATCCTGACCTAAAATCTCCATCTTGAAATGTTTTTGCCATTGCTAGTTGTGGAACTTCTTTTCCGTCTCCGAATATTCCAAAATTTGCTTTACCCATCAAAGTCTCTTTTCTCCCAATTAAACTAGCTTGCCTACTTTCATTTGCAAGTTTATAATCAGCGAGAACTTCTTCTCTTTTAAATTCATATCCTTTATTTTTTGCCATAATCCTTTGATTTTATAAATTAATAATATTAAAACAAATCTTTATCTTGTTTAGTTGCAGTTATATTTTATTAATATTAAATTAAGTAAATTGAGATATTTTTTAAATGAAGTTATTTTTTGAGTTAAATTAAATTATATTAGTCCTATTAAAATGTTGTTACTGTGAATGATTAAAAGATAAAATTGATGATTGAATTTATTTTATTTTTGTAATGTTTTTATTATTTTAATTAATATAAAATATGAAAAATATGCTTGAAAATATTTTTACGCCTCAAGAAATTAGTTTAATTCAAACAAGTTTTTTGAAAATTTGTGATAGTAATTGTTGGGAAATCCATTATAATAGATTATTTGAACTCGATCCTGAAGCTTTAAAACTTTTTAAAGGGGATATTAGAGACCAACAACACAGAATAATGACTATGATGAAAACTGTGGTTGAAGGGTTAAACAATCCTCAAATAATTATTCCTGCTGTACAAGAATTAGGCAAAAGGCATTATGAATACAATGTTAGAGATGAACATTATCAACTATTTAAGGAATCCCTTTTATATGCGATTGAAAAAGTTTTGGGTGATGAATTTACACCTGACCTAAAGTCTGCATGGGAAAAATTTTATGATGTACTTGCTGATGTTATGAAAAGTTCTAAGTACTAGATTCTATTTTTTTGGGGGTGATTCGAAAAATTTTTTAATTTCTGGAAGAGCTTCTTTGTATCGTGAAAATTCATGCCCTGCTTTATCATATTCAATTATTTTGCTAGCATTAGGAAAGGTAAATTTAGTTTCCTCATGGTTAAGTAGCTCATCGTCTCTTGCTAGAAGAAGAAATAATTTTTTTTGATTTACATATTTAAAAAATTTTTCATTCAATTCTTTTAATTCAATAATATGCTCTTTTCTCCATTCAAATTTTTCACCTGTATGATAATTTGTAAGTTCTCCGACATACGGTTCTAATACTTCGTAAGGTTTAATTGCGGGATTTATTAACACTGCTTTTAAACCATATTTCGCGTTCAAGAGCATAGCATAAAAACCACCTAAAGAAGACCCAATTAAATTTGTCTTTCCACCAGCATCTCTTACTATATCACATAAACGGAAAAATGCCATTTTAGGTGAAACAGGTAAATCAGGAGTTACCACTTTAGTATATTTGAAGTATTCTTTCGTCTCTTGTGCTTTTCTTGCTTTACCTGAACTTCTGAAGCCGTGAATATATATTATCATTTTTTATTTTAATTACTATTTAATGTTCTTAACTTAACAACTATTTTTGTATTATGAAATGATAATCACAAATGAAAAGTAATTTTTTAAGAAATCTAATTGGTATATTGATTGTAATTGTAGTTTTTATTATAACAGCATTCATCCTTTTTAGGGATTTATCCACAAAGAGTCTTTATAAAGAGGAAGGTTCATTTAAAGTTTCAGAGCTTTATGATACTGTTTTTGTATATAAAGATGCTTTTGGGGTTCCACATATTGAAGCAAAAAATCAAAAAGATTTGTTCTTTATTCTTGGTTATATTCATGCACAAGATAGACTCTGGGAAATGGATTTTATGAGAAGAGTTAGTCAAGGCAAATTATCAGAAATATTCGGAAAAGAATCTTTAGAATATGATAAACTATTTAGAACCATTGGTATTTACAGAACTGCCAAAAAGTATTACAATAATCTTCCTAACGAGACAAAGGAAATTTTGGAAAGTTATTCTGAAGGGGTTAATTATTTTATTGATAGAAATAAAAAAAGTTTACCATTGGAATTTGATGTACTTGATTATAAACCAGATAAATGGGCTCCTATAGATTGCTTCGCAATTAGTAGATTAATGGCGTGGAATTTGAACATCTCATGGTATACTGATTATTGTTTTGGTAAGATTATCGAGAAATTTGGCTTTGATAAAGCAGAAGATTTCATTCCAGATATACATCCTAATGCCCCAAATGTGATTAAATCTGCTGATGAAAGAGAAAAGAAAAAACAACAAGAAAAAGAAAAAAAACAACAAGATACAATTTCTTCTGTAAGTAATTATAATACAGAATTATTTTCCTCCATAAAAATAGGATTCGTTGATAAATACTTCGATTTTCTTAATAAATTTGGTACAGGTGAAATATTAACGGGTAGTAATGCTTGGGCAGTTTCAGGTAAAAAATCTGAATCTGGTAAACCTTTAATCGCTAATGATCCTCATCTTCCATTGCAAATACCTTCTACATGGTATGAAGTGGAGATGATAGATAAATCTAAAAATTTCAGAGTTGCTGGATTTTCAATTCCTGGTATACCTGGTATTTTGATTGGATTAAATAATTCAATTAGTTGGGGAATAACCAACTTAATGAATGATGAGATGGATTTATTTATGGTAAATAATCATGATAATGTTTCAATTATAGATAGTATATTAGAAAATATTTCAGTTAAAGGAAAACAAGAAGAAATTTCATATACAATATATTTAACTAAAGAGGGACCAATTGTATCTAACCTGGAAAAAACAAATTTCTTAAATTCAATGAAGTTTCAAGTAGATCATCCTAATGTAGTAGTGATGAAGTGGGTAGGTTATGATTATAGTGATGAAATAACTGCATTATATAATGTTAATAATGCCAACAATTGGAGCAAATTCAAATCTGCACTTAAATCTTATGGTGTTCCTGCTTTGAATTTTGTTTATGCAGATACTGCTGGCAATATTGGATATTGCGTAGCAGGTAAAATACCTATAAGAAAAACAAAAAATAACAACGAAGAAAAAATTAGTACTGTTGCTATTGGGATAAATAATAATGACTTTGAATGGAAAGGATATGTAGATTTTGAGGAACTACCTTCTATATTGAATCCTCCTGAAAATTATATTGTTACTGCAAATAATAGACCGCAAGCGAAGTTTAAATATTATATTACAAATTTGTTTGAGCCACATTATAGAGCTGCAAGAATTGAGGAATTGCTTGAAGTACGAAATAATTTTTCTACATCTGATTTTCAATTTATACAACTTGATGTTAATAGTTTGCTCGCGAAAGAATTTTGTAATTATTTATTTAAAGCTGTAAGTTCGGTTTCATTGGACACTTCACAGGTAACAAAACAACCCATCGTTTATTTAACGGAGGAAGAAAAAGACTACTTGCAAATTTTAAAGAATTGGAATTACGAGTTTAAATTAATAAATAATGCAGCGACAATATTTGCTCAATTTGAAATAGAATTATACAAAAATTTGTATAAAGAAAAGCTTGGTGATGAATTATTTTTAGAGTACATTACTATTGCTAACATACCAATAAGAAACACCTCCAAGTTACTAAGAGAGAAATTTATTAATGTATCTGTAACTAAATATGAAGAGTCAACAGGTAAAGGGGTAATTAGTAAAAGTGATGAATATAATTATGAGAACTTACGAGATGCTTTAATTAAAAGTTTTAAAGATGCTATTGCACAGTTAAAAAATAAATTTAAAACACCTGAAGTAAACAAATGGGTTTGGGGTGAAGTGCACAAGGTTAAATTTAAACATCCACTTGGAGTTATTCCAGCACTATCTCAAATCCTTGAAGCAGGTCCCTATGAAGCTGATGGTTGCGGTAATACAGTTTGTAATATTCAATATAGTTATGCTAATGCTATAAAAGAAAATAATTTCTATTCATACCTTGGTCCTTCACTAAGATTTATTGCTGATTTATCCAATTTAAATACATACTTCTCTATTCTACCCCCAGGTCAGAATGGACAAAATATTTCTCTTGATTATAGAAATCAAGTTCGGTTATGGCTTAATGGGGAATATAAACAAGTTTATTCTTCTATTATTGCAAGAGGTGCTTCAACAAAAATTATGACTTTTTTACCCACAAAGTAATATTATATTACGAATATTATTGAATATTAATTTTATTTATTGTTCTTAAACGATTATACAATGTTAATAATTCTTGTGGGGATAATTCTTCTGCACGCTGAGAAAAGTCAAAATCAAAATTATTAATGTTGTAGTTCAATAAGTACTCTTTTAATGAATTCCTCAAAATTTTTCTTCTTTTGCCAAATGCTGACTTGATGAAAACAGAAAAGTTATTCAGATTTTCAATTTTATATCTGTTATGGAATGTTAATTTGAAAACGCTTGATTCTACTTTTGGTCTCGGAAAGAAAACTGTAGGAGGTAGATGGAATAGTAATTTAAAATCTGAATTTAATTGTGTGTGCACTGTTAATATACCATATTCTTTCGTTTTTGGTTTTGCATTGAGCCTCATTGCTACTTCCTTTTGTGTCATTAATATTGCTGAATGAATATAACATTTATTTTCGAATAATTTAAATAATATTTCGGATGTTATGTTATATGGAATATTAGATATTACTTTCAATCGGGAGAATTTTCTTCTTATATTCTTTATATCATTTTCAAAATCAAATTTTAAAAAATCTTTATTCAATAAAATAATTTTATTACCAAATTTTTCCCTTAAAAAGTCAATGCATTTTTGATCAATTTCTACTCCTATGTAGTTATTAGTTTGTTCAATAATATACTTTGTTAGTGCTCCATATCCTGGTCCGATTTCAATAATTAAATCTTTGTCTTTTATTTCCCCTGAATTTACGATTTTCTTGGCAATATTATCATCAACAAGAAAATTTTGGCCTAAAAATTTTATCGGTTTGTATTTTTTGTATTTATTCACTATAGAAATATCTTATACAAATATCTTATAACAGCTTATTATTAACAATTCATAATTTGTTAGAGCATATTTATGGTAGTTATTTTTTAATATATACATATAATATATTTTTAATAATTTATTACTAAACGATCATTTTAATTTATATTTAACAATACCTCTTTTTTAATTTAGTCAAATATTTTCAACAACTTATTAAAAATTTGTAAATTTTATAAGAAAACCAATATATAAAACGAAATATATTTCATTTATGTTTATACATATTATTTGTATATTGAAATTAGAGTTGATTTTTTCATCTGCTTTGTTGAATTGTTTGATGAAGTAAAGAATAGGATTTATAAATCTGATAGTTTTCAAAATTTATTGAAATTACTATCAGAATATGATACCCCCCCTAAAAATAATAAGGGGAAAGGGATAATTGTTTCCAATTTAAATGGTTCATTGGTTTCATTCCTGCTTGACTTCCTATATTTAAATGGATATAATAAAATTTTTTACATAGTTCAAGATAATGAAAAAGTTACAAGTATAAAGGATGACATAACTATCCTCGACTCTAAAAATTTTGTAGCTGCATATACACCAGAGAAATATTATGATGCTGAAGATGCTACTAAATCCCTTACATTACTTTCACAAGACAAAAATTATATAATTATTTCTGCTGTTGATAGGTTATCATACAATATCATTCCAAAAGAGAAATACCGTAAAAGCATACTACATCTTAAAAAAGGAGAGGAGTATTTATTTGAAGAACTTTTAGAAAAACTTGAAAAATATAATTATGAAAGGAAGTATTTTGTAGAACAACCTGGAGACTATGCTGTCAGAGGGGGAATTGTGGATGTTTTTGCAGAAAGTTTTTCTTTCCCTGTTAGACTTGAGTTTTTTGGAGAAATGATTGAATCAATTAGAGAATTTGATATAAATACACAGCGTTCAATACGGCAAGTGGACGAAATTTTAATACCAATCGTATTATCTTCATATGTTGAAAAAGAAGATATAAGAAAAAATAATATTATTGATTATTTCTCTGACGATATGTTGATTTTTATAGATGAAGAATGCTTATCAAATTCACTTTTAAATAATTATCTTGAAAATAGTAAACAGAAAAAAATTATTGTAGAAAAATTTTTTTCTGTCGAAAGTAAAATTAATTTTAAATCTGCTCCTCAACCTGATTTCCGTTCAAATATTAAAGATCTTTATAATAATCTTCTAACGCATTTAAAAAATGGCTATGAAATTTATATAGCTTGTTCTGATAGAAATCAGGTAAAAAGAATGGAAGAATTAATATGTGAATATGAAGAAGAAATAGAATCATTTGAGCGAACGGTTTCTGAGGACACCGAACAAGAATTCGTAATTGGAAAAAAGACTAACACCCAAAAAGTAACAGGAATGTATGGTGGTAAAAGTACTCTGATTTCTGAATTGAAACTGCTATCCGAATCTTTGAGTAATGGATTTGTATTTCACGAAAATAAGATTATTCTGTACACAGAGCATCAGATATTTAATAGATATTTTAGACAATATAAAAAACATCACAGGTATCGTTCAATTTCTATTGATGAATTAAAACAGCTGAAACTTGGTGATTATGTTGTGCATCGTGACTTTGGCATTGGAATCTATTCAGGATTAGTTACAAGAGAAATTAAAGGAAGTAAAAAGAAAAGTTATCAAGATTTTGTAAAATTAACTTATGCTGACGGTGATGTAGTTTATTTGTCTCTAAATTATATAAATCTTATTTCTAAATATACATCAACTGAAGGATACACCCCTAAAATTACAAGAATTGGTGGTGGTGATTGGGAAAGGATTAAAGAAAGAACAAAGAAAAATGTTGAAAACATTGCACGTGACTTAATATTACTTTATGCAAAAAGAAAGGCAAGTAAAGGTGTTGCATTTCAACCTGATACTCATTGGGAAAAGGAACTTGAAGCAAATTTTATTTATGAAGATACCCCTGATCAAGTAAAAGCTACTGCTGAAGTTAAAGCAGATATGCAATCAGAAAGCCCAATGGATAGGCTTATTTGTGGTGATGTCGGATTTGGAAAAACTGAAGTTGCCGTTCGAGCTTCTTTCAAAGCTGTTCTTGGGAATAAACAAGTTGCAGTCCTTGTTCCAACTACTATTTTAGCTGTTCAGCATTATCATACATTTCGGGATAGATTATCACAATTCGCTGTTGAAGTAGAATCACTTACACGATTCAAATCAAGAAAAGAACAAAAAGAAATACTCCAAAAATTATCAGAAGGGAAAATTGATGTAATTATTGGTACTCACAGGTTGCTTTCTAAAGATGTAATGTTTAAAGATTTAGGGTTGCTCATTATAGATGAAGAGCAAAGGTTTGGTGTTAAAGCAAAGGAAAAACTGCGGGAACTAAAACCAAATGTTGATACTCTAACGTTAACTGCAACACCAATTCCCAGAACCTTGAATTTTTCACTTCTTGGAGCGAGAGACTTATCTATTATAAATACACCACCTAAAAATCGTAAACCAATTATTACAGAAATTATTAAACGCGATTGGGATTTAATCTCTGAAATAATTAAGAGAGAGTTATCTCGTGGTGGACAAGTTTACTTTGTAAATGATAAAATTTCGGGTTTATATAAGATTGCTGATAAATTAAAACATCTTTTACCTTCAGCAAGGATTGGGATTGCTCATGGACAAATGGAATCAGGAAGAATAAGTGAAATTAATATAACTGTAGAGTATACTGAAAAATTTCCTGAATTGGAAAAAGTTATAATAGACTTCATTGAAAGAAAAATTGATATACTTGTTTGTACTAAGATAATTGAATCGGGACTTGATATACCAAATGTTAACACTATATTAATTAACAATGCTAATACATTTGGTCTTGCAGAACTGTATCAATTACGTGGTAGAGTTGGTAGAAGCAGCCAACAAGCATATGCGTATTTTATTACTCCTCCCGTATCAACGCTTACAAAATCAGCTTTAATGAGACTTCAAGCTATTGAAGAATATACAGAACTTGGTTCGGGTTTTAATCTATCTATGCGAGATATTGAAATAAGAGGTGTAGGAAATCTACTTGGAAAAGAACAATCAGGATTTATTCAACAAATTGGATTTGAATTATATCTTGATATTATTAATGAAACTGTTGCTCAGTTAAAAGAAAATGAGTTTTCAGAGCTATTTTCAGATAGGAAAACAAAACATCTGGAAATTGAAAAATCAAAATCAGAAAAAAGTGAAAAGGAAATTGCTAATTATAGCAATGCAAATACGGAAAAATTTACTTTACATTCTACTTCGATTCCTAATTTTATTTTTGAACATGATGTAAATGCTTTCATTCCTAAATATTATATAGAAGATGAAAATGAAAGAATTAATATGTATAAAAAACTATACGCTGCAAATGAATCTGTTGAACTTTTTACAAAAGAATTACGAGATAGATTTGGTACACTACCCTCTGAAGTTGAAAATCTATTAAAACTTGTTTATATCAGAAATCAAGCAATGTCATTAGGTATAATTAAATTAACTTATTTTGACAATATCCTAGAAGTTTATTTTCCACTTGATAAAGACCATCAATTTTACAATTCAGATCTTTTTACGAATTTAATCCAGAATATATCCAGAGATTCATCTAATAAATATTCATTTGTACAAACTGAACAAGAACTAAAGTTAAAGGTTTTTGATGTAGAGTTTCCTTTTGACTTGTTTAAAATTTTATTTGCTGATTAAGCAATTTTTATTTGTAGCCTCGAAAAACTCGCTTCTTTAAAATGATAATTAATTTATTAAATATAATTCATTCAAACTTCGAAAATCTATTTAAAAATTTTATTGCTGAGTAGTTTTTTCTTTTTCCGCTTTAGTCAAGTTCAAATGTTTATTATTTGTAAAGATATAAACTTAATATACCTATTGTAATGAAACTTAATTAATCGGAATAATTTTTTCAAAAATACCCAGTTTATGCAGTATGTAATATTATTATTAATTTATCATCATTAGTCCGGCTAAAAAATTTTAAATTTTCACTTGACATTTAATTATTTTTGAGTAATATTATTACTCAATTATAGATATGAATACCTATAGATGATAGACTCATTAATAACATCTAAGACGCGGGTGAAACTTCTTTTGAAGTTTTTTTTGAATTCTAAAGCTACTTCTTACCTTCGAAATCTTGAAAGTGAATTTGGGGAATCTACTAATGCGATCAGAATTGAGCTAAATAGATTTGAAAAAGCCGGTTTGTTAAAATCTAGTAGAACCGGAAATAAAAAATATTTTCGAGCAAATACTAAACATCCTTTCTTCCCAGAAATAAATAAAATTATAAGAAAATACACCGGACTTGAAGAAATAATTGAGCGTGTTACTAAAAATATTGGTGATATAAAAAAAGTATATGCTTGTGGTGATATTGCTAAAGGGAGAGATACTAAAATCATTGATCTAATTTTTGTTGGTGATAATATAGATACGACTTATTTGAATAAAATTATTTGTAAAGCGGAAAAGTTGATTAGAAGGAAGATAAATTACAAAATCTTCGACAACGGTGACCCTGTTATAAGTAAGCATAAGTTAAATAAAAAAGACACTTTGCTTCTTTGGGAAGCATAGAAAAATTGTTAAAATATGAATGTAGGAATAAGAAAATGTGACTTATATGGCGGAGCCATGCCTAAATTTAAATAAATTGTTTTAATTTGTAAGAAGGATTATAGGTTATAATTTTTATTATCTTTAATCTCGTAAAAAATAACTTCGAAAAATAACCAATATAATTAGCAAAATTTGTGCAAATAAATTTATAGTATTAATATTCCACCTATTTTATCAACCTAAAATAAACAATAATGAAATATCAAATTTTGTTTTTAATTTTTTTAATAACCTCATTTAATGTATATGCACAAGAGGACTCAATAAAATTTGGTCCAATTGAAACAATGAAAATAGGAGCTAACTATCATAACTATTCAGATAAGGACAAAGCCAACATAGAAGTATTAGTTATTGGTGGAGTAAAAAATCCAGGTGTTTACTTAATACCAAAAGGTAAAACACTTGTTGATTTACTTGCTTTAACAGGTGGAGCAGTCGATGAGTCCAATTATGAAAGTTTCAAGTTTATCCGCACAAAAAAACTCAATCCAGACCT
>JAOADD010000018.1 GCA_026417495.1 Ignavibacteria bacterium
CTACTAACTTCCCATAACTTGATTGTTTTATCTTCACTACCTGATGCTATATACCTGCCATCAGGGGAAAACGCAATAGAATTTATACTTGAACTATGTCCTACAGTTACCTTTAACTCCAGTTTCTGACCATAACTACTTACAATTAAAAATAAATTAAATCCTAAAACTACTATTAATGATAAATTCTTAAATAATGAATTTTTCATAGTACAATTATTTTCTAAAAATAATGTTTCTCTTTTATTCCTTTTTATTATCTCAATATGCTAACAATATTTGGTACCTCTATAGTTTTCTTGTATATTACAACAAATTCTTTCATTAATTAAATAAATTTCTCCACTTAATTGAATTATTAACTTTATTACTTAGTTAAACTTGTCAGTGGTTTTATCCTCCAATCTTTCTTACATTAAAAGCACAACAATCTATTATTACTTTCTTTTTACTATTACAAAAATACTAAATTAAAATATATCCATAAAATATTAATAATAAGTTCTATAAATCAAATACTTTTCTTAACCCATAAATAAATATATATTAAAAAAGTTTATGAAAATCGCTATAAAATCATAAAATGACCTGTAACAAATTTTGATTTGTCCTCTTTTTCTCAAAAACATATAACTAAAATAGCATATTTTAAAATTGCTATCTAAAATTATATATAATGTACATTTCCAATCTTTCACGCCGCAGTACTTAGAACACTCTTTTTAATATCCACTTTATATACATTTTTAATATTTATTACAAAATATTATTTCCTTTTACATAAATTACATTAAATGAATTATTTTGCAATTTTTACCAAAGAATGATAAATGATGCTTATCTTAAAGTGCTATTTTATAATAAAGTAAATAATACTAAATTCTTTAAATAAACAATATTAATTAAAATAAATATACAATCTTACAAGAATTTAAAAGTTGAAGAAACAAAAATATTTAAATTATTATATAAATGAAAATAATATTTAGATTTTTTGACATAAATTAAATACTTATAATAAATTAGAAAATCTTTACATTAAGACTTGGAATTATTGAATATCTTTTTCTGCTTCTTTTCTCTACTTGAATGTGGAACAAAAAATCGTTATGTTTAAATTCTTTTAAAAATTAAATTTATATTCTATGAGGTATCAAAAAATAGATAGTCAACTTTTTATTGAAAATAGGAAAAGGTTAAGAAATCACCTTAAACCAAATTCGGTAGTGATAATACATTCTAATGATATAATGCCAACAAATTCAGATGGTACGATGAAGTTTAAGCAAAATAGTGATATATTTTATCTAACTGGAGTTGAGCAGGAAGAGACTATTCTACTTTTATATCCTGATTCAAAAGATCCCAAAAACAGAGAAGTACTATTCTTAAGAGAAACAAATGAAACAATAATGACCTGGGAAGGAAAGAAGCTTACAAAAGAAGAAGCAAGGGAGCTAACAGGGATAGAAAATATTTGTTGGCTATCTGATTTTGAAAAAATATTCCGAACTGTAATGTGTGAATGTGAAAATGTATATCTAGATACAAATGAACATAAAAGAGCAGTAATAGAAGTAGAAACGAGAAATGCAAGATTTATTAAAAGGTGCAAGGAAGAATATCCACTGCACAACTATATGCGCCTTGCTCCAATTATGCACAGAATCAGAGCAATAAAATCAAAATATGAAATTGAATTAATTCAAAAAGCTTGTGATATAACTGAAATTGCATTTAGAAGGGTACTAAAATTTTTAAAACCAGGTGTTATGGAATATGAAGTAGAAGCAGAATTTGCACATGAGTTTATTCGTAATGGTGCGGGATTTGCAGATTATTCACCAATTATTGCATCAGGACCAAATGCTTGTGTTTTGCACTATATAGAAAATGATAAAATGTGTAAAGATGGGGATTTATTACTAATTGATGTAGGCGTCGGTTACGCAAATTACAATTCAGATTTAACAAGAACAGTACCTGTAAATGGTAGATTTACAAAAAGACAAAAAGATGTATATAATGCATGCTTAAGAGTTATGAAAGCACAAATGAAAGAAATGAAACCTGGAAAAACAATTCAAGAATTACAAAAATTTTGTGAGCAAAACATGGAAAAGGAATTGGTGGATTTAGGATTATTAACGATGGATGATATTAAAAATCAAGACCCTAATTGGCCTGCGTTTAAAAAATATTTCATGCATAATGTCTCTCATTTTCTAGGGCTTGATGTTCATGATGTTGGTGATGTATATAGAACTCTTGAACCAGGGATGGTGTTTAGTTGTGAACCTGGTATTTACATAAGAGAAGAAGGAATTGGCGTAAGATTGGAAAACGATGTTTTGATTACTGATACAGGAATTGAAGACTTAATGAAAAATATCCCAATTGAAGTAGAAGAAATTGAAGATATAATGAACTACAGTAGATAATTAGATAAATAAATATTTTTTATAATAAAAAACCCTTTTGCAAAGACAAAAGGGTTTTTATTTTCTATACTAAAAAGGATATACTTATATAAATAATGGGGCTAAAACCAGAGTCACAGTTGATAATAATTTTATTAAAACATGAAGTGATGGACCCGCAGTATCTTTAAATGGGTCTCCAACAGTATCACCAACGACACCAGCTTTGTGCCTATCAGAACCTTTACCCATATTTCTTGATGGATCACTTGGTTCCAGTTCAATAAATTTTTTTGCATTATCCCATGCACCACCAGCATTGTTCAAAAATAGAGCAGCAACAACTCCTACTATTGTTCCAATTAAAAGCATAGATGCAACAACTTCAGCACCTGAAGAATCGGAAATTCTCATATCGCCAACTTTGGCATTATAAAGTAATTTGAAAATAAACCCAACTATGACGGGCATTAAAACAACAAGCAAACCAGGTTTAACCATTTCTTTCAATGCAGCTTTTGTAACAATGTCAACACATTCACCATAATCAGGCTTTTCAGTTCCTTCTAAAATTCCTGGCTTTTCTTTAAACTGTTTTCTTACATTTTGAATTATTGCTTGTGCTGCTCTTCCTACAGCTTTAATTGCCCATGCAGAAAATAAGAACACTAACATAGCACCCATAAGAGCACCGATAAAAACACCTGGTTTTGATACATCAACTGATTCAAGTCTAAATCCAATATTCCTACCATAGTGTTCTATTTCCACAATAAAAGCCTGGAAAAGCAGGAATGCTGCTAATGCAGCAGAACCTACGGCATATCCTTTTGTAAGTGCTTTTGTAGTATTTCCAATTGCATCAAGCCTATCGGTTTTTTTCCGTATTTCCTGTGGTAATTGAGACATTTCAACTATACCACCAGCATTATCTGTAATGGGTCCAAAAGTATCCATCGCTAGCACATAAGCTGCAGGCCCAAGCATACCCATAGTAGCAACTGCAGTTGCAAAAAATCCAGCATTTAATAACCCACTTGTGTTTCCGAGTGTATATGAAGTAAATATAGCAACCGCAATCACTATAGATGGAATTGCAACACACTCAAAACCAACAGAAACACCAGCAATAATATTAGTAGCAGGACCTGTTTTTGATGCTTCTGCAATTGACTTTACAGGTCCGTATTTATATTCTGTATAATATTGTGTTATCCATAAAAACATAACGGAAGTAAGAACACCAATTATTCCGCACAGGAAGAAATGCCACCAGGCAGAAGGTGCTATTTGAGCAATTTGTCCAACACCAAAAGTCCAATAAGTAGCAACACCAAAACCGATCATAGCAAGTATTGAAGTAACATAATATCCCCTATTAAGAGCATTCATTGGATCTTCATCTTCTTTTGTCCTTACAACCATAACACCAACTATTGAAGAAATCAAACCAAATGCTCTAGCAACCATTGGGAACAAAATTACAGCGAGTAAAACTTCAGGATTATCTTTAATAATATTAGCAGCAATATTAGCTTTATAAAGCATAGCAGCCAGAATCATAGCCCCTATATTTTCTGCAGCAGTAGATTCGAATAAATCCGCACCCCGTCCAGCACAATCTCCAACATTATCACCTACAAGGTCAGCAATAACAGCTGGATTCCTTGGGTCATCTTCTGGTATTCCCGCTTCTACTTTTCCAACAAGGTCAGCTCCAACATCAGCAGCTTTAGTATAAATTCCACCACCTAATTGGGCAAAAAGAGCAACAAAGCTAGCACCAAATCCATACCCAGCGATATAAATTGGAATATCACTTACTTCAATAGGACTGAAAAATTTAGCAATTGCAAATAAACCTACAACTCCAAATAAAGAGAGAGCAACAATAAATAACCCTGAAACTGCACCACCTCTAATTGCAGTTTGCAAAGCCCCATTTAAAGATTTCATCGCTTCAGCAGCTGTTCTAATATTGGAACGAATTGAAATCCACATACCAATATATCCAGAACTAACAGATGATAACGCCCCAAAAATAAAAGATAAAGATGCCCACAATGCTTGTTCTGGTCTTTGCACCCTATAAAGAAGGAAAACAAGTATAGCTACTACAATAGCAAGATAAATGATAGTTCTGTTTTGTCTTCTTAAAAATGCTTCTGCTCCTTCCTTGATTGCATTCGAAATAGACATCATTTTTTCAGAACCAGTATCTCTATTCATAACATTTTTTATGAGATAGAGAGCAAAGAGCAAAGCAAAAATACTAACTCCGAAAATTAGTATTAATTCCATATATAGTTAATTTTTATTTTCATAAAATGTTTAAATTATGAGCTAAATAGTTGTATTATCGCTGTTGACTTTCTTGTTATTGAAATAATTTTTATTAAATTTGTTCATTGTGCTGTATATTCCTTCATCAATAAAGCAAAGAATTGCATCTCTAATATTGGGCATCAATATCTTTAATTTTTGAAATTCTTCTTCCGAAAAATTTGATAAAACAAAATCTGTGTAATTATCTTTAGTTACAATTTTATCAGTTCCGATCCCAATCCTCATACGAGGAAACTCTAATGAATTCAATGAATATATTATACTTGCCATTCCTTTGTGTCCACCATCACTACCTTTAGCCCGAACTCTAATTGTACCAAGTGGTAATTGAAAGTCATCAAAAACTATTAGTATGTTAGATAAATCGATTTTTTTCCTATTCACAAAATCAGCAATAGCTTTGCCACTGGCATTCATAAATGTAGTAGGTTTCATTAAATAAATTTTTTCTCTCTTGTGTTTATATTCTGCTTCGTACCATTCCCCCTTTCCTGGTCTAAAATTTAAACCCATATTATCACAAAAAAAATCAATTGCTAGAAAACCAGCATTGTGCCTTGTCTTAATATATTCAACTCCAGGATTTCCAAGCCCAACAATTAGTTTCAATTATTTTATAATTTTATATCTGAAATAAAATTTTTTTCCTTTTATCAGGACTCTTCTTCCTTTTCTTCTTTCTTACCTTTTGCAATAACTTCTGGTTCTTTAGCTTCTTCTTCAGTTGTTTCTTCCTCAGGTGCTTTTTCTGCTGCAGGTGGTACTATAGTTACTATTGCAGCATTTTCATCATTAAGAATTTCTACACCTTCAATTTTTACATCAGAAACCTTGATTGAATCTCCAATACCAAGATTAGTAATATCTATTTCTATATTTGGTGGTATTGATTGAGGTAAACATTGAATTTCAAGTTTGTGTAATGAATGCTGAATAACTCCACCATCTTTCACACCAGCTGCTAAACCTTTTAAGACTACATTAATTTCGAGACTAATCTTCTCACCAGCTTGCAATTCAAATAAATCAAAATGTATAGGTTTATTCTTCAATGGTTCAAACTGCACATCTTTCAAAATACAACTATATTTCTCATTCTCTCCTTCTATTTCCAAATTAATAATATGAAACTCAGATGTAAATATTGCTGGTTTTAAGGAGAGTTCACTAATAGCAATTGGTATGTTCTCTCTATTTCGTCCATAAAATATCCCAGGAATAAATCCTTTTTTCCTTAGAGATTTGGAAATAGATTTCTTTAATTCTGTTCTCTTTTGAGCTTTTAAATTTATTTCTGACATATAATCTAAATATTATAAAGTTTCAAATATATTGTTTTTATAATATTATATCAATATAATTTCTAAAATTATATAGTCCATCAATTTTGCATAAATTATTAGAAAAAGGATAAACACCCTCTATTTCTTTATTAAGTCCCTTTAAATAACAAAAAATAACTAAATAAATATTTGAAAAAAGGTTCTATTATTCTTTTCTTTTGAACGCTTTCTTAATACCATCGTCAACTAATGAATAGATGACAGGAATTATTACAAGAGTTAAAAAGGTGGAAAATAGTAACCCAAAAATAATAGCAACACCCATAGGCCGCCAGAAAGCAGAGTTCTGACCACCAATCACCCAACTTAAAGAACGCCAATCAAAATCAACACCTGAAGCAAGAGGTAATATTCCAAGAATAGTTGTTGCTGCTGTCAAGAATATTGGTCTCATTCTTATTAAACCTGCTTGAACCAGAGCTTCATCCCGTGATAAATTCTGCTCTCTGACTAACACTTTTTGGAAATCAAGCAGCAAAATTGCATTCCTTACCACAATACCTCCAAGAGCAATTATACCTACTCCTGTCATTACAATTCCAAATGGTGTGCTGGTAACCATAAGACCTATCATTACCCCAATTATTGATAATAAAACAGATACCATGATAATAATAGGCGTCCTTATAGAATTGAATTCTATTACAATAAAGAAGAAAATCATCAGTAATGATATTACCATTGCTTTAGCAAGAAAATCTGAAGTTTCTTTCTGTTTCTCCTCTTGCCCCGTATAAGTAATACTATAATTATCGGGTAACTTTAAATCAGCTAATTTTTTCTTAACATCTTTTAAAACTTCCGTCCCAAGTCTACCGACTGCATTTCCAGTTATAGTTACCACTTTTTTAAGATTTTTTCTGGATATCGCTCCTACTCCACCTGAAAATTGAACTTTAGCAACTGATGAAATTGGAATTTTGTTCCCGTTCTTATCCGTAATGTATAAATTTGAAAGATAATCAACATTATTTCGTTGGTCTTTTCTCAACCTAACTACTATATCGTATTCTTTATCACGCAATCTATATTTAGTTGCTATATATCCATTTATTGCTGTTCTGACTGTATTCCCAATCATCGCTGTACTTAAGCCATAGTATGCAGCTTTTTCTCTATCAACAGTAACTTTTATCTCAGGAACTGCTTCATCGTAATTATCTTTCAAATCAGATAATCCAGGAATATCTTTTATAATACTTTTTATCTCTTCAGTATATTTACCTAATACTTTTAAGTCATCACCAGAAAGTTCAATATTTACAGGTTTACCAACAGGAGGTCCCATTTCTCTTTCCTCAAGTTCTACTTCTGCAGCACCCGTGATCCCTTTTATTGATTGACGTATCTGATTTGCACTAATAAAAGAATTTTGTTCCCTCTCTTCCTTATCAAGAAAATTAACAGATATTGTACTTTTATTAGGAATACCCTCTCCTGTATAATCCAATGGATTATTAGAAGAGCCAACATTTGCTACTATGTATTCTATATCTTTTAATCTTGGTATGTGTTGTTCTACTAATTTTGTAATTTCATCTGTGGTATAAATATTTGTACCAACAGGTGTTGCAATATTAATATTTACCTGTTGTGGCTCGATTTTAGGAAAAAACTCCACCCCAAGATTCAAAATTCCATATAGTATAAAAACAAAAAATAACAAGAGTATAGTAATAACAACAGTTGTTTTTCTATACTTTAATGCTTTTCTAACTACTTTTTCATAAATTTTCAAAGAAGTAGCGAAAAATTTCCTATTAAAGAAGTCAAGAAACTTACTGATTGGTCTTACTTTTCTTTTAGCAGCTTTCTCCCTGTCTTTTTTATAATGAATGAAAATTGAAGCTTGCACTGGACTAATAATCATTGCTACGAAAAGAGAAGAAAATAAACATATAATAAGAGTAATTGGTATATATTTCATAAAATCACCAACAATACCAGGGAAGAATAGCAATGGAAAGAACGATGATATAATGGTTAGTGTTGCAATAATAACGGGGAAAACAACTTGATGTGGCCCCTGTATTGAAGAATTAAATGGGTCAATATTTTCCGTTTCTTGTAACCTATAAATATTCTCAATCACAACAATTGCATCATCAACAATAATCCCAAGAACAACTATCAAAGTAAATAAAACAACCATATTCAAAGTAATTCCCATCATAGAAAGAACGCTAAAAGAAATAAGGAATGATAACGGGATTGAAGTTGCAACAAGAATTGCATTTTTTAAACCCATAAAGAAAAACAAAACTAAGATGACAAGGATCATTCCTGTAATAATACCATTTTCCAATTCATGAACAGTATTCACTATAAATTTTGAATTGTCTCCCGTATAACTTATTTTAACTCCTTCAGGTACTAAATCTTTATTATCTTTTAAAAGAGCTTTTACATTATCGGCAATTTCTATAACATTTGCACCAGCTTTTTTCTTTACAATAATTGTTATACTTTCATCACCATTTGTACGAGAAAAAGTTTTTCGCTCCCCATAATCATAAGTTACATTCGCTAAATCTCTGATGTAAATGGCATTATTTGAAAACTTTTTAACAAGTATATTTTTGATTAATTCGGGGTCTTTGTATTCACCTGGTACCCTTACCAAATAACTTGACTTTCCAATATCAACTTTCCCACCTGGAATATTTAAATTTTCTGCTTCAATAGCATTAGATATATCACTAAAACTTAAATTATAATGTTTAAGAAGGTTGGCATCAACATCAACTTTTATTTCCCTTTCAACTCCTCCAACTACTTCTGCAGATAGTACACCAGGTATCTCTTCAATTTTATCACTAATTTTCTCTGCAATTTCTTTTTCTTTCCACAAGCCAATGTTCCCCGTAACATTAACATACAACATAGGCCACTCAGAAAGATTTATTTCTGTTATAACTGGTTCTTTCACATCTTTAGGAAGTTTTGTTTTTGCAACAGAAACTTTATCCCGAACCTTTTGCATCGCATCATCAATATTGATATTAATATCAAACTCAACTGCAATTGAACAGAAACTTTCCCTTGAAACAGATGTTATATTTTTAACGCCACTGATACCTTTGATTTCTTTTTCTAATTCTTGAGTAACAAGATTTTCAATATCTTCGGGTGAAACACCAGGATACACGCAAGAAACAAAAACATAAGGAATTTTTACTGAGGGTGATGCTTCTCTTGGAAGATTTATATAAGATATAGCACCAGCAACTACAATTATTAATACTAATATGTAAACTGTAACTCTATTATTTACTATAGTTTTGAAAAAATTCATAATACAAACTTTATTTTTCCTTTTTCATAAAATATTTCAAATATTTTTATTGAATTACCTGTACTTCATCACCATCTTTTAAATATTGAAATCCTTCATAAATTATTTTATCTCCACGAGTTAGCCCATCAAGTATTATAACTTTATTATCAGTTCTACCACCCAGTTTAAGAATCTTTTTCCTCGCAATATTATTATCGAGAACAAATACATATTTTTCTTCAACATTATCCACGATTAAATCCTGACTTAAAACTATTGCATTAGATATTGTAGATGTAGTAATTTCTAAATTTGCTGACATCTCAGGTTTCAATTTACCAGAAGGATTATTGATAACAATTTCTATTTCAAAAGTTCTTGACTGTGGGTTTATAGTTGGTGAGATGAAAGTAATTTTTCCACTAAATTCTTCACCGGGAAAATCATCAAAAGTAATTTTAACTGATTTTCCTTTCTTTATATCCTGTACATATCTTTCAGGAATTCCTGCATTAATTTTTACCTTTGATATATCTACTATACTAATTACAGGTACACCTGGAGCAGCCATTTCACCTTTATTCATTATTTTAGCATCAACAATACCACTAATTGGGGATCTAATAAAACCTTTATTTAATCTTTTTAGATATACATTAACAGATTTCTCAGCAACATCAAGCTGCAGACCAGCATTAGTGAATTGTTGTTCAGTAGCAGCACCTTCAAGATATAGCTTTTGAACTCTCTCAAAGTTATCCTTTGCAAGATTATACTGAGCTACTGCTTGTTCATACATTGCAATATCAGTTTCTTTAGAAAGCCTTACAACCACTTCTCCTTTCCTTACTCTACTACCCTTTTCTTTTATATAAGTGATAATACCACCTTCTTCTGCTGAAAGTTTTCCATAATTATACGCTTTTACAACTCCTACTACTTTGTATATTTCTTCAAATGGTTCTTCTTGAACATCCATTACTTTTACAGGTGGAATTTTTTTCTCAACAACAGGTTGTTCTTTTTTCTTCCCACAGGAAACTAATATAAAAAGTGGAATCAAAAGCGAAATTAATAAATATATTTTTTTCATATCTTTCATATAAGTATAAGTTTACTTCATTTAATTTCTAATAACCCTTCAAGTTCTGCTTTAGCTACTAAATATTCATACACAGCTTGAAGGTATGCAAGTTTACTCTGAGTTAATGTAAGTTCCGCATCTAATACATCTATTTGATTAATCACTCCATTCTTGAAACTTATTTTTGCAAGTTCATAACCTCTCTCCGCTAGGTTTACTGTTTCTTTTTGTGCGTTAATTCTTTTTTTCGCATCTTCCATCCTTAAAATAATGCTTTGTGCTTGAATTTTTAACTTTTCTTTTATGTCAACAATTTTTTCATCAGTTTTCTTAATCTCAAGTATTGTTTGACTTTTTTTAAATGGATTTGTAAATAAGTTAAAACTCCATTGCATGCCTATCCCTGCATTAACAACATTATAATATCTATACCTGAAAAATTTTCTGGTGTCATTCTCTCCAGCGTAAAGCGTATATTGACCAAATACATAAAACTTTGGTAAATAACTTGCTTCATCTATAGATAGTAGTTCCTCATTGATTTGTCTGTTAATACGAAGTAATCTGAGAGATACATTATTATCAAGCATCTTATTAATTATATCGTCTATGCTCATTGTAAACTCTGTGCTATCATAAATAAGACTACCAACTACATCAATATCTTCATCTGTCTTCAAGCCAATAGTATTTTTCAAATTCTTTTTACTTAATGTTAAGTTGCTTTCAGCTTTTGATAATTCAGGTTTTATGCTTTCAACTTTCACTTTTGCTCTAAGGTAATCAAACTCTGTTACGGTACCATTCCTATATCTTATCTCCACAACATTTAAATTATCTTGAGCATTTTGAAGTGATTTTTTATTTACTTCAACAACTTCTTTAAGTAGCAGGACACTTAAAAAAGATTTTTTAACTTCAGTTGCGACTTTAGCTTCTAATGCATTAACATTTTCAGTTGATAACTTTGAATAATATTTTGCAATATTAATGCCCTGAAAAATTGGAGTACCAAGTATTGGGATTGGTTGTGATAATTCCAATGTTGTGTTAATAGTATTATCCGTACCAACTTCAAACTTTTGTCCAAAAATATCGAATACTTGTTTTTTAAAAGCCCTTGAATAAACTGACCTCACATTAAGTGATGGAATTAAGCTTTCATTATATGTCTGAGTAACTTTATAGTCTGCAATTAACTTATCATACCTTGCATTAACTAATTCAGTATTGTTTCTGAATGCTTCATTAATTGCTTCTCTTAATGTAAATACTTTTACTTCCTGAGTATAAGCGGAAGCTATTATTAGAAATGAAAATATTATTAAAAATTTTCTAAACATTCTTTTTTATTTTATTTCTGCTTTGAGATTTCTTTCTTTTATTAATTTTTTTTGAGTAGCGCAATTTTAAAATTTTATTGTATAGCATTCTACCCTTTTCATTTAATATACCACTCAATTGAAAATTAAAAATAAATTCTACCAGTTCCTTCAAAGAATACTCTTTCGACACCGCCATAGTTGGGACTAACAAAGAATGGGTTATTGCATTACTTGCGTGTATTATCAAATCAGAAGGAAGTTCTTTATTTATTAAGTTTTCCTTTTTTCCCTGTTCAATCAAATTTTTCAATCTGGAATAAATATTACATATTTCAAAATCATGTACTTTCTGCCATAATTTAGGAGTATGCATTCTTAAGTCTCTAAACCATAAATTACTATATTTAGAAATCTCTTGCATATAATATTCATATATACTTATTATTTTTTCTACAACATTTCCTTTAGAATTAATAATTGAATTTAATTTATTCTTGCCTTCCTCAAGTTCCTTACATACTATTACCTCAAGCAGGACCTCCTTTGATGGAAAATATTTATAAAGAGTCTTTTTGCTTATCTGTAGACCTGAAGAAATCGATTCCATAGAAGTTTTATGGAATCCATTACTAAAAAAAACTTCCCTTGCATAAAGTATTATATTCTCTTTTATATCTATCACTTTTAAAGAAAAGTTATAAAGGAAACTAAAAAAGTATAAATCGTTTCCAAAATATAAACATAAAAATTAAAAGTCAAGATAATTAGACAGTGGATTTTTTTCTTTGTTTTATTTTATAAGAAATATATTTATAGATTGCAGGAGAAATTGATAAAAATACTACAATAACAATAACTTTTTCGATGTGTTTTTCTATATTCGGTATTACACTACCAAGAAAATACCCTGTTAAAGTCATTGATAATACCCAGAGTATCCCACCGAAAACATTATACTTAAAAAAGTCTATATACCTCATCTGTGCAATCCCTGCAACTGTAGGGGCAAAAGTTCTTATTATTGGCATAAACCTTGCTAAAACAATTGTTATTCCACCGTATTTGTCATAGAAATTCTTTGTCTTTATAAGATAATCTTTTCTAAAAAAAAATGATTGCTCTTTTTTAAAAAGCAATGGACCAGATTTATACCCAATCCAATACCCAACTGCATCACCAATAACAGCAGCAGGTATTAATAATAAATTCAAAAAATAAATATTCAAATCACCTTTCGCAGCAAAAAGACCAGCAGTCACAAGCAAAGAATCTCCTGGCAAAAAGAACCCTGCAAGCAATCCTGTTTCTGCAAAAATAATCCCAAATAGACCAATATATCCAACTGTTCTAATTAAATTCTGAACATCATAAATATAATCAAAGAATTCCTTTATCCATTCCAATGTAATTCTCCTTTTTTAATTATCCATTACACGTAATTTTGCGTATTTTAAAACAATTTTCTTTAATCCAAAATCATTGAATAATATTACCGCTCTTTTTTCTAAACCATTCCCTGATACTGATTGAACAACACCACTTCCAAATGTGTTATGAAAAACCTTTACGCCCGCTCTTATATCAGAGAAACAGTCATCAGATAAATTATAATCATAAACAATTGTTTGATCTCTATTATTAGTAATATTTTTATTCTTAAAAATAGAAATATTAACAGCAGGTGCTTCTTGGTCTAAGAATAGTTTGTTTTTTGAAAATTTTTCATACACGATACATTTATCAAGTACATCTTGAGAAATTTCTGATAAGAATCTCGACTTCAATTGAAATTTTAGCTCTCCATATCTATATCTTTGATTGGAATATGTTATGTATAGCTTTTCTTTTGCTCTTGTAACAGCAACGTAAAATAATCTCCTCTCCTCCTCTAACTCTTCAGCAATATCAAAGGAACTACTTAAAGGGAAGAGGCCATCTTCTAAACCTGTAATAAAAACAACTGAAAACTCAAGTCCTTTTGCTGAATGAGCAGTCATCAAAGTAACTGCATTTTTTTTATCATCAAGTTCGTCAATATCGGTAATCAAAGAAACCTGTTCTAAAAATCCTTCCAAAGTTGGGTTCTCATTAGTATCATAATATTCTCTTACAGCAGATTTAAATTCCTGAATATTGTTAATCCTCTCGTCTGCTTCAGATGTGTTCTCCAGCTTTAGTTTAGGAATGATACCAATCTCATCTATTATTCCGCTGACAAATTCATGAACTTTCAATTCATCTTTCAGAGTTATGTATTTTTTAATGAAATCACTAAAGTGTATTAAAGTGTTTTTAATACCATTTTTAACTTCAATATAATTTTGTATATCTTCTAAAACCTTGTAAAGTGAAATATTCTTTTCTTTTGCTATTGATTGAATTTTCTCTATAGTTGCTTTTCCAATCCCCTCTCTTAAGTTTAATGCTCTAAGTAATGCTTCATTATCATTTGAATTAGCAATAACTTTTAAATATGATAATATATCTTTTATCTCTTTTCTTTGGTAGAATTTTATACCCCCAACAATATTATAAGGTATAGAATTATTTCTAAATGTCTCTTCAAAAGAACGAGATTGAGCATTTGTTCTATAAAGAATTGCTATATCTTTAAAGTTGATTTTCTTTGAATGCATCTCTTCCTTTATTAACTTCGCAATTCTAAAAGCTTCATCACGATCTGAAATCATCTCAATAATATGTACTTTTTCTCCTTCCTTATTTGCCGTCCATAGGTTTTTCTCTATTCTTTTTTTATTCTTTTTTATAATATCATCTGCAACCGCAAGTATCATTTTTGTTGAGCGGTAATTTTGCTCTAACTTGAAAAGTTTCACATTTTTAAATTCTCTTTGAAAATCAAATATATTGTCAATTTTTGCTCCACGCCATCTATAAATTGACTGTGCATCATCCCCAACAATTGATATATTGAAATACTTACTGCTTAACAATTTCAACGCAATATATTGAGCATGATTAGTATCCTGATACTCATCTACAAGAATAAATTTGAATCTTTCCTGATATTTTTCAAGAACATCTGGATATCTTTCAAATAATTCGATTGGTTTTATTAACAAGTCATCAAAATCCATTGCATTATTTTGCTTAAGTAATGATTGGTAATCAGTATAAATTTCTAAGAAAGTTTTTTCAAAAGAATTTTCAGGTTCAAGATGTTCAGGCAAAATAATTTGTGTTTTATATGCACTAATAACACTTTGAATTCCATATGGGTTGAATTTTTCTACTGATATACCTTTTCCCAGCATGATTTTTTTTATCAACGAAATAGAATCATCATCATCATAAATAGAAAAACTTCTACTATAACCAAGTTTGTCAGCTTCGAACCTCAGAATACGAGCAAATATAGAATGAAAAGTTCCAATCCACATTTTTTGAGCAGCATCACCCGTTAGGTTAATAACTCTTTGCTTCATTTCCCCGGCTGCTTTATTTGTAAAGGTAAGTGCTAAAATCTCATATGGACTCACACCAGAATCAATAAGATAAGCAATTTTATAAGTTAAAACACGAGTTTTACCACTCCCTGCACCTGCAACAATCATACAGGGTCCCTCAATATTAACAACAGCTTTCCTCTGCTCAGGATTTAAAACAGAAAGGTCTAAACTCATTTATGCAGAATTTTGAAAATATTATTATACAAAATAAATAAATTAATAAATATAAAAAACTAAAAATCCGATTTTAGTTGCTAAAAATAAAATAATTAAACATTTTATATAAATGTTATTGGATATTTATAATTATACTTTGGGTGAACTAGAAAAATTTTTACAAGAAGACAATATAGAAAATTATAGAGCAACTCAAATTTATCAAGCACTTCATAAAAGAATTATTTTTAATTTTAATGATATAAAAAATATTCCTGAATCTTTAAGGCATTACTTATCGAATAAATTTAAAATCCCGAGACTTAAATTAATAGATCTACAAATTTCAAGAACAACAAAAACTAAAAAATATTTATTTGAATTACCTGATTCGGACCTTCCCGTCGAGACTGTCTTTATGCAAGAAAAAGGAAGGACAACTTTATGCATATCAGTACAATCAGGATGTAACCTTGGTTGTGTATTCTGTTCTACAGGATATTTCGGATTTAAAAAAAATTTATCGGTCAGTGAAATTTTATTACAGATTTATGAAATAATAGGATTGGAAAAAATTTATCCTACAAACATCGTTTATATGGGTATGGGAGAACCATTCCTAAATTATGATAATTTTTTAAAATCATTAAAAATATTGTGTTCGGGTAATGGTTTGAATATTAATTCCTCAAAAATAACTGTATCAACAATCGGTCTGAAAAGTAAAATAAAAAAATTTGCAGATGACATAACTTCGGAAGAAAACAAAGATATTAAAAAGGTGAAATTAGCTCTTTCATTACATTCCACAGATAACGGAATTAGAGATATGCTTATTCCAATTTCCAAAAAGAATAAATTATCAGAAATTTATAACGAGTTAATATACTATTATAGAAAAACGGGTACAAAAATAACTTATGAATATATATTTTTAAAAAACATAAATAATAAAAGTGACGATGTAAAAAGACTTATAAAACTGTCAAAAATGGTGCCGTCAAATGTAAACATTATTAGATACCATCCTACAGAACAGAAAAACTTTTTAGAATTATGCAATAATTATTCAGAAGATGATATTAATGAATTTATTGAGAAATTACGAAAAGGAAAAGTTGTCGTAAATTTAAGGAAAAGCAATGGAATAGACATCAAGGCTGCTTGTGGCCAACTAGCCGCAGAAAATTATAATAAAATTAAAAATAATAATTTTTATGTATAAATTAATAATATTTGGTGCTCCAGGAGCTGGAAAAGGAACACAAGCTGATTTACTAGCAAAAAAATTGGATTTATTCCATTTCTCTACAGGAAACTATCTGAGAGAATTAGCAACAAAAGAAACCCAAATAGGGAAAAAAGTTAAACAAATCCTTGATAAAGGGGAACTTGTACCTGACGATATAATGATTGAAATAATAAAAGAAGCATTAGAAAATAACAATAAACAAAATGGTTTTATATTAGACGGGTTCCCAAGAACAATAAGGCAAGCAGAAGAACTTGATAAAATATTTAAAAGCATGAATTTACATGATATTATAGTAATATATTTAAATGTACCTGATGAAGAAATTATTAAAAGATTACTACTACGAGGTAGAAGTGATGACAATGAGGAAATAGTAAGAAAACGTTTATCAGTATATAAAGAAACAACTTCAAAAGTATTGGAATATTATAAAACAAACAATAAAAAAATTGTTGAAGTAAATGGAATAGGAGATATTGAAGAAATTAATAATATTATAATATCAAAAATTACAAAAAATTATTATATTTGAAAGAAGATTTTTTTTAGAATTTTAAATTGCAATTTAAAAATATTAAGTATATTTTTACAAAATTAATTATCAAAATTTATGCCTTCAAAAATAAAAACAACAGAGTTAAAAGAGTTAGGGATTGTTATATTAGAGCCAAAAGGTAATTTCGTAGGCGGTGATGAGACTGATGAGCTAAGAGAAACAATAAAAAAATATGCTGAGGAAGGAAATAATAAAATGATAATTGATCTTGGTGATGTTATATACCTAAATAGCACAGCACTTGGGGTATTAATATCCGCACATGCGAATTATGCAAAAAGAGATGGTAAAATAGTTTTATGTCAATTGAGTAAGAATCTGGAAAACTTGTTTATAATTACAAAATTATCATTAATTTTTGACGCTTATTCAAATCAAGATGAAGCAGTCAGAAGTTTTACGCAAAATAAAAATTAACTTATTTAATAATTAAAGCTATCGGAGGTTAAACCAAATGAAAAAATCCGGTTTATTTTCAGCTATTTTAATTATCATTGCACTTATTGTATCTGCATTGATTTACTATTTATGGTTCGGGAATCCTGCATATTTTAAAGACCCAGAAACCAAAAACACACCTGCAAATTTGCTAGGTGCTGCATACAAAGGTGGTCCTGTGCTTATTTTCTTGATGACTGTAAGTTTTATGGTAATTACCTATGCTGTAGAAAGAGGATTATCATTAGCTAAAGCAAAAGGTAGAGGAAACATTGAACCATTCTTAAAGAATATACAACTTGCTTTAAGAGATGGTAACATTGAAGAAGCAATTGCACTCTGCGATAGACAAAAAGGCTCAATTGCAAACATTATAAAACAAGGTTTAGAAAGATATCAATTACTTGCTGCTGAAAAAGATATGAGTGCGGAAGATAAATTAATGGATGTTAGAAATGCCATAGAAGAAGCAATGGGACTTGAATTACCATTGCTTAATACCAATTTATCTGCACTTGCCACATTAGCATCAGTATCAGTACTCATCGGTCTATTAGGAACAGTAGTGGGTATGATTAGGTCATTCCAAGCATTAGCAACTGCTGGAACTCCTAATGCAGCAGAGCTTTCAGCTGGTATATCAGAAGCACTATTTAACACTGCATTTGGACTTTTTGGAGCAATAATGGGAACAATTTTTTATAATTTCTATTTAACTAAGGTAGGAAAAATCACCTATATGATTGACGAAGCTACTTACAACATTCTGGCTTTGATTGCTTTGAAAGATAAATAATTAAAATTTTGAAAATTTAACTTTTACTAACTGATATGAAAAAAACGAGAGACATTAAAAAGTCGAAAATTACTATTGATATGACACCAATGGTCGATGTAATCATGTTGCTTTTAACATTCTTTATGTTAACTGCTACTTTCAAAGCAGCAGAATCAGAAGTAATAGAAGTAGCGTTACCTCAAACACTTTATACGGACACAAACAAAGTACCTGATAGAGATGTCATGACCTTTTCTATAACAGATAAAGGGGATGTATTTTTAGATGTGGATAATTATGTAATAAGAAAAAATGTTTTTGGAAAAGATGTACCTGATCCAGAAAGAGCACCTTTTGCAATAGGCTTATATCACCCTGATAGTACGAATAAAACAGAAGCGTATGAAACAACAGGTAAGGTAGGAGACAAAGAGGTAACCAGACCAATTAAATATTACGATAAAGCAGGTTTTGAAGAAGCAATCAGGCAACTGAAGAGAGAACTTCGAAATTTCTATAACAATGACAAAGCACAATATAAAGTAATAGTTAAAGCCGATAAAGATACAGACTATGGTGTCATAGAAGATTTGATGGTATCATTTAATGAAACGAATACAAAGGTGTTTTCTCTTGTTACATTGATAAAACACGAAAAGAAAGAAGAATAGTAAAAAAACCTAAAAACTAAGGAGAACAAAAAATGGCAGGAACAGATGTAGGCGCCCCGGATACCGGACAGGAACGGGGTGGTAAAAAATATAAAAAACCAAAAGCAACAGGTGTACATATCGATATGACCCCTATGGTTGATGTAATTATGTTGCTGCTAACTTTCTTTATGTTGACTACAACACTATCTGCTCCGCAATTAATGAACATTAACCTTCCAAAAGGAGATATAAATAAAGACCGTGTAAAACTAGCTGCTGACGTTATTATGTTCTTAAGAGTCTCAGAAAAAGGGAATATTTATATATCATATGGAAATGCTGATGGGTCAGAAACTGCACCTGAAAAAGTCGATGTAAAACAGGTCGCAGCTAAAATTGAAAATAGATATGCTCAAAATGAAAATACAGTATTACTTTTAAGGTTTGACAGAAAAATGAAATATAATGTAATGGTAGATGTTTTTGATGAAATTAACCGAGCAAAAATAACTGAGAGGCGGTACGCAATACAAAAACTTGAAGATAAAGATAAGGAAATAATTACAGCAGCTGGTGGATGATCTGAAAATTTAAGTGAAAGTTTTTAAAAGCGACCTGTAAATAAATAAAAGAGGTCGCTTTTTTATTTTATGAAGTAATTAATTTATGATAAGAGAAAACAAAATAAGTAAACAAAAACTAATATACATTTTTTTACTAGTTGCACTTACCAATATTCTTACTTCCAAAATACTATACTCGCAAAATTCAATTGATTCAATTGAAACTCAAGCGCAAGCACAAGTTAAAAAATTAACTGAGTATGTAGTTGATGAAACAAATACTCTATCTTATTCCCAAAGAAGAATACTTATTGACAAATTAAAATCATTTGAAGATTCAACAAGCAATCAAGTCGTTGTATATATAATAAACTCTCTTGGGGGAAAAGCAATTGAAGATTTTGCTCATGAAATAGCTACTAAAAATCAAATTGGTCAAAAAGGAAAAAATAACGGAGTACTTTTTCTTATAGCAATGAACGATAGAAAAATGAGAATTGAAGTAGGTTATGGTCTCGAAGGTGCACTACCTGATGCACTTTGTAAAAGAATAATTGAAAACGAAGTTAAGCCTGAATTTCAGAAATCAAATTACTATGAAGGTATTTTAAAAGGAGTAATCGCAATTATAAGTGCAACAAAAGGTGAATATAAACCAGAAAGTAAAACTAAGAGTATTTTCAGAAGCATCGGTTCTGTTTTATTAAATATATTAATTTTCATAGGAGCATTAGTTTTGCTATTTGTATATGCAGTAATAAAATCAATAATCGGAACTGTTGTTTTTGGGAGTAGCTCAAAAGGTTCAGGATATTATAGATCAGGTGGATGGAGTAGTAGAAGTGGTGGTTTCTCAGGTGGAGGTGGTTCTTTTGGTGGTGGGGGGGCTAGTGGTAGTTGGTAATAAAATAAAAAATTTAGTAAAATGAAATTTAGATTTGTTAATAAAATTTTAAGTAAAGAAGATATACTAGAAATAGAAAATAAAATTAAAGAAATAGAGAAGAACACATCGGGTGAAATTCGCTTATGTATTAAAAACAAAAGAAATTATCTCCAAAGAAACATGACATCAAGAGCAATTGCATTAGATGAATTTTATAAATTAGGTATGGATAAAACAAAAGAAGGAACAGGAGTTCTCATTTTCATTCTTTTAGCAGAAAGAATATTTGAAATAGTTGGAGATTATGGAATAAATTCAAAAGTTAGTCAAGAATTCTGGGATTCAATAGCAGAACAGATGTCTATAGAATTCAAAAATAAAAATTTTAAAAAAGGGATTATTTATTGTTTAGAAGAGATTGGGAAAAAACTTCAGGTAGAGTTTCCCCGAAAAGAAAATGATATCAATGAACTATCCGACTCTGTTTCAATAGAAAACTAAAAATCTTGAAACAAGTTATTATTTCATATACTTTAGAAAAAGAAAATACTTCTAAAAAATTTTTTATATACATTTTTTTGTATTATTTAGTGTTTTTATTCTTAAATAATTCCTTCTCACAAACAGATACAGTAAATACAAAAGATACTCTTTTAAATAAAATAGATACATCAAAACAAGTTATCTCAGATATCGAAGATATTATATACTATTCAGCTGAAGATTCCGCAATATTTGATATAGATAGTCAGATAGTATATCTCTACAATAAAGCAATACTCGAATATAAGGATTTAAAACTGCAAGCAGGAGTAATTATTTATAATAGAAACACAAACATTCTTTACTCTCATGGCATCCAAGATTCTGTAAATAAAACAAAATATGTTCAAACTCCTTTAATGTTTCAAGGGAATGAAAAATATGAGGGCTTAAAATTATCGTACAATTTCAGAACACAGCAAGGAGTAATTACAAAAGGTTATAAAGAAGCAGAGGTAGGATACTATATAGGAGAAAAAATAAAAAGAGTCACACCAGAAGTATATTTTATTAAGGATGGGCTTTACACAACAGCAGTTGATAAAGAAGATCCCGAATATTATTTCTTTTCACCTTATATAAAAGTTATTCCTTCAGATAAAGTGATAGCTCAATCAGTATTCTTATATATCGAAGGAGTTCCAGTTTTTTGGGTACCATTCGCTATTTTCCCTGATAGAAAAGGAAGAAGTTCTGGTATAATTACTCCTACTTACGGAAACGACTCAAGATATGGTGTGTATTTAGCAAAATTGGGATATTATTGGGCGATAAATGACTACTTTGATTTTGCAATTACAGGTAGCGCATTTACAAAGGGGCGGTTTGACCTTAATTCAAGATTTAGATATGCATTGAAATATAATTTTTCAGGAAGTATTGAAGCGGGATTTTCAAAAATAAATCTCGGTGAAAAAAAAGATCTTGATAAATACTCTTCTACAGAATGGTCAATTAGCTTAGTTCACAACCAAATTATCAATCCGACAACATCTTTAAATGGAAACTTGAATTTTGTAAGTGGAAAAAGTTATTATGACAATTCAACAAATAATTATGATATTTTATTAAGACAGAATGCAATATCAAACTTAACTTTTTCTAAATTTTGGGAAGAGACACCATATTCTCTCTCTTTAAATTATTATAGAGACCAAAATCTCATTAATGGCGATAGATATGAAAGTTTCCCATCGATATTATTTAATGTGTCTGAATTTTATCCATTCAGACGAGCAAACCTTCCAGTATTAAGTGTTGGTAAATTTTATGAGGATATTTCATTCTCATACAACTTCAACGCAAGATATGATAAATCAAAAAGAACAATAACGAACGCGCTTGGACAGGATTCTGTCTTATCTGACTCAAGACCTGGTGCAAAACATTATATAACCGTTAACTACGCACCACGATTTTCAGATTTCAATATAAGAACATTTATTAACTACACTGAACTCTGGTATATAAAATCCATTGAAAAAGAATTTAATCCTGTAGATAGTTCAGTCATAACAAAAGAGATCGATGGATTTAAACCAGTAAGATATTTTAATATGGGTGTTTCATTAAATACAAAATTAATCGGGATATTTTCTCCTAATCTGTTCGGTATTACAGGAATCAGACATACAATAACTCCATCAATTACATATAATTTTACACCAGATTTTTCTTCCAATTTCTTTGGATATTATGGATCATATACAGATGCACAAGGTAGAATTATAAAATATTCAAAATTTGAAAAAGAAATTTTTGGAGGAGCACCATTTGGTGAGAATCAATCTATAGGATTCAACATTGGTAATCTTTTTGAAATGAAGGTTAAGGAAAACGACACAACAGAGAATAAATTTCAGTTATTTAATTTTAATGCTTCTATTAATTATAATTTTGCGGCTGATTCATTAAAATGGTCTGATTTACGGACTGATTTTAGAACACAAATTGGTGGGTTACTTAATATTGCAGGTGGAGCAACGTTTAATCTTTATAAATTTGACCCAACGGTTAATGCACGTGTAAATAAATTTTTAATAAGCACCGATGGTAAACTTGCAGATGTAACTAATGTAAATTTTAATATATCCACTTCTTTCAATTTTGAGATTACAAGTAAAAAAGACACAATACAAAAAGAAATTGATGAAATTAATTACAAGATCCCTATCTCTGGTACTTTAAATTACAATTACTCACAATCAAAGCCAAACCCAAACTATACATTTAAATCCTCTAACATAAGCGGAGGTATTAATTTTAGCATTTCAGAAAACTGGCGATTTACATTTTCTACTAGCTACGATATCTTAAGTAAGAAAATTTCAGCTCCGTATTTTTCAGCGTATAGAGATTTAAAGTCTTGGGAATTATTATTTGATTGGTATCCGACAGGACAATATAGTGGATTCAGATTAGAAATAAGAATTAAAGCTCCACAATTAAGAGACATAAGAGTAACAAAACAAACAAATACACGAGGAGTTTACTAAAAAAAATTTTTTATGGAGTATCAAAAATATTCAGGTGCAGGAAATGACTTCATTATTATTAATAATCTTGAAGATAATATAAAAAATCACTCTGAACTAACAGTAGAATTATGCTCAAAAGAAAAACACAGATTTGATGGAGTAATATTCTTAGAGCATTCTAATTTTGCTGATTTTAAAATGAATTATTTCAACAGAGATGGTACAGGTAATGCACTTTGTGGAAATGGGTTAAGATGTACTGTGCAGTATATAGCAGATAATAATTTGACAAATAAAAAAATATTATTAATTGAAGCGGTATCAAAAATTTTCAAAGCAGAAATTATAGATAATAATCTTATAGCTGTACAGTTTCCACCCCCAAAACAAATAAAACTTAATTTTAAATTAAGAGTACAATTTAAAGAGTGGTGGCAAATGATAAATGCTTCTTATGTAGATGTTGGTTCTCCACACGGTATAGTTTTTATTGACGATATAGAGAAACCAATAGTAAAAAACATAAGTGAAGTCGATATTGAAAACTGGGGCAGAAATATCAGAATGCATCAAGAGTTTATGCCTGAAGGAGTTAATGCTCAATTTGTTCAAATATTATCAAAAGAAAAAAATGAAATAGCCCTCAGGTCATTTGAAAGAGGTGTAGAAGCAGAAACTCTTGCCTGTGGAACTGGAGCTTTATCTTCTGCAATAGTGTGCTATCTTACAAGAGGATTATTTCCACCAATAAAAATTCATACAGCGTCCCAAAATATTCTTACAGTCAACTTCGAAGTTGTTAATTCTAATATCAAAAACTTAACATTAACAGGTCCTGCGATAAGAATAGAGGATTAGTCCATTTTTAAAACTTCTTCTATTTTTGGGAAAGCCCAATCTATATCATCTTTTGTAATTACAAGTGGTGGTGCAAATCTAATAACATTTTCATGTGTTTCTTTACATAATATACCTTTATCTTTTAATGCTTCGCAGAATCTCCTTGCACCTTTTGCTTCTGGTTTTAATTCCACCCCAATAAATAAGCCTTTCCCTCTAACTTCTTTAATATGTTTACTTTGTATAGATTTTAATTTCTCTAAAAAATACTTTCCTAAATTATAAGAGTTTTCAATTAAATTTTCTTCAATTAATACCTTTATTGCTTCCCTCGCAACTGCAGCTCCAAGTGGATTACCTCCAAAAGTAGAACCGTGGTCTCCAGGTTTAAAAACACCCAATACTTCTTTACTTGAAAGAACAGCTGATACTGGATAGCAGCCTCCTGAAAGAGCTTTACCAATAGTTACTACATCAGGTTTTATCCCTTCATATTCATAAGCAAAAAGTTTCCCCGCTCTACCTAAACCAGATTGAATTTCATCTGCTATCATTAGCACATTGTTAGTTCTACAAATATCATATGCTTCTTTAAGATATCCATCAGGAGGAATAATAACTCCCCCTTCACCTTGAATAGGTTCTACTAAAAATCCTACAGTATTTGAAGTAATTGCATCTTGTAAAGCTTTTGTATTTCCAAATTCAACAATCTTAAAACCTTCAGTGAAAGGACCAAATCCATCTTTATATTGTGCTTCAGTAGAAAAGCTTATGATAGAAATAGTTCTTCCTGCAAAGTTATTTGTGCAAGCAATAATTTCTGCTTTGTATTCAGGCACCCCTTTAACTTTATAACCCCATTTTCTAACTGCTTTTAATGCTGTTTCGACAGCTTCAGCACCTGAATTCATAGGAAGCACCATTTCGTATCCCGTAAGTTCACATAATTCTTTACATAAAAATGGTAACTGTGCATTGCGAAAAGCTCTAGAGGTAAGAGTAACTTTTTCTGCTTGTTCCTTTAAAGCATTTACTATTCTTGGATGGCAATGCCCCTGATTAACTGCTGAATAAGCAGCAAGACAATCCATATACTTCCTACCATCTACATCCCAGACCCATATTCCTTTTGCCCTTTCAATCACTACATCGAGTGGATGATAATTATGAGCACCGTATTGCTCTTCAATATTTATAATTTCTTGTGTGTTCATAGACATATTTTTAAACATTTTTAAAAGTTTAAAAATACAAAATCTTATAAGCATTTACGATATAAAAAAGTATTCAATTTAATTATAAGTTTATTCAAAGAATAAAAATTTTGTATATAACTTATCTAAGGTATGAATTAAAAAAGACTTACAATAAATTATTTTTTTTTATATTATTTATATGCATACTGAATTGGCTGTTATTTTTATAAATTCAATTGTAGTTCTTTTATTAACATAAATAAAAAACTATGAAAAAATTAATTATTTCTACAATTGTTACAGCCGTTGTTTTGTTCCTAATAAGTTGGTTGGGTTATGGGGTAATTTTTAAGGATTATTTTATGAGATTAAGACTATTTATGAGAGATGAAAAATCAATTATATGGTGGGCTCTCATTGTAGGTTATATTATTCAAGCGTTAGTCCTTGCATACCTTTATATGAAAACATATAAAGGTGAATCCCCATTTAAGGAAGGATTACTTTATGGTATTGCAATTTCTCTACTTGTTGCATTACCATATATATTCTTTATGTGGTCTACTTATCAAGTTACTTACCGTTCAGCAATTGCTGATGGTATTTTTATGGGTATAAGATTTTTAATTGCTGGAATAGTTATTGGATTAATTTTTGGTAAAAAAGAATTACCAAAGACACAGTAAATAATTTTAAATATTTATCATTTACCACCACTTAAATAGGTGAGGAAAAAATTTCCTCACTCGAGTTTAGGATATTGCTAAAAAAATAAAAAACTCTATATACATTTTAATATGTACATAGAGTTTTAGTTTCTTATAAAACGTATAAAAATTATTTAACTAATATCATTTTCTTTGTCTCAACGAAATTATCAGTCCTTAACTGATAGTAATAAATTCCACTTGCAAGTTTAGTACCATCAAATTCTACATTGTATGAACCTGCTTTTAAAAATCCATTATAACAAGTTGCGACTTCGTTTCCAATCACATCAAATACTTTTAATATAACTTTTTCATCTTTGGGAATAGTAAAATGTATATTGGTGGTTGGGTTGAAGGGGTTTGGGAAATTCTGTTTCAACTCATAACCATTTACAGGTATTTCTTGCTTTTTTATTCCAATTGTTGTAAAGCTCGAAACCGCAACATCTAATGCATTTTGGACAGGTGCGTTAGAAGAATATGGTGTACCCTGTTTATACACAAAAAATACAATGTCACAATTCATATCAACCACACTAGTGGGTAAAGTATAAGATAGTTGAGTTGAGAAAGATGTTCCCTGATTCCAGGCAGATGAAGTTAATAAAGTACCATAAGTACCATTAATAATACCTTTATTTACATGATGATGTACATAATCATTATGATAACCAACTGGTGTGCCACACACTTCATAGAAATATTGTGGATATACAATATTGCTTTCAATTAGTATCTGATTAATATAATAAGAACCAGCAGGTAAATCTGAAAGTGCAGTAACTACAACATTAGCAGAAATTTGACGTGTGGTTTGATTATATAATTTATTAGTTACATCAATTCTCACCCCAGGTTGATTTGATGATTGATAAACTACATAGGAAAACCAGGATGAACGACTAATTATACCTGAAGTTCTACCAACAACACCAGTTGGATATGCAGAAAATCCCAATAATGAAATCATACCGGTACTATAAGAAATCCAGGGGTCTCCACTACCTCCATGATAACCAACAACGACAGTATTAGGAAGTGCAGTCAATATGTTTCTTATAATAGCATGCCCACAAGGACAATACCCACACCAAGTACCTGTGCAATATTCAAGAAGTACATTATTAGTATCAGCAGTTGTTGAAATATCAGAAGCATTTATTGTAGGTGGGAAAAGAAAAACTACACTTGTGATTACGAAAATCACAATTAATAAAATAAAATTTTTCATGTTGATTATTTTTATTTAAAAGAACATTTAAAATATATTATAAAATATACATTAATTTTTTAAAAAACAATAAAGACCTAAAAAGAAAAATTACATCATGATAAAATAACAAAATTTCATTAAAAGAATAAGCATAATGAAATTCTCATTATGCTTATTTAATAACAACCAAAGTAAAACAAAAATTTACTTTATCAATATCATCTTTTTAGTGTCAGAAAAATATTCAGTATTAATTCTATAAAAATATACACCACCACTATAACGTGATGCATCCCACACTATTTGATGTTTTCCTTCAGAGTAAAAACCATTTGCTAATGTTTCTACTTCTTTTCCAAGAACATCAAATATTATTAATTTCACAAACGACAACTTTGGGATTTCAAAACATATATTGGTTACAGGATTAAATGGGTTTGGATAATTTTGTAATAGTTTGAAATTATCAACATTAACATTATTACTTATACCAGTAAGAAAATACTGCACGCTATCAACCAATTTTACGACATAACCATACTTTGAAACTGCATAACCATAAATAATGCTATTTATATTTACAAAACTTAAATGTGTTAAACCATTAACACCTGTATTCTCAAGTCCAACCCAGTTTAAACCTCCATTAGTACTTCTTTTAATCGCACCATTTTCACCTAATATGTAAACAATATTAGTACCTGAAATCCACTTAATATATGATTTCCCAACTAATCCTTCTCCAATGTTAAGGGGAACCCAAGTTGAGCCACCGTTAGTAGTTCTTGCAATATTTGGTAGTGAAGTTGATGTAGATGCAACCCCAGTAAGTTTATCATCTTTATAAGCAAATCCACATACAAGACTACCAGATAAATTTAAATTTTGATTTACCCAATTTATTCCACCATTAGTTGTGACTCTTACTCTTGAAGCTCCATTGCTTAACCCAAACCCATAAAATAGTTGATCAATTAACATTAAAGAATTTTTCGCTGACCCACTATTTGCAACATTCGCTTGTTCAATCCAATTTAATCCGCCGTTTGTGGTTAAATATAATTTGTCAGCAAGAGCTGCTCCCACCAAAGGGTTCGTTGGAGAAAAAACTAAACTTGTAAAATATCCACCATTATTTCCTGTTTGTAATACAACTGTCCAATTTAAGCCAGCGTTTGTTGTTCTCAACAATTTTGCATTACTATTTAGTACTCCTTCAGCAACAAAAACTAGTTGAGGAGAAAGTGCATATATACAATTTATTTGTTTAGATATGCCTGATGTATTAACTTGAAACCACTCTTGCCCCCCATTTGTTGTCCTATATACTCTTGGTGTATCAGGACTGCCTCCAGCAATCCAAACATTGTAACTATCTACTACAGAAATAGACGGATCTTCACCAGGATTTGTAACCACACCTGCCATTATCCACCTTTGAGCATAGGACAGGCTTGTAATTCCTGTTAAAACCACAAGAATTAATAAAAGAACTTTTTTCATTTTTACTCCTTTTTATTTTAGGGCAAAGAAATTAAGGCAAATATTATTCCAAAATTCTTTATAAAAAAATTAGTAAAATAATAATTTTTCTTAATATTGTAGAATTTAATTGAGAAAAAAGTATCAAATTGAAACAAATGACTCTAAATTTTTTTAGAAATTTACATAAAAAAAGACTGCCATATAATCATGGCAGTCTATAAATTTAAATTTACCTGATTCAGAATCTCTACTTTACAATAACCATTTTCTTTGTATCAGTATAAAATTCTGTTTGCAGTTTATAGAAGTATATTCCAGATGAATAATTTTGTGCATTAAGAATATATTCATAGCTACCAGGTTCAAGATGCTGATTAATTAGAGTCTCTATTTCTCTCCCTGTTAAGTCATAAATGATTAAGGTAACCTTCCCTTGTTTTGCAATAGAAAATTTAATATTAGTAGTTGGATTAAATGGATTAGGATAATTTTGTGCAAGCTCAAACTTATCAGGTACTTCAACGGAAATAGGTCTGATGCTTATTAATGCATTGTTTATACTAACAGCAAAAGTTCCCCATTGACCTGATGTTGGAACAAAACTCGAGGAATTATCTGGTGCAGTCGCAAGATTTGAGCCTTGTCTGTTAAAAATAATATATGGAAATGTACTTCCACCATCTGTAGAAACTTTAACTACAAGTTTATCATTATCATAACCAGGTCTCCTTGCATAAGCCCAGTCAAATTTTATTGTATCGTTTAAATTAACATTGTTATACACTTTTGATCTTAAAATATCTACTGTACCAACATTCTCAACATAAGAATACCAATTAATCCTAACGCTTCTTGATCCACCGAAAGAAGGACCATTTACAGCAGAATAAATATATCTCCAGAATGTATAATTTGAATCCATATTAATTAAAGTCCATTCTGCTGGTGGAACAGCATTTTCCATTGTTTCTACTTGAATGCCCCCTGTTACATTAAATGGTGAACTATTATTAAATGGTGTTGTACATGGGTTGATGTCTGATTCAGTAATTTTAGGAAGTTTTATATTATCCAAATAATAATTCCTTGCTTTAGCACAATTAATTACTTCATGTGTGTACTCATCCTGCACAAATACTGCAGTATACATCATTGAGTCAACCCAGTAAGGTGCTCTTTTATATTTAACTTCAATAGTATAATTACCAGGAGTGTAATTAATACTCATACCATCAACAGAAGGATACATTCTTCTAAATACATCATAGAAAATAGTTTCACCATTTGAACCTGGAGGAGAAGCATAAGTAACTTTTCTTTCAATAGCAGCAACTCTCAATCTATAGTTAGAATAGGTTGAAAGAGGTGCGACAACTTGTAAATTTATAGTGGCTTTAATTGTATCTCCTGGTAGTCTTGTATCAGTAACAGAAATTGAAATTGGTGATGGAATTGCCCTCCTATTGTTATAAGGAGTTAATAAATTTGAAAGTGTTGAATAACCGCTAACTTGATTATGAACTCCATCAATTGTTAGAGTTGGTACTGCACTTATTGAATTGTAATGTGTTCTGACCCTTTGTTGTGCTCTGTTTGAATCATACATTGGATCTCCAGGTGAAGGCCACCATACATGATATTTAATAGCGACTACAGAATCAAATCTTTGTTGAATAAAAGCATCAAGATAAGGATTCTGAGATGCGCAAGGACCACATGTAGTGCTTGTATGTGCTTCGAAAAGAACTCTACGATTGACCCCCGTATGATAAGTTGTTGGTTGAGTTAAAGTGTCATTATTTTTATTTTGATCAGATGCCCAATTTAGATAAACTTTGATATTTTTTGTTGTATTTAAATTAAATGTTATCGGATCAAATGTAACTTGAACAGTTTGGCCAGAGCTAATAGAACTTACACTCTTTGTTGATGTATAAGATGTTTGATCTGTCATTGTTATGGTAGTCGCTGTAGAGGTACTATATCCCACATTTAAAATAGTAACCACAGGTGAAACGACGGTAGAAGTAACACCTGGTAGAAGATAATTCTTATCTTTTAAACTAAATCCATATATTGCTAAATCGTTGCTTACACGAGTACCTATTGAGAAATTATCAAGCCATAGGTTATTACCATTACCATTAGTACCTTCGAATTGAACAACAATATTGTTAATCATTTGTGTATTTGACTTTTCATCACTCTTGAAAGTAAATGAAAAAACTACCCCCACCACAAATAAAAATGTGTAAAGAATTCTTTTTGCCATTCTTGATTTATTAATTTATTAAAAGATATTTTAAGTATTAAGAAAACAACTAATCACTTGATAAATATCATTTTCCTGATAGCAGAATAATTCTTTGTCTCCAATTTATAGAAATAAATTCCAGAAGACAAATTGTAATTTGATGGGATAAAAATAATTCGGTAAGCACCTGCTTTCCTGAATTCATTAACTAATACAACAATTTCTTTTCCTGTCAAATCATAAACACTCAACTTAATATTTTCATCTTTTGCAATTGAAAAATCAATTGTTGTGGAAGGATTAAAAGGATTGGGGTAATTCTGTTGTAATAAATATGTATTCAGTAATTGTTCTTCACCTGAAACATTTGTAGGTGTTGTAACTGTAAACCTAAAATTACCTGATGGTGCTGTCAATGGTTTTGTTACTGTTCTGTTATTTAGACTAGCTGTTGCTGATATGTAATAATATACTTTCGTTCCTAAAGGTTGCGCAGGAATATATGCTCTGAATGTATCTCCTACAGCTGACATATTTAAAACATTAAAGCCTAAGTTGGTATCAATAGTCCAAAAAACCTTAGCATTTGATATTCCACCTTTTGTTTTTATATATGCTTTTACTTCATAATTTGGCATTGTAGTAGTTGCTAACCTAATAGAAGGGTGAGAAATAAAAATTGGATTATATACTCCAACTTCCTTACTGATACAATGAATTGCACCACTTGCAGGAATAATAGAGTTAGAATTAATACCTACTACTCTATATCCTGGCATTGCTTCACGGTATATTCTCAAAGCGGTTGTATCCTGCGGGAAATTATAAATTGGAACAATAACTGTTTTGTTTACAATAAGTGAATTTGTATAAGTAAAATAATAAGAATTTGGTGGATATTGCCCATTTGAATTAGGAGGCATTGGAATTCTAACGACTTTCCACGGTCTATTAAAGCAAGTTTGGAAATTCGTAGTAACATATCTTAAATTAGAATCGATTTGTGGACCATCAGCAACACCAACGGGATATTGTCCTACAAGTAAAGTCTCTTCATCTAACAATTTCATATGCATATCAATATGGTGAATTCCATCATAAGGAAGAGTATTCATTTTAATATAAGTCTTAATTCCCATATATTTTCTAAACATTGTGTCAATCTCAGCTTCAGTTTTATTTGGATTCTCATTCAAAATCAATTTAGAAGAAAATGCTATACCATGTCCATCTACCATAAAATTACCACCCGTTGCTACTATCCTATTTGGTTCTTGGGTCATTTGATGTAAAAGTACATTAAAATAATTAGCAACATAAACAGGTATTAAATCATCCTGTGGTCTTGGCCTATTATATACCCAATCAATCATACGCATACTATCAATATTATTTGTATATATAGTCCATGCACCATAGTCTCTACACCAAACGGAATTAAATGATGCATATAAGAATCTAAGATTTACCAGTGGAACCCCATTTGAGGTTAAATAAGATTTAACAGAATTAGAATCAGAACATACAATTAATACGAGACACTCATCCTGTATATAATCAACCATTTGAGCAAGTATTGGTAGATAAGAAGTCCAAGTAATTTGCACAGCTTGAAATTCTTCCCATTCAGCCATTGTCCTAACAGGAGAGTAAGGAGGATTATAATCATCAGTTTGGTAGACTGGAGGGGAATAATTTCTCCACAATTCTTTTTCCTTTTCAGTCATATATTTTGGCAAGTCCTGAGAATTGAGATTCGTGCAAATAAATAATACAAAAATTAGAGAGATTAATTTCTTCATAGAATAGAATATTTATAATAATATAAAAAAATTTAAAATTAAATTATGCATATTTTGAATAGTAGTTTAGAGGGTTCTTAGATAAAAAAATATTACTTAAAAATCTCACAATTTTTCATGAGGTACATATAGTTCTCATCAATTAGATTCAGAATGGTACTAATTTCCAGGAAAGTATTTCCTTTTTGATTATACAAATGTTTGAGATAATCAAGCAATGGTTTCGGTGATAAATTGGAGTTAGAAATACGGTTTACAAGAAATTTTTGTGTGTAACTAATAACAACATCTAAATCATGATACTCTCCAAGTTTCTCCACTATATTTTTGATATTAATTCTTAATTTATCGAATTCATCTGTAAATAAACCAGAAGACATATCAAGTAAATATCTAAATGTCTTCGTCTCAATTCTAAATTTATGTAATTTCTCTGATGAAATAGTATCTACACTCTGCGAATCAAGTAAATTAAATTTCTTAACTTTATTTAAGAAAACATAAAAATATTTTGCAATAATTTCAGAATAAATATTTTTATAGGGTGTAAGTAATCTATCAATAGGTACGTTATTTAATAAATACTCTTTGATATAACTATTTATAACTCTTAAATTATTTTGATATTTCAGAAAATACTTATCTTTATATAAATCTTTTAGTACCTGATTTTTATTACTACGCAAAAAACTTAGAAATAATATCAAACTTTCATCTCTATCTGTTTTACTCAACTTTACATATTTTGAAGTTATATCATAAGTTACTTCATATTCTCGCGAAGAACCAAGTATTTTTATGATTCGTTTAATTGAATCCAGTGTATTATCATAACCATATTTGCACTTTTTTCTATTAATGACGTTCCGAAAGCCAATTAATATTGCTTGCATCCTTCTTCCAGCTACTCTGGAATTATGTAAACGGGTAGGAGTATATTTTTGCTGTAGCAGCGTAATTTTTTCTCTTAAGTCATCATAAAAAAGATGAAATATTTTCGGTAATAAGAATCCTGTTTGCTTATTTACATTAAACCCTTCTATTTTTGATATAGAAAGCATTATAATATTAGTTTACTTTTGTCCTACCAATGCTATAATATGTAAATCCAAATTCTTTCATCTTTTCAGGAGAATAAACATTACGACCATCAAAAATCAAAGGTGTTTTAAGTAACTTTTTAATCTCATCAAAATCAGGATTTCTAAATTCGTTCCATTCTGTAAGTAAAAGTAAAGCATCAGCATCCTTGAGTGCATCTAGTTCATTTTCAGCATACTTAATACTTTCTCCAAGGTAAAATTTTGCTGTTTCCATTGCGGCAGGGTCATAAGCAGAAACAGTTGCACCGTGTTTTAGCAATTCGTTAATTATAACTATAGAAGGCGCTTCCCTCATATCATCTGTATTTGGTTTAAATGCAAGTCCCCAGACTGCAAAGTGTTTTCCCTTTATATCATAATCAAAGTGCATAAACAATTTATTGAACAATACTAGCTTTTGAGCAGAGTTTACCTTATCGACAACTGAAAGCAAAGATATTTCAGAACCTTTTTCAATTGAAGTTTTAATTAATGCTTTTACATCTTTAGGGAAACAAGAACCACCGTAACCAATTCCAGCAAATAAAAATCGCTTACCAATTCTATTATCTGTACCCATTCCCTTTCTGACCAAATCAATATTTGCTCCTACTTTTTCACAAAAATTTGCGAGTTCATTCATAAAAGTGATTCTCATTGCAAGGTAAGAGTTAGCAGCATATTTTGTAACTTCAGCACTAGCTGTATCCATTTCTAAAATAGGATTCCCCTGCCTGACAAAAGGTTCATATAATTCTCTCATAATAGAGAGAGCTTTTTTACTTTCCGAACCAATCACAATTCTATCAGGTTTCATAAAATCAGAAACTGCAAAACCCTCTCGTAAAAATTCAGGATTGGAAACAACATCAAAATTTTCATAATTATATTTTTTTATTTCGTTCTCAACTAGTTTTGCAGTCCCTACTGGTACAGTACTTTTATTCACAATTATTTTATAATCCTTAATATTTTCTTCTTTGGCAATTTTTCCAATTTTACCTGCTGCTTCAATTACATAAGATAAATCCGCAGAACCATCTTCTCCTTGTGGAGTAGGTAGACAGAAGAAAATTATCTCAGATGCAAGAAATGCTTCTTTTAAATCAGTTGTAAATGATAATCTTTTCTTGGAAATATTCCTGTGAAAAATTATTTCTAAACCAGGTTCATAAAAAGGAATAATTCCTGATTTCATTTTTTCCACCTTTTGTGCATCACTATCCACACAAATAACCTGATTTCCCATTTCAGCAAAACAAGTACCAGAAGCAAGTCCAACATATCCCGTTCCAATTATAGCAATATTCATAATTTGATATTTATTTTATTTATTATAAAAAAAATCTTTATCTATATCTTTAAATCTTTTTGCAAGTAAATCCTTTTCGGATATTTTTGGGGTTGAAACTTTCCAATCGATGTTTAAATCAGGGTCGTTGTAAATTATTGTTCTTTCATCTTTCTTACTATAATATGCAGTACATTTGTACATAAAAATTGTATTATCTTCCAAAACTGAAAACCCGTGAGCAAATCCTGGTGGAATCCATATTTGTAAATGATTCTCTTCACTTAATTCTACTTGAACATACTTACCGAAAGTTGGTGACCCAAACCTTATATCAACAGCAACATCCAGAGCTCTACCTCTGATAACCTGACATAATTTCCCTTGGGCGAAATCACCTACTTGATAATGAAGACCGCGTATGGTACCATAACACGACTTGGAAATATTATCCTGCACAAAAACTATATTGTCTCCAAGTTCACTATATTTCTTCATACTATAAGATTCAAAAAAGAACCCTCTTTCATCAGGGAAAACATCAGGTTCAATTAAAATTACACCATTAATATTGGTCTTAATAAATTTCATTTTTCTTTTAATAATCTTTCAAGGTAAGATCTATAAAGAGAATTTGGCATTTGTGATATTACTTTTTCGAATTGCTCTTCATCAATAAAATTCATATTGTATGCAATTTCTTCAATACAAGCAACTTTCAAACCCTGCCTTGCTTCAATAACACCAAAGAAATTTGAAGCTTGAAGAAGTGATTCTGGAGTACCTGTATCAAGCCAGGCTACACCTCTCCCAATTTTTATCACTCTAAGTTTTTTTCTGTTTAAATATTCTATATTTACATCGGTAATTTCAAGTTCACCTCTTGCTGAGGGTTTTAAATTTTTGGATATATCAACTACATCGTTATCATAAATGTATAAGCCTGGAACAGCATAATTCGATTTTGGCTTTTTAGGTTTTTCTTCTATAGAAATCGCATTTCCATCATTATCAAACTCCACTATACCATACCTTTCAGGATCTGTTACTCGATAACCGAAAATAGTTGCACCATCGGTGTGTTGAACAGCTGAATAAATAAAATCAAGCTTACCATAAAAAATATTATCACCAAGTATTAATGTAACATTATCCTTTCCAATAAAACTATCACCAATAATGAAAGATTCAGCAATTCCTTTTGGCTCAGGTTGTACTGCATAACTGATATTCATTCCAAGATGAGAACCATCTTCAAAAAGCTTTTGATATAAAGGAATTGTTTCCGAATTGGAAATTATTAAAATCTCTCTTATACCTGCGAGCATTAAAATGGATAGAGGGTAATAGATTAGTGGTTTATCATATATCAAAGTTAACTGCTTGCTATATATTTTGGATACAGGATACATTCTTGTTCCTGAACCACCAGCAAGTATTATACCTTTCATTTTCATAGTTAATATTTTTGATTTTTATGCCAATTCCATGCTGTTTGGATGATATCTTCCAAACCAAATTTAGGATTCCACTTCAAAATTTGCTTTGCTTTTTTATTATCCGCAACAAGAGTTGCAGGGTCACCTGGTCGGCGAGCTGTTACTTCTGCTTTAATATTAATACCAGTTACTTTTCGAGCTTTATCTATTATTTCCTTTACTGAATATCCATCACCAGTTCCCAAATTAATTACAGTAGATTCTCCTTTATCATCAAGATATTCCAATGCTTTGAGATGTGCTACTGCTAAATCAGTCACATGAATATAATCCCTTATACATGTACCATCTTTTGTAGGATAATCATCACCATAAATTTTTAAATTATCTAATTTTCCTAAAGCTGAATACATTATTCTTGGTATTAAATGTGGTTCAGGAGTGTGACTTTCTCCTATATCTCCATCAGGAGAATCACCCGCCGCATTAAAATACCTGAGTAGAACATATTTCATACCTGTTACTTTGCTAACTTCTATTAATTTGTTTTCTACCAATAATTTTGTTTTTGCATAAGGGTTTATTGGATTCACTTGTGCATTTTCATCTATTGGAATCTTTTCAGGATTACCATATACTGAACAGGTGGAAGAAAAAATGAATTTAGATACTCCAGCAGTAATAGCAGCTTGAATTAAAGAGAAACTACCATTGACATTATTTCTATAATACAATAAAGGATTTTTCACAGATTCTTCAACATAAGCAAAAGCTGCAAAATGTATTATTGAATCAACTCTATATTTTATAATTTGCCTAAGTAATAAATCAGAGTCTAAAATATTTAACTTTTCAAACTTAACATTATCAGGTATTGCTTCTATATGCCCTCTAGATAAGTTATCAAAAACTACCACTTCCTTATCATCCCGAAGTAGTTCTTTAACAGTATGCGAGCCAATGTAACCTGCTCCACCAGTAATTAAAATAGACATTCTACACTAAAAATTAAAACATAAAGATAACTTTTTTATATTATAAATTCAGTGAAAAGTATAGAGGGAATCATAAATTCTTAAATATTAAATTATTTAAACTGTTATAATTTTATGTAACATTCTGTAAAAACACCGTAAATTATAGTATTGTAATAAAAATTTAAATTTTTAACTTTTTACAAAAATAGACGATATGGCTGAAAGAGTGTTTTTAATTGATGCAATGGCAATGATATATAGGGCATATTTTGCTTTGATATCGAGACCGCTTATGACTCGAGGGGGAAAAAATACAAGTGCTATTTATGGATTCGTAGCGATGCTTCTTAAAATAATAGAGGAGGAAAAGCCAGACCACATAGCAGTATGCTTTGATACAGAAAAACCAACTTTTCGGCATAATATGTTTCCTTCCTATAAAGCTCAAAGGCAAGAAATACCCTCTGATATGCCATGGCAAATAGAAAAAATTAAGGAAATAGTAAAAGCTTTTAATATTAGCCTGCTTGAGGTAGATGGATATGAGGCAGATGATATCATTGGAACTCTTTGCAAAAAAGCAGAAGTAGAAAACTCTCTCAGCTTTATGGTTACACCAGATAAAGACTTTATGCAATTGGTTTCAGATAAAACATTTCAATATAAACCTGTTAAAGGTTCAACAAGCTATAAAGAGATGGAAGCAGAAATAATTGATAAAAATGCTGTAATAACAAAATTTGGTGTACCACCTGAAAAAGTTGTAGATGTACTCGGATTAATGGGAGATTCGTCTGATAATATACCAGGAGTAAGAGGGGTAGGTGAAAAAACAGCAGTTGCATTGATACAGGAATTTGGTTCTATAGAAAACCTATATGCAAATATAGATAAAATTTCAAAAGAAAAATTAAAAGAAACATTACTTAAATATAAAGATGATGCACTTCTTTCAAAAAAACTTGTCACAATAAACACTGATGTACCACTTGAGATAAGTTATCATGATTTGAAAATAGGAAAATTTGATATGCAAAAAATAGTGAAAATATTTGATGAATTAGAATTCAAGGACTTATTCAAAAGAATAGAAACATCAAAGCAAATAGAAAAGACAGGAGAAATAAGTAAACCTAAGAAAAAAGATGAACAGGAAGAAATAAAAATTACTATAAAAGCAACAAAAATAGAACCTGAAAAGGTTGATATAAAACCAGTAACATTACCCACAAAAAAAATAAAGGATATACCACACAAATATTATACAATTAAAAATCACAAAGATTACGAAAAATTTATTGGATTACTAAAGCAACAAGAATTATTTGCTTTCGATACTGAAACTGATTCCCTTGATGTTATGTCTGCAAAGCTAATTGGGTTTTCAGTTTCTTTTGAAGAACATAAAGCATTTTATATTCCAATTCATGGTGAGTTTGGGAAAAAGAAAATTGAAAGTGAAAGTCTTTTTGAAATCTCTGAAAAACCAGAGAAGGAAACAATTCCAGGAGTTGAAATTAATTACGCAATACAATTAATTAAACCACTACTGGAATCTGACAGTATCAAAAAGGTAGGACACAATATAAAGTTTGATTATTTGATCATGAGGAATTATGGTATTGAGATGAAAAATATATTCTTTGACACAATGGTGGGGGCTTATATCTTAAAACCAGAAGATAATTATGATATGAATTCTTTAGCCTATAGATATTTAAACTATGAACCAATTCATATAGAGGAACTAATTGGAAAAGGCAAGACACAAATTTCAATGAGCGAAGTACCCCTTGATAAGGTATCTGAATATGCAGCTGAGGATGCAGATGTAACTTTACAGTTATATAATAAAATTAAGTATGAATTAAAGAAAATCAATCTATACAAACTTTGCACAGATATTGAGTTCCCACTTATTAAAGTTCTTGCAGAAATGGAGTTTGAGGGGGTTAGAATTGACCCTAATGTTTTAACATTACTAGATGGAGAAATAACCAAACTAATAAAAGAATACGAAGAGAAAATATATAAATCCGCAGGGCAGGAATTCAATATAAATTCAACACAACAACTATCAAAAGTATTATTTGAAGATCTGAAATTAATCCCAACGAAGAAAACAAAAACGGGTTATTCCACAGATATAAGCGTCTTGGAGGAATTACGATATCAACATGAAATATGTGGGTTGATAATAGAATATAGAGGCTTAACAAAATTGAAATCTACATATATTGACGGTTTAAAAAAATCAATAAATTCCAAAACAAATAGAGTCCATACATCATTTAATCAAACAGGAACTTCAACAGGAAGACTCTCCAGTCAGAATCCTAATCTCCAAAATATTCCAATAAGAACAGAAATAGGTAAAAATATACGAAAAGCATTTATTAGTAGAGAAGATTATTTAATAATGGCAGCAGATTATTCTCAAATAGAATTAAGAATAATGGCTCATTTCTCAAATGATGAAAATATGATAAGAGCATTCAAGAGAAAGACGGATATACATACTGACACAGCAAGAAGAATTTTTGCAACTGAAGAGAAAAAGGAAATAACTCCTGGTATGAGAAGAAAAGCAAAAGAGGTAAATTTTGGTATAATGTATGGAATAGGAGTATTCGGATTAGCTAATAGACTCGAAATAAAAAATTCAGAAGCTAAGGAAATAATAGATAGATATTTTAGAGAATATCCAAAAGTACGAGAGTATGTTGAAAATACAAAACAATTTGCTCGTGAAAATGGTTATGTTCAAACTCTAACAGGTAGAAGAAGATATTTGCCACAAATAAATAACCAAAATGCAACAGTTAGAGCTGAAGATGAAAGAGCAGCGATAAATATGCCAATACAAGGGACAGCTGCTGATATGATAAAAATTGCAATGATTAGAATATTCAATTCATTAAGAGAGAAAAACTTAAAATCAAAATTGATTTTACAAGTTCATGATGAACTTGTTTTAGAAGTGCATAAAGACGAGATAGAACAGGTAAAAGAGATTGTAGAAAACAATATGAAAAACGCTTTAAAATTAAATGTCCCAATCGAAGTTGATATTGGAATTGGAAAAAGTTGGTATGAAGCTCATTAAATAAAATTTTCTTACTATGACTAAAATCGTTACTAAATATGTTGAGTGCATTATCTATCGAAAAACACACGAAGGGATAAAATATTTACTCTTGAAAAGGAGTAATTATACAAATATATATCCAGGTATATGGCAAATAGTAACTGGGACATTGAAAGGAAAAGAATCCGCTGCTAGTTGTGCAATTCGAGAAATTAAGGAAGAAACAGGTATAGAAATAAAAAGATTTTTTGCATTTCCAAAAGTAAGTCAATTTTATACTTTAAAGAATGATTTAGTTAATATCATTCCAATGTTTATAGCAGAAACCAATAATGAGAATATTCGTATATCCAACGAGCATACAAAATTTCTATGGTTGAATTATGAAGATGCTTATAAGAAGCTTTTTCTTGTAACTCAAAAGGAAATGCTACAACAAGTAAATAATTTTTTAAAAAATAAAGAATATTTTAAAACCTTAACGGAAATAATATTATGATAATAGTAACTGGTGGAGCTGGTTTTATTGGTAGTGCTTTAATTTGGAAATTAAACAAACTCGGAAATGAAGATATCATTGTTGTTGATCATTTTGGTGAAGATAAAAAATATAAGAATTTAGTATACCTGAAATTCAGAGATGTGTTCGATAAAACAGACTTTGCAAATATGATTGAAAATGGGTTTTTGAAAAAAAATAAGATCGATATAATCTATCATCTTGGTGCATGTAGTGCAACGACAGAAAAAAATATGGGGTATTTGCTCAAAAATAATTATGAATATTCAAAGCTTTTGTGTAAAAATGCTTGTGAGAATGGAATAAGATTTATCTATGCATCTTCTGCTGCTACTTATGGTAATGGTTCTTGTGGTTACAAAGATGACGAAAATACCATAGAAAACTTAATACCAATGAATGCTTATGGGTTTTCAAAACATTTATTCGACTTGTGGATAAAAAGAGAAGGGTATTTGCAGGAAGTGGTAGGGCTAAAATATTTTAATGTATTCGGACCTAACGAGTATCATAAAGGAGAAATGAGAAGTGTGGCTCTTAAAGCTTTTGAACAAATAAAAAACACAGGAAAGGTGAAGCTTTTCAAATCATATCTGGAAGAATTTGCCGATGGAGAACAAAAACGAGATTTTATCTATGTAAAAGATGCAGTTGATATGACATTGCATTTTGGAAATAATCCTAAACTATGCGGAATATATAATATAGGCACAGGCAGTCCGAATACATTCAACCATTTAGTAAACAAAATATTCCAAGTACTGCAACAATCAGTAAATATTGAATATATTGATATGCCAGAAGATATAAGAAAAAATTACCAGTATTACACTTGTGCCGATATGACCAAATTTTACTCAACGGGATTTAATCAAAAATTATTCGGTTTCGATAAGGGAATTGAGGACTATATTCTATATCTAAAATCAGATAATTGGTATTTAAATTGATTATAGAAATAAATTACAATTAAGGGTGTAATAATTTAAAACTATTAATATTTCTTAATTCTAAGCAATTTTAAAATAATATTGGGATTCTTGCAATGAGAGTTATAATCATTCAAAAAACCACACATAATGATTATTATAACAAATTAGTAACTGAATTAATTGAATTGATGAAGAGTGGTAAAATTATATGGCAAGAGCCCTGGTTTTCACAAGTGCCAAGAAATTATGCAACAAAGAGGAAATATAACGGAATTAATATAGTAAATCTAAATTACAATGCATACAAAAGAGGATTCAGCTCAAATTATTGGCTTACTGAAAAACAAGCAAAATCAATCAATGGAAGTATAAAAGCAGAAGAGCTAAAAAAACCTGCGAAAGTAATCATGGCAAGATGGTACCCAAAAAACTGGATAGATGAAAAATCGGTAAAACATACTATTTATTGGTTAATGATTAGATTATATCCTGTTTATAATTTAGAACAAACTAATGGATTACAAGGTACAAAGAAATATCAACTTAGTTTTGATTATATTGATCAAGACTCAAGATTTAGCAAGGCAGACTTAATTATAAAAACCTACAAAGAATGCCCTGAAATTAAAACCGATAATTATGGAGCGTATTACAACCCTAAAGATGATGTCATTGCTATCCCACACAAAAAAAATTTTTACAAAGAAGAAGAATATTACAGCACATTATTTCATGAGTTAGTTCATTCAACAGGACATCCAACAAGATTAAAACGACAAAGTTTTTTGGAGAAAGTAAGATTTGGAGACGAAAAATATGCTAAAGAAGAAATCATTGCAGAACTGGGTTCTGTTTTATTATGTTCATTATGTGGATTTTTTTCTAAGACGAAGAAGAACTCAGCAGCATATTTACAATCATGGTTAAATGGTTTAGAAAGGGATTATACCTTATTATACCGTTCCTTTTCGAATGCTCAAAATGCTGTTAATTATATTATAGGAGAAAAAGTATTAAACGAAAATAAACAACTAAGCTTATTTGATGAAGTAAATGATAAGGTAATTTGGAAAAAGAGTACAATCACAAAGTGGATATAATTTGGATTCTAATAAAATTTATCGTATTCTTATCAAGATTTAACGTTACTTTATCCTTTAAGTTTCATAAATTTATAATTACATTAAAAAAATTAAAAAATAAAAATGAAAAAATTTATATTTTCATTAATACTTTTAACTTTTGTTGGTGGAATATATTCTCAAGATTTATATATACCGAATAATCCTTATGATAAAGCTGATGAAATTACAAAGTCTCGTAACGCTTTCAAACGTGAAAGGTGGTTCTATGAACAAAGGATGTATCCATTTAATTTCATCCCCACAGATGCTTATGAAAAAGCTTATAGGCAGAGAGAACAGTTAAGACAAAAGAATGGATTTTATTTTGATAATTCTGTTTATTGGTTTAACATAGGACCAACTCCAGGAACCTATCCAGGATATGGAAACATATCATCAAGAATCACATCAATAAAAATCGATCCTATTAATCCGAACATAATATATCTTGGTGGTGCTTTCGGTGGTGTCTGGAAATCAACTGATGGCGGTTTTAATTGGGTTTCAAAAACTCATGATGAAGTTTCTTTATCAACAGGTTCAATTGCAATAGACCCAACTAATACAAATATTATATATTACGGAACAGGTGAGGCAACCTATAGCGGAGCATCATATTATGGTAGAGGACTCCTAAAATCTACAAACGGTGGTGATACATGGACAAACTATACAACTGGATTACCAAGTCTAACATATTTTTCAAGAATAGTTATCAGACCAAATCACAACAATGAACTTCTTGCAGCATTAGGGAATAATGGATTGTACAGAAGTACCAATTATGGAGTATCGTGGACTCAACTTGTTTCAACAAGAACAGATGATGTTGTTTTTTCACCAACTGGTGATACAGCATATTCTATAGGTTCAGGTGGATTTAGAATTTCACTTGATGGTGGTGCAACTTTTTCTTTATATAATGTAGGAATTGGAAGTTTTGGAACGAGAAGTCATGTTGCTATCTGCAAAGCACAACCAAATGTTCTTTATATATCAATTTACGCAAGCTCTGCAATTACAGTTTGGAAATCGACTGATGCTGGTTTTAATTTTTCTCAAATCGCAGCAGGCACAGACTTTAACGGAAGTCAAGCATGGTATGATTTCTATATGCATGTTAATCCATTCGACCCAAATATTGCTTATGTTGGTTCCATCGATATATGGCGAACAACAAATGGAGGACAATCATTTCAAAATATAACAAATGGTTACAGTGGTGGTTATGTTCATGTTGATCAACATAATATGGACTTTCATCCAACCGATCCTAATAAATTATATGCTGTAAATGATGGTGGCGTTTGGGTATCCACGGATAAAGGAAATAGCTTTACAAATTTAAATTCAACATTAACATTAACTCAGTTTTATCGAATCGCAGCCGAACCAAATAATGCTGCACATATACTTGGCGGTACTCAGGATAATGGCACTCAACAAACTTTTGGTACAATAAATTGGTCTGCTGCTTTTGGTGGAGATGGTGGAGATGTGTGCTTCCAATCACAGAATAACCAATATATACTTGGAGAAACTCAAAACAATGGTGTTAGAAGATCAACAAATGGAGGATTAAGTTTCGTGAGTGCAACAAATGGATTAAGTGGAACTGGTGCGTGGGTCGGACCACTGTTATCACACCCTGATTCTGCGGGAATATTCTATACAGCAAGACAAGTAGTTTTCAAAACAACTAATTATGCTGCAAACTGGTTCTCCATTTCCACTGGAACAAGTGGAACAATTAGAGAAATGGCAATTAGCAAATCTGACCCGAAAGTTATGTATGCAACTTCTGGTAGCACTATATATAGATCCACAGATAGAGGGTATACATTTACAAATGTAACAAGTGGGACTCCAAATAGAACAATAACAAGTATAAACATACATCCAGATTCTTCAAATGTTGCAATTGTAACATTTTCTGGATTTGGAGCTGGTAAAATCTATAAGACAACGAACACTGGAAATAGTTGGTTTAATGTTAGTGGTGACTTACCTGATTCCCCTACTAATGATGGAATGTTTTACTATCCTGGTTTTGCCACAAGTATTATGTTAGTTGGAATGGATATTGGAGTATTTATGAGTTCAAATTATGGTACAAACTGGATAGAATTAGCTCAGGGATTACCAAATACGGTTGCGATACATTTAGATTATAATCAGCTCTCAGGAAAATTAAGAATTGGTACTCACGGTAGAGGTGTTTATGAATTATCCGGAGCATTAAATATCTTATCAAATAAATCAGGAATTCCTGAAAATTATTCATTATCTCAAAACTATCCTAATCCATTTAATCCCAATACCAAAATACAATTTAGCATTCCAAAAAGCGAATATGTAACTTTAAGTGTATATGATATTTTAGGAAGAGAAATAAAAAATCTTGTTAATAAAAAATTAGATGCTGGAAATTATGAAATTAATTTCACAGCAGAAAATTTGAATAGCGGAGTTTATTTCTATAAAATTGTCGCTGGTAATTATACTGAATCGAAAAAAATGTTGCTCGTAAAATAATAATCTGTATCTCAGATATATATTAGTTACTCGTAGATGAAAGTACGGATTTGTTTTATATTGTTATTTATTTGTTCAGTAAAATTATTTTCACAAGCATTACAAACTCAATATATAATCATAGCTAATATAGATGGTCTTAGAAATAATGAAGGGTTCGAATCCCAAAATAAAAACCTACGATATATTTGGGATAGTTTAAGACCTCAAGGAAGTATTTATACAAATTTTTATAATACCGAAATCACAGTTACAAATGCAGGTCATTCCACAATTGTAACAGGGTCAAGACAATTATTATTAAACAATGATGAAATACCAACTTTACTAAGACCAAAAGAACCCACGATTGGGGAATACATCAGGAAATACAAAGGTTTAGATAAAAACAAGGTATATTTTATAAGCGGAAAGAATCAAATTTGGAAATATCCTGTTAGTTTATATCCAGGATTTGGATCTGATTATGAACCCACTATTACATTATCTTCTAGATTTGACACAAACACATATAGAACTACCATAGAAATACTTAAAAATTATCATCCTGTATTAACTTACATAGTTTTTGCAGAAGTTGATGAAGCAGGACATACAGGCGATTCTAACTATTATTGGGGTAGCATTAGACAAGTTGATTCTCTGATCTATAAATTATGGAAATACATTCAGAGTGACTCAATTTATAAAGATAAAACAACTTTAATTGTAACTTCAGATCATGGTAGACATTCAAATTTATGGCAACATCATTCTGACCACTGTCATGGGTGTAGACACATACTGTTTCTGGCAATAGGACCAGATATTAAAGTAAACACTGTAATACAAAACACGAGAATTCAAGTAGATATTGCACCTACAATTGGATATTTACTTAATTTCCCTACACCTTTTGCTGAAGGAAGTATAATGAATGAAATGCTCGTAAATCCTGCAATTTTCAATTCTAAAACCATAAAACCTGAGCAAACTTCGAATGAGATAAATGTAAGTAATTCTGCAGGTATGTCTAGATGTGCTTCAATTACAAAAAATAATTTTGGACTTCATATAGTTTACTCAGATAATTCTTATGGTAAATTTAAGGTAATATATAAAAAGAGTTCTGATGACGGATTAACTTGGAGTACACCTGTAATTTTATTTCAAGAAGAGTTAGGAGAATTTATTTATCCTTTAATTGTTTCAAAAGGTTCAGATTCACTTTTTGTTTGTGCTGAGGGATATATTCCCAATCAAGACTCAAGTTTTATCTGGATCTTAAAAGCAAGGAGAAGTTTTGACAATGGGAACTATTGGGAAAATGCAGTAAATATTGATACAGAATTTGTTGTAAGTAGTAAACCTTCAATATCTATAAATGGTAACAAAATAAATGTAATTTCCCAAAAGTTCACTTCTTTAGTGAATAATACGAGTTATGATTTTGGAAAAACATTTATGAGTGAAAATAATTTAACATTCGGGACAGGTTATCCTAATTCACCTTCAAGTACAATAATAGATACTACTTGTTTTGCCGTTTGGCAAAATCTTATAAATATGGTTTTTTTCAATTATATGAATATATGGTTTAATCGCGAACCATGGAATTACTATCCGAAGATTATAACTTATAATACCATTTCAAGTTACTCTTATGACCCTTCTTTAACATCAGATTATACAAAAAAAATTCATTGTTCTTATTCACAATTGATAAATCCCGTTTCGGGAAACAATTGGTCAATAAATTATAAATATAGTACTAATAAAGGTAATGACTGGTCAAATTCACTAAATTTAAGCGGTAGTCACATTGGGTTCTACCCTGAAATTAAATTTATTTCAACAGGGAAAATCCTTTGCCTATGGGCTGATTATTATAATAATCAATATAGCATTTGGGGTACTTGCTCAATGAATGCTGGTAAAAATTGGATACCACCATTTCAAATTACTACTGTTGGTAACTTATCTACCCAACCTGATTTTACTTCCTCAGCAGATACTATATATTTAGTTTGGCAGGATTATAAATCAGGCAATTGGGAAATATATTTTAAGAAGTTTATCTTATCACAAATAGCAAGCGTTCCAAACTCACAAAATGAAATACAATATTATAAACTGTATCAAAATTATCCAAATCCCTTTAATAATTCTACAAAAATTAAATTTGATATACCAAATAAAATAAACAAACAAGTATATAAAACTCAATTAAAACTATATGATATAACAGGAAAGGAAATTTATACACTAATTGATAGTTGGTTATCATCAGGTTCTTATGAAATAATTTTGGATGCTCGAAATCTCACAAGTGGAATATACTTTTATCACCTCATTAGTGAAGATTACCATGATGTAAAAAAATTGATATTGATAAAATAAATTAATTCATAAAATAAAATGAGATTCACCTTATTATTATTGTTAATATTCACAACTGTAATTTCTCAAACTACCTTCGGGGAATCAAAAAAATTTTCATTCAGTGAAGACACAATTAAATTCAGAATCATTGACATCCCATTAAATGATACAAGCTATTTTAGAATAATAGAACGAGGAAAATCTCATAATTTTCATTCGGGAAGAGTTTATTTGAATGTTGGATGTAATGTTGGAGAACATTCTACTGAAAACTATGAGGAATTAGTAATAATATTAAAAGGAAGTGGTGAGGTTGAAAATCAATTTAAAGAAAGATACCAAATAAAAGAAGGACAGGTAATCTATATACCACCTAATTCAAGCCACAATGTATACAATACTGGTAGTGAGCCATTAATATACATCTATATTGTAACTAAAGCATATTAAAACTAATACGGTTCCCTCTCAACTAAATCATCAGGGATAGATTCCCATCTTTTACATTCTGCTGTAACAGCATCAAAGAAATCTTTGTAAATTGCTTTCTCATCAAATTCTTTATCTGGAAAATACTTCCGAACAGTTTTAATAAATGCTTTTTTAATTTCGTAATCAAGGTGCTTGAATACACCTTCAATTTTAATTTTAGCCATACTTGATTATTTCTTTTATTGATTCTAAAATTGTTTTTTGTAAAGATGTATAAGACTGAAGTTTTTTCGTGTTGAGTGATACATCTGGTACTTTTACTAATTCTGGAAAATCATCCATAGATATTTTCTCTATTAAGGATTTATCAAAGCCAACTACATCACAAAGCATTTGACCAAGTTCTAATCTTGATACCCTTTCCAAACCACCAAAATTAAGTACCTCCGTGTTGACATCCTTTATCAAAAGGTCTTCAATGATCTCAACAGCGTTTATCAGGGATAATGGTGTACGATATTGGTCATAAAACAATTTCACTTTCTTTCCTTCTTTGAGATCATTAAAAACTTTTGTGAAATGATTGAATGTATTATTCAATGCAAGACCATATAGAAGAGAAGTCCTAAGTATTATATAGTTTTCACTTAATTCTTTAATCTTTTCTTCTGCTAATAATTTTGTTCTTGCATAAATTGAAAGTGGGTTAATTTTTGAGTCTTCTGAAAGCATTTGTCCCTGAAAACCATCATAAACTAAATCGGTTGAAGTAAAAATTATTTTTGCATGGAATTTATTACATAATTCTACAAGGAATTTTGTTGCTACAACATTTGTTTTGTAAACTAAGTCATAATTTAATTTCTCAGCTACTTCTGGTTTGGAATATGCAGCAGTATGAATCACAATATTTGGTTTAAAAAAGGTAAAAATTTCTGAAAGTTGTTGATAATTAGTTATATCAACCTTTTTCGAATTGTAACCAATGCAATTTTCAGGATTATTAAAATATAAACTTAAGATATTATGTTTTTTTGATAAAAATCTATTTAGGTATTGCCCTAATAATCCACTACCACCTGTTATTAATACTTTCAAAACTTACTTCGTAATATTTCTTTTAATATTAAATTATTAAATTAAAATCTAAAAAAAAACATAATGAAAAGGAATATAATATTCTGGATTATTGCTTTCGTACTTACAGTTTTAATTTCATATTTCCAAAGAATTACTGGACCTACCTATCCTGTAAAAGGAAGTACAATTTTTCAAGGTAAACAAATATCTTATGAATTCATAAGAAGTTATTCAACAAATTTAGACTGCCCCGTAATAATACAAGTACCAGATTCAACATACAAAGCAACTTTGCTTTGGAAAAGACACAAAACAAGAGATGAGCGAGAGAAAATACAAATGAAACTCTTTAAAGATACAATTGTAGATAGCGATTTACCCAAGACCAAGCAAATGAATGGTTATTTCTATTATACAAAATTACCAAAACAACCTCCCGCAGGAAAGCTTGAATACTTTTTAAGATTGGAAACAAATAATTCAGAAAAAAATATTCCTGAAGAAGGACCTGTAATCATAAGATACAAAGGTGATGTTCCAACATTCTATTTATTTTTACATATTGTTATAATATTTGCATCTTTTACTGTTGGTATCAGAACAGGATTAGAATATTTTAATAAAGAACCAAAATTTAAAAAATTTGTATTTTGGACTATTGGTTTATTGTTTTTGGGTGGTTTTATCCTTGGACCAATAATTCAAAAATTCGCTTTTGGAGAATATTGGACTGGTTTTCCATTTGGGTTTGACTTAACTGATAATAAAATATTAATATCTTTTATAGGGTGGATTGCCTCAGCAATTGCACTATATCGTTCCAAAAAACCTGAAAGATGGATTTTAGGTGCTGTTATCTTAATGATAATAGTTTTCTTAATCCCCCACAGTCTTTTAGGGTCGGAACTTGATTGGAGTAAAAATAGTTGAAACTCTTAAATAATTAAAAAATGAAAAAACATTATTCATTAAAAGGTCTCTTATTTATTCCTTTATTATTTTTAGTATTTTATGGCTTTTCCTCATGGAATAATATAAAGCTAAATTCTCTTAATCCTATTGATTCTTTAGAATTATATAGAAATACCGAAATAACAAAAGAGGAAATTTATTTTCATATAAAATATCTTGCGTCTGATGAACTCGAAGGTAGGAAAGCAGGTACAAATGGAGACAAATTAGCCAGAGATTATATTTCTTCTGAGTTCTCTAAATATGGCTTAGAACCTGCTGGTGATAGTTCCTATATTCAAACTTTTTCTATTAAGAGTTCTTTAAAAGAAGGAAATAATAATAAATTAATCTTCTATATAAACAACTCAAGTAAAAACCTTTCTATAAATTCTGATTTTTATCCATATTCTCAATCAAACAATGCAAAAGCAGAAGGAGAAGCAGTATTTGTTGGTTATGGAATAAAATCATCAAAATATAACGACTATATAGACTCAAAAGGTAACGAAATCGATGTAAAAAATAAAATAATAATATTTTTTGATGATGTTCCCGAGACTAAAACAGTTAAATTTAAAGGAGATTATAAACTTGCAAGTCTAAAGAGAAAAATCAACTATGCTGTGAATGCAGGTGCAATTGGTATTATTATTATTTATAGCAAAACAAATAAAGAAGGTAAAATAAATTTCCCTAAAATATCTGACACTGATACTGAAAATAAAGAGTATAATATTCCTGTTGTATTTGCAAACATAAAGAAAATAAATGAAGTATTTAATGAGTATGGAATCGACATATACAAAATTCAAAACAAAATTATTGAATCACAAACTCCGAATCCCTTATACTTAAACAATATGAAGATAACTCTTCAAACAGAAATAATTAATTATCCAATATTAACATCTAACATAATTGGTTATTTAAAGGGAAGTGATCCTATTTTGAATAAAGAAGTTGTAGTTATTGGTGCACATTACGACCACGAAGGATACGGTTTTAATTTTTGGAACTATGAAGATAGTGGAAATGAAATACACAATGGTGCAGATGATAATGCATCTGGTACAACAGGTGTACTTGAACTTGCACAAAAAGTTTCTGCAAACAAAGAAAAATTCAAAAGAAGTTTTTTGTTTATTTGCTTTGGTGCTGAAGAAATGGGTCTATTAGGTTCATCATATTTTACAAATTCCAATTTATTTAAAAAATATAATATTGTTGCAATGATAAATCTTGATATGATTGGGCGATTGGAAAATAACAGCTTAACAATAAACGGAACAAAAACATCAGATTTATGGGAAAACTTATTGGATTCAATAAATAAAAGTTATAATTTCAAAACTATATACATTCCTGATGGTATCGGTGGTTCAGACCATACTTCTTTTACACTCAAAAGGGTCCCAACATTATTTTTCTTCACAGGTATACATTCTGACTATCACAAACCTACCGATGACTATTGGAAAATAAATACAAAGGGCGAAGAAAAAATCCTTAATTTTGTATATGATGTAATAACATATATTGCAAATACAGATAAATTAATAAATTTTAATGATGTTTCTTTTAAGAAAGCAGAAGAAAATGAAAAAAAAGTTAAAGTGGAAGTGTATTTAGGTACTATTCCAGATTTTTCATTTGATGGAAAGGGAGTTAGACTTGCCGGTGTTAAAAAAGATAGCCCCGCTGATAAAGCCACCTTAACAGAAGGTGATATAATTATAAAATTTGGCAATATGGAAATCAAGGATATATATGATTACACAAAAGCATTATCAAGTTTCAAACCTAATGATGAAGTAGAAATTGTAATTATTAGAAATGAAACGGAAATGACTATAAAAGCAACTTTAGGGAGTAAATAAAATTTAAATTTCTTCCCACACTACGACAGCACAAGCATACTTATCTGTATGTGAAATACTTACAAAAAAAGAACAGTTTGAAAATTTTGTCTCGCGTGTATGTTTGATATAAGGCTTTCCCCTATTATCATTTAAAATTTCTATATCCTTCCAGCTAAAATCCTTTGAAATTCCAGTTCCAATAGCTTTTGAATATGCTTCTTTTGCACAGAACCTCCCAGCAAAATGCAAGTCAGGTTTTGAAAAAGATTTACAATATTTGATTTCATTCTCTGTAAGTATTCTCTGAAAAAACTTATCACCAAATTTTTCAATAGTCTTTTTAACTCTCTCTATTTCTATAATATCAATTCCTATACCTTTAATCATTATTATATTGAAAATTTAATGTTAAATGTTAATTTAATGTTATTAAGAATAATTATAAATGAAATTATATAATGTCATCTAAAACGAAATCACAATATATATGTCAAAACTGTGGTTATATATCTCCGAGATGGATTGGAAAATGCCCCGAATGTGAAAATTGGAACACTTTTATAGAGGAAATTATACATACAGATGAAAAGAAAAAAGATAAAAGGATTGATTTAAAGGCATCATCCACTGAAATTCATACAATCAGGAGTATTGAATCAAAGAGAGAATTAAGAATTGAAACAAAACTTGAAGAATTTGATAGAGTACTCGGTGGAGGGCTTGTTAGCGGTTCAGTAGTCCTTATTGGTGGTGATCCAGGAATTGGGAAATCTACTTTAATGTTACAAATAGCAGAAAACCTATCAGATAAAAAATTTTTATATGTTACAGGAGAGGAATCTCCTGTACAAATTAAGATGAGAGCAGATAGACTAAATTTTAATAGAGACAACTTTTTCATTTTACCCGAAACAGACCTTGATATAGTCCAAGCAATTATATATAAAAATAATCCAGATATTGTTGTAATTGATTCAATTCAAACAACATACATTTCACAGCTTGAATCTACACCAGGAACTATATCTCAACTTAGGGAATCAACTGCTCTTCTGATAAATATAGCAAAATCTACAGGAACTCCAATACTAATTGTTGGACACATAACAAAAGATGGAACAATTGCAGGACCAAAAGTACTTGAACATATGGTAGATGTAGTTTTACATTTTGAAGGAGAGAGAACACATAACTACAGAATTTTAAGAAGTATAAAAAATAGGTTTGGTTCTACAAATGAAATTGGAATTTTTGAAATGACGGAAAACGGATTACGAGAAGTAAAAAATCCAAGTGAAGTTTTTCTCTCTCAAAGAAATTATGGTGCATCAGGATGCGTAATTTCTTCTGCAATTGAAGGGACAAGACCAATATTGATTGAAGTACAGGCATTAGTGACAGAAACAAGTTATGGGTTTCCTCAAAGGACTACAATGGGAATAGACGCGAAAAAACTCAATATTATTATTGCAGTATTAGAAAAAAAACTTGGATTATATCTCAATAAGCATGATATCTTTTTAAATATTGCTGGTGGTGTAAAAATTTCAGAACCCTCAATAGACCTTGCAATAGCAGTAAGCATTTTTTCTTCTTTCAGGGATATTCCAATAGATTCAGAAACTGTAATACTTGGAGAGTTAGGTTTAGCAGGAGAAGTACGGACCATCTCAAACATAGAACGAAGAATAAATGAAGCAGAAAAACTTGGATTTAAAAGAATAATAATTCCGAGAAACAATTTAAAAAACTTACAAAGTAAAAAAAGAAAAATAGAAATCATAGGAGTTGAAAAACTTAAAGAAACAGTGTCACTATTAATTTAAATATAAATAAAAATGGTAAATAAATTTAAAACCCTATACAGACATATTATTGAAGAAGAACGAAAAATCCCAGAAGCTACAGGTCAACTATCTGATTTACTTTCCGATATAGCTCTTGCTTGTAAAGTAATTTCTCTAGAAGTAAACAGAGCAGGTTTGATTGACATTCTCGGATTTACAGGGCAAACAAACATACAAGGAGAGGAGGTGAAAAAACTTGATAAGTATGCAAATGAAATTTTGACCCATGTTATGAAAACAAGTGGTCATACATGTGCTGTATGTTCAGAGGAAGAAGAATTTTTTATACCTGTTGAACCACTTTATGAAGCAAAAGTCCTGGAGAATAAGTATATCTGTCATTTCGATCCTCTTGATGGATCTTCAAACATCGATGCTAATATTGCAATAGGTACAATATTTTCCATTTATAAAAGAAAATCATTAAAAGGACCTGGAACACTTGAAGATTGTATACAACCAGGCATTAACCAAGTTGCAGCAGGATACGTAGTCTATGGTTCAAGTACTGTTTTAGTTTATACTGCTGGTAAAGGTGTACATGGTTTTACTTTAGACCCCTCCGCAGGAGAATTCTTACTTTCATACGAAAATATGCAAATACCAAGGAAATCAAAAACATACTCTGTTAATGAAGGAAATTATAATAAATGGTCAAAAGGAATGCAAAAATTTATTGATTATTTAAAAGAAAAGGATGATACAACAGGTCGACCTTATACATCAAGATATGTTGGCTCTTTAGTAGCAGATTTTCATAGAAATCTTTTGTATGGTGGTATTTTTATGTATCCTGCTGATGCCAAAAACCCGAAAGGAAAACTAAGATTGTTATATGAAGCAAATCCTTTAAGTTTTATCATTGAACAAGCAGGGGGAAAAGCTTCCGATGGAAAAAATCGCATTCTTGATATAGTCCCTGACACTCTACATCAACGAACACCATTATTTATTGGTAGTTATGATGATGTATCTTTAGCAGAAAAATTTTTATCTGAATATGATTAGAAATAAACTTATCAAGTAAATGAATAAAAAAAATTTTGGACTCCTTATTGTTGTATGTATAGTTCATTTCATTCTTGGCTTTGATATTAACATTGTTAGCATTTCACTTCCTTCAATCTCAAAATATTTTAATCTGACTCCCGTTATCACTTCAAGAATAGTTTGGTTATATTTTATAACTCTTACTCCATTATTATTGATTTTTGGAAAACTCGGGGATATAAGAGGTTTTAAAAATTTGTACTTAATTGGTATTATAATTTTTTCTGTTTCTTCTTTAATGTGCGGCTTATCTTATAATTTTTTGCAGTTAACATTATTCAGAGCACTACAAGCAATTGGGAGTGCAATTCTTTTTGGCCTTACTCCAGCAATTATATCATTATACTTTTACGACGGTATAAAAGGAAAAATTTTCGGTATAAATTACTCTTTCGTTGCATTTGGAGGAGTAGTTGGAAGATTCTTAAGTGGCATTCTTATTGAAAAATTTTCATGGCATGCTATTTTTCTTGTGAATCTACCCATTTGCATACTCGCTTTTGTTCTAGCAATATTTACTTTACCAAATGGAAAACTCAGTCTATCAGAAAGAAAATTTGATTTAATTGGTGCAATGCTATTATTTTCTTCTTTACTTGGGTTATTGTATTTTCTAAATATATTTTATAGGATAGAGCTCTACTCTTATAAAGTCATTATTTCAATTATTTCATTTTTGGTTTTATTCCCACTATTTATTTACCGTGAATTAAAAATTAAATACCCTCTTTTAGACTTAAGAATACTTAGAAATTATAATTTAACAAAACATTTAACTATTTTCCTACTAGTGTACATTATTACCAATGGAATGATTTTCATTACTCCTCTTTTCCTTCAAAATGTGTTTAGTTATTCAGAGGTTTTAACTGGTTTTTTATTAACCATAACATCAATTGCACAGGTTTTTGCGGGGTATGTATCAGGTTATTTCTCAGATAAAATATATTCGAAATATATTCTTTTGTCAGGCTTACTATTATCTTTCATTTCTTTTATTTTATTTTCGCTTTCAAACATTGGGAGTAATGCTTCATTTATAATTTTAGTTCTTGCCTTATATGGTGTATCAGTAGGACTATCTGTCCCCGTAAACACAAAATCTGTTATGGAATATGCACAAGAATTTCAAAAGGGTAGTGTTTCAGGTTTTATGATAACCATCATTAGAATTGGTTCAGCACTTGGTATCGCAATATTTGCTCTTTTATATTCAATATTTATTGAAGGACAATTACAATATCAAGACATTAATTTTTCAGGTTATAAATATATATTCTGGATAGGAGCTTTTATATCTTTCATAGGTTTAGTTATTACATCGTCTTTAAAAAAATCTCTTGATAAAACTTATTAATTAATTGTTATTTCCACTTCTAAAGAGCCCTAATAATTGAAAATTAAAATTTAAACATATATATCATCTATAAATTGTTCCCCCTCTAAATGCTACCTACCTTTTAAGCACTCTTTTTGTTGAAATATTAAATTGAAGTGTTTTTATTGTAATGAGAAGATAATAAATTTTTTAGAATTTTTGTTTACTTTGATAAGTGGATTTAACATTTACTCTGGTTTATTCATTAGTTGTATTTTCCTGAATTCTTCAATATTATCTTTTGTAATGAGAATGTTAATTATACATTGGTTTTTATCTTGTAAAATTTCAATGCTATTCAAAATAGCATCAAGTTGTTTTGAGTCAGGTTGCGATGCAGATTGTGCTTTAGAAATTGAAATTATTCCATTCACTACTTTTGAAAATGTTTCTGCGTTATAATCATTATCGAATTCAAATTGAATAATAACTTTCAATTCTGACCCCATTTTAGATGAAAAAGCAAATGAATTTATGTTTTCATGTAACTTATCAAAGAAGTTTTCTTCTTTCTTAACAGTTGAATCTACACTATAATTTCCTGTGGAATCTTTTTTTAATTCTTGCAATCCACTGGTGAGTTTCGGTTTAAATAAATTCAGAAATATACCTCTGATGAAAGTTTTCTGATTAGTAATCATCATCAATTGGCTTTTATACATAGTTTTCTCAATAGTATGCATAAAATCAGGGTTTTCAATCAGAGTATTTTTGGAAGTATCAGTAAGTACCATAATTGATTCCAGCCTTTTCATATAGTTACTTGCACAAATTGTGGAGTTATCTCTAAGATAGAAGTACAAATTATTATTCTTGTTAACATAGATAGGTGTATTGTTCGAAGAATATATTGTGGTATAAGATGTATCATTTTTGATGAAATTAATTATTTTCTCTTTATTAAACGCACCAATAATTACAATTGTATTTTCACCGTCCCATGAATTTGCAAGATAAAACTCATTTAAACCATCAGAAATTGAAGTACCAGTCACATCCTTAAAAGTTTTTAGTGCACTTTGAAAATCGCTTTCTGCTTTGAGAATAGAATCTCCAATAAAACTTTTCCAAAAATCAGTACCCCTCATATTATTAAAATTCAAATAAATAAGAAATTGTGGATCCTTTTGCAGCAATCTTAAATTCTCTTTCATAGTAATTGGGATTCTTTCAGGAGAAGGTATCTTACTGCAAGATATAAAAACTATTAAGGAAAAGTAAAAAAAGATTTTTAATAATTTCATTTTAATAATCCTTATTACTGAAATAATAAATTGAAACTGATAAAATTGTAATTATGAAGATTATTGAAGTAATAATAGGTTGAAAGGAATAGAAAAATCCACTTTCTAAATTAAAGGAGCCATTTATAGTTGATTCACACATAGACCTCAAATCCCAAGGCTTAGGTAATAGATAATAAAAAAAATCAAAAATGAAAACTATTACCTTATTTGAAATAAACTTATAAATGGTATCTCTTATTGAAAATACTGCACTTATTGGAAAAAATATTATTAAATTAAAAATTAATGTTAAAATGCTACTTCGGGTAATAAGTCCCGTTAAAATAATTAAAGAATAAAGCGAAGCAAAAATGAAAGTAAACCAAAAAATAGAATATAGAAATTTAAAATGCCACACACCTGTCTTAATGGAAATAATCAACCATACAGGAAAAATAATATAAATCATAGCAAGGAAAACAATAGCAATACCTGCAATATACTTGCTTAAAATAATAGTGGTTCTTGAAATAGGACGAGAAAGGATGAATTCAACATATCCTTTTTGCAACATTGATGGAACAAAAGAAGAAGCCATAATAATAAAAATCATCATAAGTACAAGGAATGGCACTTGAGAAATAAAAGCTAATTCTACTGTCAATACAAATTTATCATAACTAAAATTTGGGTCTGATTGTAACATATAGGGAATGACCTCAACTGCATCAAGATTAATAATAAGTGGTATCAAAATTATAATTACAGAAAAAAGAATAAAAATGAATAATAATACTTTTCTTGCAAATGCTTCCTTGAAAGTATTAATCATCAATGCAAAAAAAGGATTAGCCATATCAATTATTAACTTGGTGATGCTCTAATAAATTTATAAAAATATTTTCAAGACTACTTTTATCTTTTACCAATGAATAAATAAGAATATTCTTTTCTCGTAGAAAATCTATTACGCTATTTAATTCTAAATAATCCTTAACTTTAATAGAAAACTCTCCCTTACTTTTTATTGTTGCTTTTTTCTGTAATAAGAGAAAATTAATTATATCATCGCTCATATCAGAACATTGAATAATATATGTATCAGCAGATGTCAATAAGTCCTCAATGTTACCTTCTTTAATTAATTCACCCTTATTTAAAATAGCTACTCTATCACAGACAAGTTCAATTTCACTTAATAAATGAGAATTCAAAAGTATAGTAGCACCTTTTTTCTTCAAATCTAAAATAATATCTCTGATTGCTTTTCTTCCAATTGGGTCAACCCCTTCAGTCGGTTCATCTAAAATAATTAATTCAGGATTGTTCAAAAAAGATTGTGCAAATGCTAATCTTTGTAACATTCCTTTAGAGTATTTTTTAACTTTTAATTTACGCCAGTTGTATATATCAACAAGCTTTAAATTAACTTCAGAAACCTTTTTAATTTCTTCCCCTTTTAAACCACTTAATACTCCAAGAAAATTTAATATTTCAATAGCATTCATATAATCAGGGAATCTATGGTCTTCCGGTAAATATCCTATTTTTTTCCGCACTTTATAATTATTAACGTCTTCACCAAAAATTTTTACACCGCCTGAAGTTGGATGAATCATCCCCAAAAGAATTTTGACCAAAGTAGTTTTTCCTGCTCCGTTAGGTCCTAAAAGACCGAAAATTATACCTTCTTCAATTTTTAAAGATAAATTTTTTAAAGCAGTAATTCCAGTTTTAGAAAAAGTAGTAGATTTAAATACCTTACTTAAATTTTCTATCTCAATTAACGGCATAGTAATTTCTTATGGTCTGATTCTATTTGGTCTTCTTGGGAAAGGAATTGCTTCCCTTATATGTTCAAGATTGCATATCCAGGATACCATTCTCTCGATTCCTAATCCAAACCCTGAATGAGGAACACTACCATACCTTCTCAAGTCTATATACCATTGAAATTCTTCCATTGGAAGATTATGCTCTTTTATTCTTTCAATCAAAAGGTTAATATCATCTTCACGTTGCGATCCACCAATAATTTCACCAAATCCCTCTGGAGCTAAAACATCAACTCCTAAAACCAAATTTGGATTTTCAGGATCACGTTTCATGTAAAATGCTTTTGCAGCTGAAGGCCAGCGATGAATAAAAACTGGTTTATCAAAATCTTCCACAAGTGCTTCTTCGTGTGGTGCTCCAAAATCCTCTCCCCATGGGAAAGGTCTGATTTGTTCTTCACCGTTTGGAGTTTTTCTGTATAGTGGAATGTCTTTTTTCCTTAAAATCTCCACTGCTTCTGTATAAGTAATCCTAGGAAATGGTTTACGGACTTTTTCAAGTTTTGATGTATCTCTTTTAAGTATTTCCAGTTCTTTTTCCTTTGTTTTTATTACTCTTTGAACAACATATTCAAGAAAGTCTTCAATTAAATTCATATTGTCATCTAAATCAAAATACGCCATTTCTGGTTCCATCATCCAAAATTCAGTCATATGCCTCCTTGTCATAGAATACTCTGCCCTGAAAGTAGGCCCTAAAGTGTAAACTTTACCAAGAGCCATTGCTCCTGCTTCAGCATATAATTGCCCTGATTGTGATAAATAAGCTTTCCCTAAATCAAAATAATCTGTTGAGAATAAGGTGGAAGTTCCCTCACATGCATTAGGAGTGAATATAGGTGCATCAAACAAAATAAAATCATTTTGATACATATAATCCCTAATTGCTTGAATTATTTCGTGTCTGATACGCATAATTGCAACCTGACGGGGTGTCCGAAGCCAGAGATGTCTTCTATCAGATAAGAACTCAACCCCATGTTCCTTTAATGTAATTGGATATGGTTCAGCAATACTTACAATTGTAATATCATTAATATGTAATTCATAAACATCTGGTTTTTTAGGGTGTTTTTTAACAACTCCTTTTACAATCAGAGAAGATTCCTGAGTCAATTTAAGGAAATCTTCCCAAACTCTTTCCGAAACATCATTTTTCGAAACAATACCTTGAATTATCCCATATCCATCTCTAATCTCAGGGAAAAGTAATTTCCCTGAGGTTCGCATATTGTATAACCATCCTTTAATCGTGACTTCTTGATTTTCGTAATTCTGTATTTTATTAATATAAATCCACATAGAGAATAAATTTTTTATAATTTAAAAATTATATCAATTAATTAAAACAGATTTATCTTACTCTAAATTATTTAATGATAAATAAAAAATTATTACTGCTCAAAATGAAATTGATATTCTAAAAAATTTTTTAGGTGGTGATATTGTAAACTTAATACTTTCACTCACATCAAAATCATAGAGATGAGCATCAACATAAGCATCGACAAGAGTAATCAAATAATAAAATGCAAAATATAAAAGAAATTGGTCTCTCTGATCGCGGTAAAATTCCCTATAACTTCTTAATCGTAAATCACCTTCAGGATTTTCAGGGGTTTGCGAATTAGCATATTGATCTCGATAATCTAAAAATTTATTATGATTTTTCACCACAACATATCCCAAATACCCACCAATCGTTAAAATTATAGGTACTTTCCAATATGATTCATTATAGAATTGACCTAAACCTGGCAATATAGCAGAATATAGGACTGATTTCCAAGGGGACTTTTTCATTTGAAAACTCACAACAGTATCTTTCTTGGAAATTACTAATGAATCTAGCAAAATAGATGATACTTTATGAGTATTATTTTTGAAATCAAACTCTCTTTCAGAATCTCTAATTAAATATTGAGAATAAATATTTTGTGCAAATAGAATTAAAGATATTAAAAAAAAAGCACTCTTTATTAAAAGAGCGCCTAATTTATTTGATAACTTTTTGTACAATTTTTATCTTACAAAGTATTACCTTTATAAATTATCACTATTGATTTTGTTGTTGCTGTTCTTGCTGTTGCTGTTCCTGACCAGGTTGATTTTCTTGATTACCTGGAAGTTCTTGCGATGGAATTTGTTGTGGCACTTGCTGCTGTTGAATTGGTTGTTCAGTTTCCTGTAAAACACTTCTTACAGTCTCTGTCCTCTTACTTATATATAAATTCACAAGTAAAGAAAACAGCATAAAAATGACAGCAAGTACTATTGTAGATTTAGATAGAAAATCAGATGCTCTTCTTGCACCAAACATAGTAGTAACCTGTGAACCACCAAAAGTAGCAGACAATCCACCACCTTTTGAAGACTGCAATAGCACAACAGCCATCAGCAAAATACAAACTATCGTTAAAAATATTAATATTACTGTTAGCATAATTATAAAAATATCAATAAATTAATACAATTTCAATCCAATTACTTTAAAATTACTAACTTTTGAATTGGGGTTTCTTTCTTTCCATCCCCTTCAACAACTAATTTATAGAAATAAACCCCATTTGCTACTTCATCTCCATCATCATCTCTCCCATCCCAAAATATTTGATTATATCCAATGTTTACTGGTGCATATATTGTTTTTATTAATCTACCTGAGACTGTATATATTTTAATTTTACAATCGAATACCATATTACCAGCTAAGGTAAACATAAATGCAGTTTCATTTTTCATTGGATTCGGATAATTATACAAATCCTTAACAATAAGCTCATTTGAAACAAGTACAGTATATTTTATTGTATCAAATGAACTTTCTATTGTTCTACGCGTCAACAACTTAATTGCATTCTCTCCTTCAGATAAATCAGGATAAAAACAAAGAGTATTTATTTGTTCAAATCCTGATTTTTCCTTATCTGTTTCAGAATCATATAGTTTACCCGAAATTCTCTCAGATTCATTAATATCTTTTCGAACAACTCTTTTATCACCAAAAGTATATAACTTATTATTTACATATATCTTAAATATAGAAGTATCTGTTAAGGTATAAGGTATATTGTCTTTCTTAATATACTTAACAGTAAACTCAGAATTTTTCCTTACATATTCACCCCCCTGCAACTTTATACCATCTGCATAAAGCTCCATCACTCCTGATGTTATATTACTCCTGATCAGTACATCCGTATTGACAATATTATTGTATGTGTAAATTTCATTTTGATTCCCAAGAGGAGATACTTCAAAATAAAGTACAATTTTTTCATTACCCTTTCTGAATGGGGGAAGAAGCCCTGAGAATTTAACATATTTCTTATAACTATCAGAACTGTCTATATTAATAGTTTTATAACTCGTATCCACAGCAAGAAATATTTTCTCATTACCTCTATAAAAATAAATTTGCCTGACAGAACCATAACAATTTTTATAACCAACATTAAAATATTTGACACTGATACCTATACTATCATTCTCATTAATAATGGAATCCGACCTAACTAGTGAAGTATAATCAATTGAAAGTTCTGTTGGTGGTACATAATTTAAAGATATTGATTTGAACACGGGGGAGAGAATACCTTGATAAATACCTCTATCACCAAATGAGCCAGTTGTATCAATAGACAACTTGGAAATCAGTTTCAATTGAGGATAGATATAAGCGTTAATAGTATCAATTGAAACAAAATTATTACTTGTTAAATTTTGATATAGAAGGACTTGTTGATTAGTTTTTGTAATTCCATAAACATCGAACTTAATACTATTTTTAGGGTATAACACTTGTGACCAATTAAAGCTTCTCCAATTTGCAGCTGGCCCGAAAATGAAAGATAGGTTACCATTGATGTAAACAAAATCTGGTTTCATAACAGATTTTGCTGCAAACCAACCAGCTGAGCTGAATTTTTCAGAAATAATTGGGTTAGGTAAACCTTGATAACTAATAAAACTCCACCTTGTCCATGCTTTGACATTTACCGAATCTATATATGTACTACCAAATTGTTTAAATTTATTTCTCACGGTCGAATTTAACTCATTAGTCGCAAAAATAGGCATAGCTTTTAAGGCAACCAGTATATGATTGGTATCAAAAGAATTAAGAAAATTCATTACTGAATCATTGGAAGATGTAGAAGAATAAAATGTATGATTATATTCTAAAATAGCACCATCAGTTTTTCTAACTTTACACATAATCAAGCCACTAACATGAGGATCTCCGACTAAATAGATATATGAATTATTAATTAACATATAAGATGGATCCCAAGGTCCTCCACCATAAGAGTTAGCAACAACATTTCCTTCGTATTTATTTAGTTCTATTCCGTTAGTGGAAAACATTAAATTAAATAACTCATCGTTTTGAAAATGAGTAGCTTTGAACCTGCTAATAGTAACGATAGAGTCTATATTTTCTGAGTCTGAATATTTATTTATCCTTGCAAAAAATTTTCGCGGTGTCGACCATTGTAAAGTATCAACATTATTAATAATCGCGTTAAGCCTCCAATAATATACAACATTTGAATCAAGTAAAGGTATTGCTACTTTGAATTTAGTAGTAGTTCCTTGGGAAGATGTCGTTATATAATTTGTAAGCAATGGAGAGTTAAATGAGAAATTTGTATCTATTTGAAGTAAGTATTTATTATTAGAAAATGTTTTAATACT
>JAOADD010000020.1 GCA_026417495.1 Ignavibacteria bacterium
GTTCTGATACCCATTGGCTCCACTAATATTGGGATTTGCATTCACTACAGGGTTATCTGTCTTTACTGTTAATGACCCCGTAGGTGTACAGGTGAAGTTTACTCTTATGTTGCATGACCCAACTGCCCAGTTCTGACCCGCTGGGATTGTTGCCATAAGATCATACATAAAATAACCTCCCTGTAGTCGTGGATTACTTAAGGAAAATGTAACCTTCTGACTGTATCCAATCTGAGCACAGATGAAAATTAAGAACAATATTATTAGTAACTTTTTCATTTTTCCTAATTTAAATTTTTTAAAAAATTTTTCATTAATATAATTATTCTTGATTATTATTTATTTCTTTTGGTGGTGTATTAAATTGTCTTATTATATCATCAATAATTCTTCGCTTAATAATGTCTTTATCATTATCATCAATTTGTTCATCCATAACAGAAGGTACAGATTTTGTAATTCCAAAGTCTCCTACTAATATTGCAACATCAAGAGCATCAACAGCACCATCACCATTCAAGTCACCACTCAGGTAACCAAAGTTTCCGAACTGTGGTATGAATAGCGCCACATCCAGAGCATCAACAGCACCATCTTGGTTAAGATCACCCGCGTAAATTACCCAAACACTACCAAACTTTCTCATATTGAATCCAAAAGCTTTTGCAGAATCTGTTGTGAAATCATAACTTAATGGTGTCCCTACAACGAAATTTTGTGGTAATCTACTCCAGGTTTCTAAGTGATTCCTATGTTTAATTACAATATAATAACTACCTGATGATTTTGCAAAATTCATATTTGCATTTCCTGTAGTGGAAAGAACTACTTTTTGCGAATCTACTAAAGCATATGGAGCAGTGCTATTTGCAATGTATACCCTAACTGTATCAACAACATGGGTAGTACCATTCCAGAATCCTTCCAGATAAACTTTTAAATTCAAGGTTAACACAGAAGGAATACCATTAAATTCATCTGCTCCAACATCAGGTGCTGTACCACTACCTGTATATCCAGACTCACCCCATCTTACGTGACCATCATAATCATCCGGAATTGGGAAAGGAGATAGAATTCTTTGAGCACCACTTTCGCATAGTGTGGGAACTGTAGTTTTCATATGTAAATCATAAGGTGAAGTTGCAACATTCACAAATGGTGGTTGTTCTGAGAATGAATTCGACTCCGCAGGTGCAACTCTTGTTTTGAATGTTGAAAGTGTCGGATATAAAGTTGTACCATCATAATAATAGTAATTATTTCCTCCTGGAGTTATATACCAGCAATTATTGTTAGATAAAATCGAATCATACACAGCAGTTGATGCTTTATATACTAACAGATTCGTACCTGTACCTGTTGGGAGAGCCTTATTTATAACAATATTGTTTCTAACTCTTGCAACAGTTGTTCCAGCAAAATAAAGAGCATATGCTGCGAAGTTAGTTCCCGTAGAAGTACTATCTATATATAAAGAGTTATATGTCAAGTGAGATGCTAATCCGCCATTTACCCAAATACCCAAAACACCAAGTCCAGTAGCACTTACTGGTGAATATAATTCATGAATCATATTATTGTAAACGAAGAATACAACAGTTGCATTAGAATTATTCAAATACATACCATATACAGCAGGAGAACTTGCTGTATTATTAGATCTAATATTATAGAATCTATTTTTATATATTTTAGCTGTATCCGCATAGTTGACTTGTAGTGCTCCTGTTTGTCCTGTACCAGTATTAACAAGATTATAAACAGTATTTCCATAGATTTCTTTATCGGGAGAACCACCTGAGCAAGCAAATATTCCAACTACTACACCTGATGTGATACTATTTAAATTGTAAATAGTGTTGTTGTACACATTTTCTGCTACTGTTCCAACTCCGAAATTATAATATCCGTAGATAACTCCTGTGGTTCCATTATGTGCAATATTGAAAATATTATTATTATAATTTCTACTTATTGCACTACTATTGGATTGATAAATCCCATAAATTGCTCCAGTAGTAGCGCCAGTTAATTTTGCTAAATTACTTACAGTATTATTATATACATTTACTTCTGCTACAGCAGGGATATAATAAATACCTGCTAAGGTACCAGTAGTTGAAGCATTTGCAATACTATCAACTGTATTACCATTAATATTAGTTAATTGACCAGCACCAGAAGTATATATACCGTAGGTAGTTCCTGCACCAGCAGCTGATTGAGTTCTAATTAACCTCTTAACTGTATTTGATGAAATATTATATACAGAACCTGTTGTTGAGTTTGTTGAAGATGTCCATATCCCGTATTGTGCACCAGTAGCTGTTGCTGATGCTCCTCCTCCTACTATATTATCCCTTATTATATTATTACTTACATTCAGGGTAAATGGATTAGAAGTAACATATAGGTAATAACTTGTACCAGATGTAGCATTATAATAATTACAATTTCTTATCTGATTATTCTGGATATTTACAACATTATTCGTACCTGTAGCTCCCATTCCACAAGTAATTCCTGATAACTGAGTTGTCGTACCACCAGCAGTATCACTAACCACATTTCCTATAATATCAGCAGAAGAATTTATTCCAGTAGATAAGAAAATACCATAATTCGTAGCATTATTTGTCCATGTATTGATTCTAACTGTGTTATTCATTACTCTGATGCTATCCAAATATAAAGCATATATTCCATAGTGCGTATTAGTATTAGTGACACTTGCAAAACCTGAACCTATATTAATTAGATTATTCCCAGTTGTAGTACCAATATTATAGAAATGGTCATACAAATCATACGGTGCACTAGCATTGAATCCTACAAAGTACATTCCATTGAAACTATTATTAATAGTACAACCTTGTATAGAAATATTCTCATGTCTTCCATCAATTGTGGTTGGATTCGTTGTATTGTGAGCAGCATCGACATTTAAAGTAGCAATACCACAAGATGAAACATTTGATTGTTGCATAAAGATATTACAGTTCAATATGGAAACATTTTTGCATCCATTTGTTGAAGATGCCCTCACAAGTAAGAATCCATATTGCATTTTTAAGTTTTGGTCAGCACCAGTATAAAGCTCCTGCAAAGTAAATCCATCAAAAGTAATGAAATCTGTTCCTACTAATTCAAAGAATGCACAGCCATTTCCTCCAAGTGTAGTTGTTCCTACTGTTGCTGATCCACTTGGGCTAGATGATATAGTAGGATTCGCACCAGTTCCAAACTTTTGAAACACTACTGGATTACTTGCAGTAGGTGGATTGTTTGTTATGTTAATTTGATATCCACAGGGTGGAATGGTTTCTGTATATCCTGCACTTACTCTGAATGTAACACCACCTGAACCAACCCCTGCAGTGTTCAATTCATTTATTGCAGCATTGATTGATGGATAATCTCCAGGGATATTTTTTATTCCTGTTAATGGTGGTGGTACATAAGTGTATTCATCAGCACCTATATCTGGAGTAGATGTACTCCTTGGATTGTTATCAATATCATCGGGGACAGTTGAAATATATTTACCTGCGTTGTGTACTGGAGATGGGACACTTGGATTAATATGTAAATCAACATTACTCACAAATTGTGGATTTCCACTTACACTATTTGAATCTCTTCCTGTTCCCGTTCTCCATGCTGAAAGATTTGCTCTATCTACTCCTCCGATGTATCCAAGATTCGGTCCTGATGTAAAATAACAATTATAATCTATGTCTTGAAATACAGTATTAGTAGCATTACATAATACTGCATAACGATTTACACCGACTGTTGCAGGTATTGAAAAAATATTATCCCTTATATTCAAGCAATTTGGTGTTGTTACCGATGAACTAATAATTAAGCAGGCAGGAGAACCTGATGAAGAAATTTGATTTGTTGCTAAATTAATAGAATTGAAATAAATATTATAACCACCACCTTGTGTGATATTAATTCCATATCCGTTCCATGTTGTTATTGAGGAATAGCCGTAAGCCGCTACATCCCAGATGAAATTATTCTGTACATTAATGTTAGCAGCAAGTAATGTTGATGAAAGATCTATACCATGAGCATTGTATCCACCACTATTCATATTCTTTATATTGCTTATCTTATTCTTTTGAACCATAACTCCACCAGTGGCGCCAAATATATATATACCATAAGTAGTTGGTGTCGCTGCTGTATACATACTATCAATTATGTTTCCATTCAAATTAATATTAGAATTCGTAACACCAGAAGAGACAGCAATACCTCTTGGTCCAGCAGAAGTACCATTAATATTGAAAATTGTATTTAAAGATGCTTCACAATTAACAGCACCTGTTGCGAACCAAATTCCTGTTAAATTAGAAGCATCTGCTGTATTAATCATATTACCAATATTATTTCCCGTAACTACAGCACCATCGGCACCCTGAACATAAACAGCAACTAATCTAACCTGACTTGCTAAATTATTAAAATCATTTCCAATTATTCTTAAGCCACTTCCATTCCCAGTTTGAACAAATGCATTTGTATAACAAGCAATATATGATAAACGGAAACTGTTATTCTGTATGATTATATTATTGAAAAATCCTGGATTACCTGGAGTTAAAGCATCCGAAACGATTAACGCAGAACTTGTATTTGCTCCATTTATAATTATACAATTTTTAACTGTATCTCCAACAATAGGAGTTGTTCCCAAAGAACCTATGACTATTACTTGAGGTGAAGTAGCACTAGTATTTGTTATTGTAAGATTTCTAGTAGTACCACCAACAGTATTAGAACCGTCAATTGATACATAGCTATTCCTGATTGAAAATACAGGTAAAGATGGTGCAGAACCTGCTATTGTAGGAGATAAACCAGCAGCTGGTTTAATAGTAACAGGTTTTGATGCTGATGGTAAATTTTCATTTGTGACATTTACTATTATTGGTAAAGTTTCTGTTGTATAAGCACTATCAACAAGGAGAAATCTTGTATATGCACTAACACCTCTTAAATTTAAATCAGCAACTGCTGCTGTAATAGTTGCATAAACTCCCATCACACCAGCGGGATAGTTGTACTCTGGATGCTCGCTCTTTTTTACATACAAATCACCAGTATAAACTTTTCCATTTTCCATTGGTATATAGGAAATTTCCTCTACTTCTACAAGTTGAGTTTTTCCAGATATCTGATGCTTAACCCTTGATGAATCAATTGTTTTTGTATTTCTATCTTTTTGTTGTATGTTTTCCGTTTGAGGTTCATCTATTGGAACTTCTTTCAAAACTTTTTTAACTACTTTTTCGAATCTTATATTTCTACCTGTTATAGAATTGAACATATTCAATCCGACAGTATAATCCCCTGCTAATGCAGACTGTGTAATTATATATCTACTTGGATTTGTTGGTGGTATTGATGCAGCTGGGGGATCATATGTGAAGCCACCAGCACCAGCAGATGGAAATGCTCCTATATTTGGAGTAGGTGATTTCATATCTCTTGCAACTATGTAATATGATATTGTATCACCTACAGTAACTCCTGCACCAAACTGAAATGTATAATTTGGATATGATACACTAGTCGGTGCAACTCCTACATAAGGATTAGAACCTTTTCTCCAATACAAATGTGGCCAACCAGGAGCAGTTGTGGGTACACCACTCGGGTCACTAATTGTTGCAATTAGCGTTCTTGCTGAAGTACTACCCGTATTCAATAATGGCGTATAAACTATTGATGGCGGTAATAAATCAAGTGGTATTCCACCAAATTCATCTGCTCCAATATCTGGTGCTGAAGCTGGATATGATGGATGGACTGGATATCCAGGATTTGGATATCTTGGTTGATTATCAATGTCAGTAGTTATTGAGATAGGTGAAGAAACCGTTATACCACCACTTTCACACTGTGTTGCGACAGTAGTGCTGAGATGAACATCGAAAGGATAAGTAGAAACATTAACAAATGGTGGATTTTCAGTAACTGAATTATTATCTCTTGGTTCTACGAAAGCTTTATAAGCAGACAGTGTTTGAATGGAATTTGTACCATCGTAGAAAATCAATCTATTTGTTCCTGGTGTCCCTGCAAAGAATAGATTATTGTTTGATGTATTTAAATATGTTGATAATGTAGTTGAACTTCTGTAATATGCTGTTGTAAAACCAGATGTTGGACCTGGGGTGGAAACATTAACAATAATATTATTTCTCATATCAAGATTAGGAGTAGTACTTGTATAAATACCAGCCGTTCCGAATGAACTTGTAGAAGAACTTATAGCATTTAAGTAGACAGTATTATTAAATAAATTATTCGTCGTCCCACCAGTAATGTAAAATCCACATACAGCTAAAGTACCCGTTGCTGTAGTCGCTCTTAAATCTGAAATCATATTATTATACCAATTATTAGTCGTTCCACTGGTAATAAATGCACCATAAACAGTACTACTTGTTGTATACAATGCTGTAACTCTATTATTATATACATTAGAAATTAATCCTGTTAAAGTATATATACCATAAACTGTACCACCTCCGGAATTTAAATTATATATCGTATCACCGTATATATTTTTATTCATAGAAGCAGAAGAGTAAATAGCCCAAATAGAGCCTGAACCAGCAATATTAATATCACTAATACTATTGTTAGCAATCGTAGCCGTCCCACCAGCTAATCCCGCGGAATGATAAATTGCATAAAATGAACCTGTGCTTGCATTTGGTCGTGTTACATTTTTAATTATATTGTTGTTACAATTAAAAACATTCATATTTGAACTAGAAGCATAAAGGCCATATCCTACTGAAGAACCTGGAGAGTTAAAATTCCTGATAATGTTATTATTCATATTCACTGTAGGAGCAGAAGTTGCTACCCAAATGATATATGGTAAACCAGTACTCATAGTGGATTGAATCCTTGTATAGTCAGAAATTTCATTGTTATTCACATTCCAGATATTATTAGAAGTGGCACCACCAGCAGCATAAATAAAATAGTGAGTACCTGTTGCAGTTGCTGTTGAAGAACCATATGTATTATTTAAGATTTTATTACCATTAATATTTAGATTATATATAGAAGCACTGCTATAAATGTAATAAACAATCGCAGATGTAGCTGATGGATATGCACAATCTCTAATTACATTGTTATTGATATTAACAGTGTTATTGGTACCAGATGATCCCATCAAATTATATATCATATAATGTGAACCAGTAGTACCACCTCCAACAAGTGTAATTGTGTCATTATAAACATCAACATTTGAATTAACACCTGTCCCTAAATAAATTCCATATAAAGTTGATGTAGAAGCAGCTCCTCCCTGATTATCAATACTTGTATTAAAAACTTTCACACCATTTTGATTTGTTGCAAACACACCGTATGCGGTCGTAGTACTTGCAAAATTGAAGATTCTACTTCTACCTGTACCAAATGTTCCTACTTCATTGTTTTGATCATAGAAAGCATAGGGGGAAACATCAGAAAAGCCTGTGATTGAAACACCTGTGTTTACATTAGAAATTATGTTGCTGTAGAATTTGTTATTATTGTTCGCTCCACTTACTGATGTTACTGTTAGTGATGTTGTTGAAGTTAGTGTATGATTTGCAGCATAAATTCCAACTGTACTGGTATTTGCTTTATTTAATGTAATGGCACAATTGATTATTGTATTATTCTGACAACCATTAGTTCCATCTACTTTCAATAATGCAAATCCCCATTCCATCTGAGTAGTTGTAGTAGTATTCAATGTGCTTTCTTGTAGAGTTAGTCCATTAAATGTAACATAATCAGCACCATTTAATTTTATAATACCATCCAATGAACCAACACCAGTACCAGCTGTAATGGTTGGATTTGTACCTGCACCAGATTTAATGAAAACAATTTGATTAGATGAAGTACCCGATGCAGAAAGAACCAAATTTGCTGCTGTTTCTGTATGTCCAGCCAGTACATTAAAAGTAACTCCTCCTGACCCAACTCCAAAAGCATTTAAGGAGTCAAAAGCACTTGCTATTGTTGGGTAATTTGTACTTGGAATAGTCTTTGTCCCTGATACCTGCGAAATGGCATCCGTCGAAAATAATATAAATATAAAAGCAGATAAAAAGTAAATTATTGACTTTTTCATGGCAGTGAATTTTTTAGTTTAAAACTTCTGTTAATTAAAGGGAAAGAAATTAGATAATTAAAATAATTTTTATTTATTTTAATAATTAAACCAATCATTATTATAATTTTTCTCAATATAAATATTTTGTAAAACTTACAAAATGATTTGGTATTAAGTCTTTACGATTTTTTCCCTTTTTTGTAATTGAAAAAAAAATTAAGTTTCCTTAGGAATACGAAAGTTAGGTTAAAGATAGAGAATTTTTATGTTACTTAAATTACTAAAAAGATTGAATTTGACTTCAAATAATCAATTAAATTACAAAATAATATTTAAAATGATTTAAGATTTTTTTCTATATTTGTAATAAGATGCAAAAGTCAAAGACACAAATACTAATCTCATCATTAACAAAGAGGGAATTAAAAAACTTTGACAAATTTATTAACTATTATGCAAAATGCAAAGAGAAAGATGTATTGAAATATTGGAAGATGATTTATTCCAAAAAGAACAATTGCCTTAAGGAATTTAAAAATGATACAAAATTTTCACGAAAAATACTCTCTGATTTTAATAAAATTATTGAAAAATTTTTTATCTTTAATAATATTAAAGAAGATGAAGTAACAAAAATTTTGATACTCTCTCGTGAATTCAGAAAGAGAAATATCAAGAAATATTTTTCAAAGCTAATAAATGAGATGAAAGAGATTAAAAGTAAGACACCTCTAAGTAACCCTAAAAATAGATTAACATTGCTAAACATAAACTTTGAAAAATATTTGTTATATAGTGGTTGTGATGATTATCCAAATCTTTATAAAATTGCAAAAGAAGAAAATAAAATTTCTGAAATCGTAACTATTTACAGTAAATTATTTGAATATTTCAACAGAATTTATTGTAAGGATTTAAGTAATAATGAAGATGAAGAATTAATTAAAATTGAAGATGTAATAAAATATATTAAAAAACACGATAGTTATATAAAAGAGAATTATCCAAATATTTATGCTCTATATCTTCTTTATGAAATATTAAATGATTTTTTAAACTATCAAAAAATAAATGACTTATTAGAATATCTAAAAAATAATGATAAATACTTAGCAGAGGAATCATTACAATTTTGTTATGATTCGTTATTTGAGTTTCTAATAAAGTTTATCGAATCAGGTAATATCCATTTATACAACCATTTCTACAAAACATTCTTAGATTTAGAAACGAGGGGAGTTTTAAAAAATTTGATTCATATAAGACCAAAATATTTCCCTATTTTTGTAGGAATGATTCTTGATAAAAAAGGTATAAATGACACTTTAACATTCATAAATGAAAATAAAGAAAAAATTCATGAAGATTTTACTGAACAAGTTTATCTAATTAGTATAGCAAAAGTAGAATTTCATAAAAAAAATTACAATAAGGTAAAAGAAATACTTTTAAAAATTAAAACAAATGATCCATTTCTATATTTATATCAGAAAACATTATTAATAAAAACATACTTTGAAAAAGGAGAATTTAATTTTCTGTATCCATTATCTGATGCAATAAAACATTATATAAATAGAAAATTCTCATCGAACCATATTATTAATAACATCAATACATTTCTAATCTGTGTAAGTAAACTTTCTTCTTTTAAAAAAGCTAAGACAAAATCACTTGACTTTGTAAAAAACTGCATTAATAGTAGTCACTACTTTTTAGAAAAAGAATGGATCGCTGAAAAATATAAAGAATTAATTAAGGAAAATTGATTTAATTTTTAGAGCAGTTAATCTTAAATGTATAAATATTTAAAACATAGCATTTATACCTACTGAAGGTAATATACCAATGCTTCTTCCTTCCTTTATTTGATTTTTATACTTATCCCACTCATATCTCGTAATATTTTTTCTACCTGTGATGTTTTGAATATCTATATAAGTTATTAAAGACCAGTTTTTAAAATTCCATCGTTTATCTACTCTTAAATCAAGGGAATAATATACAGGAAGCCTTTTTGAATTATAAAGCGCAACATCACGAGTACCATTAATTGGATTTATCGGTGTATATGGCCTACCACCTATTAATCTAAATTTTGATGATACCTCCCATCCTTTTCCTAATAAATATCCACCATTCAAAATTATCAAGTATCTGTTATCATAATCACCATTTCTCTCAATACCATCAATCGATTTATATTTAACTTCAAATAAAGAAATGCTAACATTTCCATAAAATTTTTCAGAAAGAGATTTTTGTATAAAAAGTTCTATACCTCTTGAATATCCACTACCTGCTGAAATAAGTGGTTCAAGGCCGAAATTATTTCTACTTTCAAAATCACCACCCGTATTAATTAATACGAAATAAGGCCTAATGCTACTTGCAGGATAATTTGTGTAATTTTTATAGTATACTTCTAAAGATATTTTAATATCATCTTGTGGGAAATATTCAACACCCGCTATGTAATGCTCCGCTTTAATGTTTTTTAAATTTCTATTTTGTGGATTAGAAACCAACCAAATATAAGAAGGAGATTGATAAAATATTCCATAACTCCCATTCAAATAAAAATCTTTAAATAATAAGTATGATGCAGAAATACGTGGTGATATATAGAATTTATCACTAATAAAATCAAAATAATCCAACCTTAAACCTGTATTTAAAGTTAATTTTTCGAAAAGATTATTTGTAATATTAAAAAAAACAAATGACTTAAAAGTAGTATTAGTTTGTGAAAAATTAATAGCTGGAATTATTATGGGATTTGGATCAACGAATAGCAATGTATCAGGAAGCGAAAAAACCTCATTACTAAAATTTATAAACTTAGCTCCCGCACCAAAAGAAAATTGCGCGTTTTTGGAAAGTAAATAAAAAAATTCAGATTTTAATTCTGTTTCACTTTCCTTTGATTTATTTTTGAAAACTTCTTGAAAATTTTGATCTCTCCCAGAAAAATCAAAATTCCTGTAATTCCTTGATAGCGTAAATAAGGTATAGAAGTTAGATGATAAAATCGTTCTTAACTCAAATGAATTGAAATATCCCCATTGATTATTTTTGAGAATACGTTCATTATTTTGTCTATTTTCTTCAGTATCATTATTAAATCTAACTTTATCTATATTCCCAAAACTGTTAACAGTAAGAGAGACATTCTGACTAAAATCATAGACCCCTTTAAATTGAAAAGAGTTGTATTCCGGAACAAATCCAAAACCTGCAGCATTGAAGATTAAATCAAGATAACTTCTTCTTGCAGAAAATAAAAACGAACCTTTCTTATTTGAACCAATAGGACCCTCCAACACAGCTCCGAAACCTGTTGCACTAATATTAATATTTCCTGATAATTTTGTTCTGTTACCTTCCCTTAATTTTAATTCAAGCACCGAAGACAATCTATCACCATATCTGGCAGAAAAACCACCTGTGATAAAATTCACTTCTTTTACAAAATCTAAATTTATTATACTCACAGGCCCACCAGTAGCGCCTTGAGTAGCAAAATGATTAATATTTTGTGCAGGTGCATTATCAATCAGGAACAAATTCTCTGATGGAGACCCACCTCTAACAATCAAATCATTTCTACCATCATTAACAAATGAAACTCCTGGAAGTGATTGAACAACCCTACCAACATCTTCAAACCCACCTGGAAATCTTCTTATTTCTTCATTGTCAAATTTCTTATATGATGTATTAATATCAGATGGCCTAACAAAACTTTCTGCTATAACCGTAATTTCTTCAGTTTGTATTATCTGTAGTTCTGCTACATATTCCATTGGTCTCCCTGAATTAATAACTACATCATTAACGATTAAAGAAGTATAACCAAATGCAGAAAAACTAATCCTATATATTCCGGTTTCAACATTTTCAAAAACGAAATACCCATTTTCATCTGTACCTGTTTTTATACCTAGATTTATTATTTCCACAACAGCATCAGGAATTGGTTGTTTTGAAAATTTATCAATAGTTCGTCCTGCAAAAATTCCCGTATTCTGTGATAAAATAACATTTGTTATTAGCAATATATTAATTACTATATTATATAAAATTACTTTCATAAAATTTCTTATTTATATTACATTAAAAACAGTTAATGAATATATACAGTTCCTGTATGAGTTGAACTTTTAAGCTTTCAGAAAAATCGATTAAGAATTTATGAATATCCCCAATTGCAGTTATATTTTCTCCTCTGAAAATCTCCTTAAATCAAAGATTAATTCTCTGCATATATTCTTCAATTTATCATCAATTTTATAAATTGGTAAAATTTTGCCCGCATTTACAATGGCAATATCAAGTCCTGCTTCTACCGCATAATGCATAAATACAGAATTTAATACAATCCTTGCATTCTCATTTAAACCATAAGAACAATTACTAATACCAAGAATTGTTTTAGCGTTAGGTAATATCTTTTTTATCCCCCTAATCGCTTCCAATGTATTTAAAGCACTTTTCCGTAATTCTTCAGCACCAGTACCAAGTGGAAAAGTTAACATATCATAAATTAAATCCTCATCTCGCAATTTAATTATATTTACTGCAAAATCTCTTATTTGTTTTGCAATTGAAATTTTCTTTTCTACAGTGTATGCTTGTCCTTCTTGATCAATAGGTAATACAATAACAGCGGCACCAAATTGTTTTGCAAGTGAAAGAATTTTCTCAGCCTTTTCTATTCCATCTTCAAAATTCACAGAATTAATGATTGCTCTTCCCCCATAATTTTTCAATGCAGTTTCTATAGCTAAGGGATTAGTTGAATCTATCATAAGAGGCGCACCAACATATCTATTAAATCTCCTTACAATTTCATACATATCTTTAACTTCATCTCTACCTGTATATATAACAGATAAATCCAGTATATGTGCTCCCTCATTCATTTGTCTCTTTGCTAAATCAATTATTGAGTCATAATCATCCTTTAAAAGTAATTCTCTGAACTGTTTTGACCCATTAGCATTACACCTTTCACCAACCAATATAGGTGGAATATCTATTTTCAATGGTACAACTGTAAATAATGATGAAACAGAAGGAGTGTATTTAGTCTCTCGCGTTTTTGGAGAAAGGTTCTCAGCTACTTGAGAAAGCAATCTAATATGTGAAGGTTTAGTTCCACAACAACCACCAATTATATTTACACCAAGTTCAGAGATAAAATATGACATCCAACTACTTAATTCGTCCTCTGTCAACTTATAATACATCTTACCATTAATATTCTCTGGAATACCAGCATTTGGCATACAAAATACATATCTTTCAGAAGTATCGCATATATATCGTAAACTTTCCTCCATTTCCTCAGGACCTGTAGCACAATTTAAACCAAAAATATCAATGATATCATATGGTTCAATAGATGTATATACAGCTGATATATCAGTCCCAAGTAGCATAGCACCTGTAGGTTCAATAGTAACTGAAACAATAACAGGTAATTTTATTTTTTTTTCTCTAAAAATTTTTTGAATTGCAGATAATGCACTTTTGATTTGCAACACATCTTGACAGGTCTCTATACAAATTATATCTACACCACCATCAATCAATCCGTTAATTTGTCTGTAAAAAGCTAATTGCATATTGTCAAATGAAATATGCCCTAAAGATGGTAATTTTGAAGTTGGTCCGACAGAACCAGCAACAAAACGAGGTTTCACCTTATTACTATATTCATTTGCACATTCCTTTGCTAGTTTTGCTGCAAGGTATGAAAGTTCATAATCCAATTCTGGAATATTATATTCAGCTAAACTAATAAAAGAAGATCCGAAAGAATTTGTTTCAATAACATCTGCCCCTGCTTCAAGGAAAGAATAATGTAATTTTTTTACAACTTCGGGTTTTGAAATACATAAGTATTCATTACAACCTTCAAAATCTTTTCCCCCGAAATCATCCAATGTTAATCCATAATTTTGAAGATTTGTACCTGTGGCACCATCAAAAACTATTATTTTTTCATTCAATAATTCTAAAAAACACATATTAATAATATTTTCAAATTATCAAATACCTTTTTAAGTATCAAGGATTTGAAAAATGCAGAAAAATTTAAAAATGAATTTTTATTTCAAAAGAGAATAATTATGTTTAAGCTCAACATTTTTAAATGAATATTAAGAAGTTTTCAAGAATATTTATAATCATAGGATTAAGTATTTTCATTTTTATAAATAACTCCTGTGAAACACCTACTAAATTATTTTCTTGGTTTGATAGTACTTATAATGGTGGTTATATTGATAACATTTTAGTTTTAGCGGTTGTTAAAGACTTGGAATACAAAAATGCATATGAAAACGAAATTGTAAAGATATTAAGCAAAAGAGGTATACATTCAATCGAATCTTCAAAAATTTTATCTACAAATAAATCTTATTCGCAAGAAGATTTCGATTCTATAATTTCAGAAAACAATTTAAATTTTATTTTAATCGTAAAATATCTCGGTACAGAAATAGAAAAAGTTGATGCAAAGGGTCGAACATTTTATAAATACTACAAGAAAACCCTTAAATCAACTTTAAGACAAGGATATTATGAAATACATAGAACTGTAGTTGTAGAGGTATCTTTATTTAGTGCAAGTAATCAAAAAATAATTTGGCTCGCAACAGCAAAAACTACAAACGCTTATGATATAAATGACCTTGCAAATTCACTCGCAAAAGAAATAATCAACAATTTAGAGGGGAAAAAATTAATAAACCGTATAAAAAATAATTAAAAAGGTGAGGCGTCGATCGGATTCGAACCGATGAATAACAGTTTTGCAGACTGCTCCCTTAGCCACTTGGGTACGACGCCTTTAAAATAATATATTTAGAGAACTACCAATATAAAAAATTTGAGCGGGAAACGGGGCTCGAACCCGCGACATCAACCTTGGCAAGGTTGCGCTCTACCAACTGAGCTATTCCCGCATCTTTTATTCAAATATAATTTTATAGCAAATTTTTTTCAAGTCAAGTTTGTTTATTTGTTTCCCTATGTATATGCATACTGGAAGCCTGTGCTTTTGGGAATATTAATATTTCCGCAATCACGACATTATCATCTCTTGTTAAAACATACTCAATTGCATCAGCAACATCATCAGCATATAATGGTACTAACCCTTCGTATACTGCTTTCGCCCGTTTCTTATCTCCATGAAATCTTACTATACTGAATTCCGTTTCTGCTAATCCAGGATCAACTGTTGATACTTTTATATTTGTCCCAAGTAAATCTATCCTAAATCCTTTTGTCAATGCATCAACTGCATGTTTCGATGCACAGTATACATTCCCCGCAGGATATACCTCTCTACCTGCTATTGAACCAATATTGACAATATGTCCTGAACCATTTTTTAACATTAATGGAATTACAGCTTTTGTTACATATAGCAAACCTTTAATGTTTGTATCAATCATCTCCTCCCAATCTGACAAAAGCCCATCTTGAATTTTATTTAAACCACGCGATAATCCTGCATTATTTATAAGAAAATCAATTTTCTTCCATTTATCGGGCAATTTACTAATAACATTAAAAACTTTCCTTTGGTCTCTCACATCAAGTTTTATAGGATAAACCTCAACATTAAATTTTTCTATAATCTCATTTGAAATCTTTTTTAGCCTTTCATATCTCCTTGCAATCAGGATAAGATTACAGCCTTTTGCTGCTAATCTAAATGCTGTTGCTTCACCAAAACCACTTGATGCACCTGTTATAAGTGCTATTTTACTTTTTATACTTCTCATTTTTTAGTAATTTAAGTTAAAAAATTATAATTAATTAATATTCTTTAAAGTCAAAAAATGTTTAACAAAACAAAAATCATTTGCACAGTAGGTCCTGCATCAGGTAGTAAAGAAAAAATAAAAGCTTTAATTAAAGAAGGAGTAGATGCTTTCAGGTTAAATTTTTCACATGGTGATTTTGAAACGCATCGTGAATATGTAAAAAACATAAGAGAAAGTGAAAAGGAATTGGGTATATATGTTTCAATCATTCAAGATTTACAGGGACCAAGGATAAGAGTTGGCAAATTAAAAGATAAACAAATCGATCTGAAAGAAAATGAAACAATCATTATAAGTTCTAAAAATATTTTAGGTGATAATAAAAAAATATCAACAACCTATGAAAACTTTTGCAAAGATGTTAAGATAAAGCAAAGAATTTTAATAGATGATGGTTTAATTATGCTTACTGTAATAGATAAAGTTAGAAAAAAAGAAAAATATAATCTCATATGCAAAGTAATAAAAGGTGGATTACTAAAAGAAAACAAAGGAATTAACTTACCAGATACTAAATTGTCTATACCATCTTTAACAGAAAAAGATTTAAAAGATATTGATTCAGGTATAAAATTAGGTGTAGATATGATAGCATTAAGTTTTGTAAGAAAAGCAACCGATATAGTTTCGTTAAAAAAAATATTAAAGAAGAAAAAATTTGAAATCCCAATAATTGCAAAGATAGAAAGACCTGAAGCAATAAAAGATATTGAAGAGATAATAAAAAAATCTGATGTTATAATGATTGCAAGAGGTGATTTAGGTGTAGAAATGTCCCCTGAAGAAGTACCCATTTTACAAAAGTTGATAATAAAAAAATGCAATGAAAATTTAAAACCTGTAATAACAGCAACCCAAATGTTAGAAAGTATGGTTAAGAACAGAATCCCTACACGAGCAGAAGCTACAGATGTCGCTAATGCTATATTAGACGGAACTGATTGCGTAATGTTATCAGCTGAAACATCAATCGGCTTTGACCCTGTTAATGCTGTTAGAACAATGTCAAAAATTATACAGAAAACAGAGGAAATATTACAATATAAACACCAATATAATAAAAAACATCATACTACACTAGAAATCTTATGTAATACTGCCTCAGAATTAGCAAATGAACTTAAAGTTGAAACTATAATTACACTATCTCGAACTGGTAAATCTCCCCTGTATTTATCCAATAGGAGGGGAAAAGCAAATATAGTTGTCTTAACTTCTAATCCTTTTATTCATAAGTTTAGTAATATTTTGTGGGGGGTAAAATCCTTTTTATGTTCAAACTTATTCAAAATTAAAGATATAATGAATTTTGTGAACAATAATTTATCTAATGAAACAACCCTTAATAAATCAGGAAAAGCAATTTTAATTTACAACGAATCTGAAAAGAGTAATGAATCAGCGGATACTATATCTATTGTAAATATTAATTATAATAAATAAAGTTTCTATTTAGCTTTAAAGTCTTTTATTTTCTCTTTTGCTTTTTTTTCGAAATCAGAAACAGAATAACCATACTTCTCGCAAATTTCTTTTAATATCTCATAATATTTCTCATCATATTTTTCGGGATTATTAAATGATTCTTCAAAACCTTTCTTCATAGACTCGAGAATTACTTCTTGATTTATTTTATCAAAATCTTCATCTGACATTTTTTTCCCTCCGCAATTCAATGAAACTAAAAATAGTATCATAATTCCTATTGTTATTAACTTTGAATTTTTCATACATAAATGATTATGTTTATATAATTAACATTTTTATATTTTTGTAGTTACGCATATTTAATAAATCTGAATGATTATTAATCAGACAAAGGTAAAATTAATGTAACTTTAGTACCTTCTTGTTCTTTACTGTCAATAGTAATATTACCATTATTTAATTCTGCAAGTTCCTTTGATATTAATAAACCAAACCCTGTACCAGATTCATTTAATGTTCCACGTGTTGAAACAAACTCATCTCTAGAAAATAGTTTATCAAAAATTTCCTTCTTTATACCAACACCATAATCAATAAAAAATACTTTAACCTTATCTCCTTCATAAATATGATCAATAATAATTTTTCCTCCAGGGTTAGAAAACTTTATTGAATTACTTAAAAGATTTCTCACTATTACTTTTAAGGTATTCTTATCAGCAAATACTAAAACATTGTCGGGTATAGAATTTTTAACTGACAGCTTTTTAGTAGTAATATTAAAGTTATAGAGATTAATTACATCAGAGACTAATTCCTTTAATTTTACTTTCTCTGGTTCAACTTTTCTTTTGTCTAAGTTTAGTTTTGACCATTCTAGTAAGTTTTCCAAAAGTGCACTCTGATTCTGTGATACAGACATTATACAATTTGCAATACTTGTAATTTGATGTTTAGTAAGTGTATCAATATCATTGTAGAGTGAGTTTGAAAAATTTAATAATATATGAGTAAAATTCCTTAAGTCATGTGCTAAAATTGATATGAATTTATCCTTACTTTTGTTTATCTCTTCTAATTCTTTCGAATATTTCTCTATCCTCTGTAAATCCAATACCTTTTCCGTTACATCAAATATTACTCCATCAATATATATTAGTGAACCATTGTTATCATATATCGGTCTGCCCCTTTCTGATAAATATTTTATATTATCATTTCTATCTTTTATTTTGTATCGTATAATAAAAGGGTTTTTATGTAATATTGAGTGATTAATTAGACTAAATGCAACTTCTATTTCATCATCTGACATTAATGAAAACAGTGGGAGTAATTTATTGTGAGAGCATAAAGACTCAGATGTATAGCCCGTCATTTCTTCAACATATTTATTAAAGAATTGTATCCTATTATTTTCCTTAAGATATATTCTATATACAATAGCAGGTAAATTTTCCGCTAATGTTCTATATGATTCTTCACTTTCTTGTAACTTACTCTCCATTTTTTTTCTAAATGTAATATCCCTCGCAACAGCAATAACTACATCCTTATCAAAATATTTCCCCTTATTCAAGATTACTTCTTTTGGGAAAATTTCACCGTTTTTCCTTCTCCCCCACCATTCAAATATTTGCAGTTCACCTTTGGCAGCCTTTTTCAAATGCTCCATTGTTTCCTCCATATCATTCATACCAGGTGCTGATAAAAATTCTGGTGTCCTACCAATAAATTCTGACCGTTCATATCCATACATTTTAACTGCACCTTCATTTACATCTATAAATTTACCATCAAAGTCCTGAATGTAAATTGCGTCAATGATTGAATTGTAGAAACATTTAAAACTTTCAACAATCCTTTCATAATTTTTTTTGAATTCTATAATATTATTTTCATTTGACATTTTAAATTATTTCACCCTATTTTGTAAATACTTTTTATTATCTGTATTGATAAAATACACAATTTTAAACTCAATGTAAATAGACATCTATTAAAATTAAAAAATCATCATTAAATCAATAAATACTTCAACACATTTTGAAAATTCAAAGCTGCTGTAATCTATAAAAACATTAATATACATACCAAATATATTAACAATAAAAAATACATTTAAATTCTCTCTCGTAAAATAGATGTAAATAAAACACGTAACGATAACTAAAAAAAACATTATTCAAAAAGTTAATATCCCAATGAATGTACTTAATAAAGAAATTATTTAAATGTGCAAAAAATTATCCTTGATTTTTTTAATTAAGGAATATATTTTAGCACTACTCATTTGAGAGTGCTAATAATAAATAAAAATAAGTATAATATTTTCAAATAATTAAAAAAGAGGTGCGTTATGAACTTAAAACCATTAGCAGACAGAATCCTCGTTAAGCCGGCACCGGCAGAGGAAAAAACTAAATCAGGTATTATCATTCCTGATACAGCAAAAGAAAAGCCAATGCAAGGTGAAGTAGTAGCAGTTGGCAAGGGAAGAGTTACCGAAGATGGTAAACTCATTCCAATGGAATTAAAAGTAGGTGATAAAGTACTCTATGGGAAATATTCTGGAACCGAAGTTACTATTGATGGAGAAGAGTACTTAATTATGAGAGAATCTGATGTTTATGCAATTATATAATTAAAATTAAAAATTAAAAAAGGAGTATAGACTATGTCATCAAAATTAATTCACTTTAATACAGAAGCAAGGGCAGCTTTATTAAAAGGTGTTGATAAACTTGCCAATGCAGTAAAAGTAACATTAGGCCCAAAAGGGAGAAATGTTCTTCTCGAGAAGAAATTCGGTGCTCCAACCGTAACAAAGGATGGTGTGACCGTAGCAAAAGAAATTGAACTCGAAGACGCTGTTGAAAATATGGGTGCACAAATGGTAAAAGAAGTTGCTTCAAAAACAAGTGATGTTGCAGGTGATGGGACAACTACAGCAACTGTTCTTGCTCAAGCAATTTTTAGAGAAGGTTTGAAATATGTTGCAAGTGGTGCAAATCCAATGGACTTAAAGCGCGGAATCGATATGTCTGTTGAAAAAGTTGTAGAAGGTTTGAAAGAATTATCTCAACCAATTAAAGATAATAAAGAAATTGCTCAAGTTGGTGCAATTTCTGCTAATAATGATCCTAAGGTTGGAGATTTAATTGCTGAAGCAATGGATAAAGTTGGTAAAGATGGAGTCATCACTGTTGAAGAAGCAAAAGGAACTGAAACAACTGTAGAAGTAGTTGAGGGTATGCAATTTGACCGAGGATATTTATCACCTTATTTTGTTACCAATGCAGATTCAATGGAAGCTGAATTAGAAGACCCTCTAATCCTAATTCATGACAAGAAAATATCTGTTATGAAGGATTTGCTTCCAATTCTTGAAAAAGTTGCACAAAGTGGAAGAAGCTTACTTATAATAGCAGAAGATTTAGAAGGTGAAGCACTCGCAACTTTAGTTGTCAACAAATTAAGAGGTACTCTTAAAGTTTGTGCTGTAAAAGCTCCTGGTTTCGGTGATAGAAGAAAAGCTATGCTTGAAGACATTGCAATACTGACAAATGGTACTGTTATCTCAGAAGAACAAGGATATAAACTAGAAAATGCAACATTATCTTACCTTGGTTCTGCAAAGCGTGTTGTTGTAGATAAAGATAATACTACAATTGTAGAAGGTGCTGGTGATACTGTTAATATCAAGAAGAGAATTAATGAAATTAAAGCTCAAATTGAAAAAACCACTTCCGATTACGATAAAGAAAAACTACAAGAAAGACTTGCAAAACTTTCTGGTGGTGTAGCAGTTTTAAAGATTGGAGCAGCAACAGAAATTGAAATGAAGGAAAAGAAAGCAAGAGTCGAAGATGCTTTGCATGCAACAAGAGCTGCGGTTGAAGAAGGTATTGTTCCAGGGGGTGGTGTTGCATACTTGAGAGTAATGCATAAACTCGATGAGATTAAAACTGATAACGAAGATATTAAATTGGGTATTAATATAGTTAGAAAAGCGCTTGAAGAACCAATCAGACAAATAGTTATAAATGCTGGAGAAGAAGGTTCTGTAGTGGTTAATAGAGTAAAAGAAGGTAAAGGTAGCTTCGGATACAATGCAGCAACAAATAAATACGAAGACCTTGTAAAAGCTGGTGTTATAGATCCAACGAAAGTATCAAGAGTCGCTCTTGAAAATGCTGCTTCTGTTGGTTCACTCCTGCTTATGACTGAAGCTACTGTAAGCGAAAAACCTGAAAAAGAAAAATCTATGATGCCACCTGGTGGAATGGGTGATATGGGTGGTATGTATTAATAGTAAAGGGAAGACTAAATATACCAATAAAAAAAGGCAGGTATTTTTCCTGCCTTTTTTATTTTAAAATTTTTACACTACTTTCTTTTTATATCAAGATGACAAAGTGAAAAATCATATTTTACAGGGTCTTCAGGATCAAATTCTTTTAATCTTTCCGTAAGTTCCAAAGCAAATTTAATATCACAAGATTTTCTACTTATTAATTTCAAATTTATTGATTGTCTATATACATGAGTATCAACAGGAATAATTAATTTTGATTTTGGTATTTCATTCTTCCATATTCCCAAATCAACATTATCCTCCCTTACCATCCATCTTAAAAATAAATTTAATCTTTTACAAGTTGAATTATTCTCAGGAATTGGGATAAGATATCGAAAAGAATTATTTCTATTAGAAAATGAATTAAGAACTTTAGAAAATTTATTTAATGCCTGCAATATAGTTTTTTCATTTGAATTGTATCCTTTTAAAAATAGGCTTTTCAAATTACCGAAGCTTTTTATTGCTTTCTGCAACACAGAAATTAATTCTATAAAATCATGCTCACTATTAAATCTATAATTAAAACCCAAACAGTATTTAAAATCCTTCTTTTTATCAAAATTTACAACAAAGTTAAATACATCCCTACTGATTGACTTTTTAAATCGATTTATTAGTGAAATTATTTGTTCTACTCTACCATAACAATAGCAAGATACAATAAAACCCAATATCTCAACATCTTCTTGAGATTTCAAACTATGCAACAACCAAATAGGATCATCATCTGAATGTACTTTATTATACTTATCATACAAAAAATCTAATAACTTTTTAATCTTCTCATTTTTCATTAACGAATTTTCCCCATTGTATTTCTATATTACTTAGAATACTGTCTTCCTTAGTAGATTTTTCAATAAAAATCCAATTAATTCTTTTGTCTTTCCGAAACCATGTCATTTGCCTTTTTGCATAACGTCGTGAATTTTGCTTGATTTTATCAATCATTTCATTGTAAGTTAACTCATTATTCAAATATTGGAACACTTCTTTAATCCCAACTGTATTTAAAGAATTATACTTCTTGTAATCATATCCCTTGTTATATAAATTCTCTATTTCTGCAATCAGACCTTTCTTAATCATATCATCTACTCTATTATTTATTCTTTCATAAAGAAAACTTCTTTCAACATTCAAACCAACTTGCAAAAACTTAAAATTAATTTCAGGTTTGCATTTCTGCAAGTTAGATATTTTCTCACCCGTTTGGTAATACACTTCCAGAGCTCTTATTACCCTTCTAAAAAAATGTGGCTTTAATTTTAGAGCAGTTTCGGGATCTATTTTTTTTAATTCATTATAGAGATATTCCTTCCCTTTTTTTTCAAGAAGATTATTCAACTTTTGTCTTATTTCATAAGAAACTGGTTCTGCAACAAATAGCCCATCTATGAGTGATTTTATATATAAGCCGCTACCTCCAACTACTATAGGGACTTTATCCTTTTTAAAAATTTCTTCTATCCTATTTCTAGCTTCAATTCCAAATTTCCCCGCATTATATTCCTCTTCTAATTCTAATTCCTCAATAAAATGATGTTTAACTATTTTTCTTTGTTTTTTATCAGGAACTGCTGTGGCAATACTTATATTCTTATAAATTTGACGAGAATCTGCAGATATTATTTCTCCATTGATTTTTTTTGCTATTTCCACAGAATACTTAGTTTTTCCAGATGCCGTTGGACCTACGATAACAAGCACCTTATTCTTATTTATACTCATATATTCAAATATTAACTATTAATAAAACGCACAAGTAATAAAACTTGTGCGTTTAATATTATATTTTAGCTAAAAAGAATCTAAGAAACTACTTTAAATAAACCATTCTCTTAACTGAAGAAAATTCTGGCGTTTCAAGTTTATAAAAGTAAATGCCGGATGTCAGGTTTTCAGCATTAAACGTTACTTCATACATACCACCTAATAATTTTTCATTAACCAATGTGGCAACCTCCCTACCTATTAAATCATATATTTTTAATCGCACAATCGTTTCTGTATTATATGGTATACTAAATTTTATGGTTGTAGTAGGATTAAATGGATTTGGATAATTTTGGAACAAATTGTATTCAGTTGGAACGGTATTTATTATTGGTTTAATACCTATTGGGGTACCAGTCCCTCCCGAAAACATTACTACTCTTCCATCTCTACAACCAGCAACAAACTCCGTTGTAGAATTTCCATCTATACTGTTAATTGCTTCTACTCTATCCGCTCTGTATGTAACAGTAGAACCAAATGAATACTCGAAAAGTGTATTTCCATTAACACCATTCATCACTATTACCTTTCCTGGTGTTTGCATTGCAACTGCAATATCTCTTTTACCATCATTGTTTACATCAGAAAGGAAAGTAGCATCTCTTATATAAGATGCAGCAGGATTAACAGACCATAAAGTACTATAAGTTTTTGTATCAACCCTATAAACAGTTTGAGGTCCAGACATAGTGAAATCTATATATCCATTGGAATCAAGGTCATCTAAAAGAATTATAGTTCCATTATTTCCACTACCAAAACTTTGTTGCCAATGCAATTGACCATTATCACTTGCAACACAAAAAACAGTACTACTAAATCCAAAGAAACCTATTATCTCTGTAATTGTATCCGTGTTGATTGATGGAATCTCGCGCATAGACCATATTTTACCAGTTGTATTGTATGTCCATATTGTTGTACCTGAATTATTAAATCCTTTTACAGAATATGCTCCACTATTACTACCATTTCCAATAGCTCCTCCAATTTGTGTGCAAACAACATCTCCCGTAAAATCTGACGGTTGAGTTACATAAAAAATCTCAGCCCCATTTAGTCCATTCAAGCATATTAAAGCATGTCTACCACCTGTACCAGTACCTGTTCCGCTAGCTGAAACAAGAACATCTTTCACACCATCACCATTATAATCTTTATCAACCCTAACAGCTTCAATATCACCAAGGCTGTAGTTTATAGAATCACCATATAACCAAATTAACTGTCCAGTTCTACCTGATATAGTATAAACCATTTCATTCCCACCGCCACATCCAAACACAACATCCTGAATTCCATCTCCATTTACATCAGTACGCACTTGCAATCCATCTTCCCAAAGAACGGCTCCTGTGTTATTATTGTTATATCCTGTATTAAATATCCATAAAATATCTGCTGAAACAGAAGAATTACCATTATAACAAGTAACTAAATAATTTCCTGAACTAATAACTACATCATTTACACCATCGTTATTTACATCTTGAATTTGTTTAATACTTGTGGGTTGATAATCATCATAACCAGTAAATGGATTATCAGGACAGTTACCTTGCCAGTATATAGTCCCAAGATTATTTGGTGGAATTATACCTTGTCCTGAAAGATATAATTTTGCTTGTGGTTTGTTTACAGCATTAGATAAGATAGTAAGTGAATCTATGAATGTAGCAGTAGAATTTGGATTAAACCAAACCCTGAATGTTCGTGTCTTTTGTGTATCTATTGTAACGGGAAATTGTAGTAAAGTTGTATCAAGTCTATATCTTGGAGTTGATGTTTGCATAGATGTGATAACAAGCGGAGCATTACCCGTATTTGTAATATTAAACTTAAAACCACATAGAGAATTCACTCTTCTCTGGTTATAATTATAATTAGAATCAGATAGTACTATGAAACTACCATTTTGAATCCCTTTACCCCTTAATTCTACTATTTTAGTGGGAGTCAAAACATCATTACTCTGTATCTGTAATTGACCATAAACAGTATCAGTTACTAAAGGAGTAAAGGACATTATATAATTTTTAGATTGATTCGGATTGAGAGTATCAGGTACATTGTTTGGAGAAATACCGAACCTTGGATTTGTTATAATTTTCCCCGTTATTATTAACTTTGCAGTTCCAAGATTCGAAATAGTTAAATTATAAGTAGCAGTAGTACCTACAATGACATTGCCAAAATTAATTGAAGAAGTTGAAGTACTAATTATTGGATTCCCTTGATTTGAAATTGCATACTTATAAAGCTGTCTATAAGCGTAAGCACTTCCTCCAGGTCTAAAAGCAATTAAATAAAGATGTTGCCCATCCCAATAGAGTCCTCTCGGGTCACAATCATTATCAGAATCAGGTGCAGGAAACGAAAAGAGTGTATCCCCAATCGCTTTTCTATAAGCATAAATTCTCTCTTGTTCGTTATGAAAATTATCATTAACATAAAATATTGTATCACCCTTAACTGCAATACCCTGTACTTGTCTACCTCTAAGTGGAATAGTATCAACAAGTTGCTTTGTTGTCAAATTGATTTTATATGCATATGCATTAGGATAACTAGCATAATCAGGATAATAAACAGCAAACCAAAGATTATTTCCATCAAGAGCAATACCTCCAATCCCTTGTGCATAACTACCCGTATAAATACTATCAACAGCAACACCAAGAGCATTAATTTTGTAAATCCTTGCACCCGCAGAACGATAATCTTCAGCGATCCAAAATCCAGACCCATCCCAAGCAAGCCCGTGGTTGAATTTAAAGGGTGTCATTAAACTATCTACAATGATTCCTGTTTTTGTAACCTTATACAAATACGCATAAGGATATCCTGTACCATCGAAATCAGAACCAATCCATAATGTATCATTTCTTTGCGTAACACCCCAAAAGTAATTATAAGGGTTGTGATAAGGAAAAGGATATACAGCAATTAATGTTTGTGAATATACTACACTATTTATCAATAAAAAAGAAAGGAAAATTAATTTGATTACGGTTTTCATATTTTAGTTTTTAATTATAAATTTTTAAAAGAATAATATTTAAATATAAAAATTTGAAAATTAATTTCAAACAAAAATATATATTATTTATTAATTTTTGTAGAATAGTCTAAACAGAGTTGTTCAACAGCAATTTTATATTCCTCTTTATTTACAAAAGGGCTTGTTGGATAGAGAATTGCTCTACTAACATTTACTAAAAATAAATCATTATGTACACTTTCAAGTAACTTATTCAAATCTCCACCCTGTGCACCAATACCAGGAATTAAAATAGGAATATTCTTGTATAAATTTGTATAATATTCAATAAAACTCGAATGCCCTGCTCCAAATATAAAACCAATATTCTTGTAAGATGAGCTTATAAACTTTTCTATAACTTCCTCAAACAATTTCTTTCCACCCCTTGTCTCTAAAAGTTGGAAATCATAGGCTCCCTTATTTGAAGTAGCAGCAAGAATATATGTAAGTTTATCACTTCTATTTAGAAATGGTTCTATAGAATCAATTCCCATATATGGTGACACAGTGACAGCATCAAATCCTAATTTATCAAAATATGTTTTTGCATAAGCTTCACTTGTATTTGGTATATCACCTCTTTTACTATCACAAATCGTAATTGCCCTCTTTGAGATGAAATTCAAACTACTTTCCAGAGCTTTAAAACCTGTCTCTCCAAAATATTCGAAAAATGCAAGGTTAAACTTATATGCTGTTGTATACTTAATTGTAGTTTCAATAATAAATTTACAAAATTCTTCCAAGGGATTGGCAAATTCATTGAAAAAAAACTCAGGTATTTTAGACGCATCAGGGTCGATACCAATTGTAAGATGTGTTTTTTTCTTTACAATTAATGATTTTAATCTTTCTATATAAACCATAAAATATAATTATAAATATACTTCCCTATGTCTATAAGTATTCATAGCAAATCCAATAAGTAACATAAATGATAGCAGAGATGATACACCGTAACTTACCAATGGTAGTGGAATACCTATTACTGGAGTAATACCAACAGTCATCCCAATATTTAAGACCATTTGAATTAAAAACAGCCCACCAATACAAGCAGACATAAGAGAAAGATAACTATTTTTTGAAATAAAAGAGTTATAAAATATTTTTAGAATTAAAGCTAGTAAAATTGTAATTAAAAACATAGCACCTATAAATCCAAATTCTTCTCCAATCATACAAAAAATAAAGTCAGTCCATTGTTCAGGAATAAATTTTAATTGTGTTTGAGTACCTTGTAAAAATCCTTTTCCTGTTAAACCACCAGAGCCGATCGCAACTTTAGATTGAATAACATTATAACCACTTTTTAATGGATCTAATGTTGGGTCAAAAAGTGCTAGTATTCTCTGCTGTTGATAAAGAGCAAGTTTAGAGAAGATGAAATGTGAAGATAGACCAGCAACTGCATTAATAACTAAGACAATAATGGAAAGGAAAAGACTTCTTTTAAAAAGAAATAAACAAACAATAACAATAAAAATTGCAATATAAAAAAGTGTGGTGTTGAAAAATGATAAAATAGCAAGTGCAATAGGTGAAATAATAGCAAAAAGCATAAATGGTGAAAGCCCTGCACCCCACAGAATAGGTAACAGCATAGATAAAATTACAAGTGATGTTCCAGTATCATTTTGAAGTTTTACAAGAATAACAGGAATAAAAACTAAAAAACAGGTTTTAATTAAAACAGGAATTTCATTAATATCTTTCTTTTTATCTCCTGTATTTAAAAAGAAGGAAACTGCCATTATTATTGCAACTTTTGCAAATTCAGATGGTTGTATTCCGAAACCTGCAATATAAAACCAACTCTTGTTTCCATTTATTGTTTTACCAAATATCAGAACTAAAATTAAAAGTAATATAGAAAATCCATATACATAATAAGAAGTAATTGCCAGATATCTCGGTGGAATAAAACTAATGGAAATCATAATAACCAAACCAACAAATGCAAAAATTAACTGTTTTTTAAAATAATCAACTTGAGTTACATTACCAAAAGTAGCACTGTATATTGATATTAATCCAATTGCTAATATCAATAAAGTTAAAAACAAAGTGATAAAATCAAATTTACTAAATATGTTAATTTTCTTTGCCATTAATTAATCCTTTATATCTGGTTTACTTCTCAATTCATTATATACATCCTCTGTATTATTACTCAAATATCTAACCATAATAGCAGCAGCAAGAGGAGCGGCAAATTCAGCACCCCAACCTTGATTTTCACCTAAGACACATACAGCAATTCGTGGATTATCAAAAGGAGCAAATCCAACAAACCATGAATGATTATTTCCCTTTGTATTTTGCGCAGTTCCTGTTTTTCCTGCTAATACATATTTAGATGATCGCACTTTTTTTGCAGTCCCATTCCCATTTACAACTAAATACATTCCTCTTTTTACAGCATTAAAATATGATTTTGGGATTTCAATCTGATGCTGTTTTACTTGGATAAATTCTTCTTTGCTCGTTGTCTGATTAGATATTTTCCATACAATATGGGGGACGCTATAGAGTCCATCCATACTAATAGCAGCTGTATAAGCAACCATTTGTATCGGTGATACCCCAATTTCTCCTTGACCTATACCAAGATTAATTAAATATCCTTTACTCCAATTACCTTCTCCATAAACTTTATTAAAATATTCCTCCGAAGGTAATATTCCATTAGTTTCATTTGGTAAATCAATACCAGTCTTCTTCCCAAAATTGAACATTGAACCATATTTATACAGATTGTCCAGCCCAACCATTAAACCTAATTTATAAAAGAATACATTAACGGAATATTCAATTGCAACAACAACATTAATATTTCCATAAGCACCGTGATCATCAAAAGTTCTACCTCCATAAGTAAATGAACCCCCACAAGCAATAGTTGAGTTGGGTGTTATTTGTCCGGATGCCATAGCAGCAAGTGCCATTAACATCTTCCAGGTAGAGCCAGGAGCATATCTTGTCTGAATAACTCTATTAAACATTGGATGCTCGGGATGATTGAAAATTGCAGAAAAATCTTTATCCCTTTTATCTCCTGAAAAAACTGACAAATCAAAATCAGGTTTAGATACTAAACAAAGTACTTCCCCATTTCTTGGGTCAACAGCTACAATTGCACCTCTTCTTCCACCTAAAAGATTTTCTGCATATTTCTGTAATTCACCATCAATAGTGATATATAGATCAGAACCGCTGATCGGTTTTACATCATTTTTCCCATCATTAAAACTTCCTATAACTCTACCATTTACATCAACAGTAACTAATTGAACTCCATTTTCTCCTCTGAGATAATTTTCATAATACTTCTCAAGTCCTGTTATTCCAACATTATCACCCTGCCGATAATATCCTGTAGAGTCTTTTTCAAGTTGTTCTAGGGGTATTTCACCAACATAACCAAAGATATGCGAACCTCTATAACCAGCATTATAAATTCTCCGTGAATCTATTTGATAATCTACACCTGGAAATTTTTCTCTATTTTCTTCTAAATAAGATATTACTTCAAATCCAACATTCCTTTTTATAATAACAGGGTTAAGCTTATTGTTATCTTTTGATGATTGAAGGGTTTCTATAACAGATGATGTATCTTCTTTAATCAGTTTGCATAATTCCGATAATTTGTTGTAGTCAAATTTTTTTGGGATTATTGTAACTGAATAAGACGGAATATTATCAACAAGAATTTTTCCATTCTTATCATATATTAATCCTCGTGGTGGCTTGACAATTATTTTTCTTACAGAATTCTTTTGTGATTCCTTTCCATATTGACTTTGTTCAACAATTTGCAATTTATATAATTGCAGTGACAAAACAATAAAAACAATCAAGCAGATTACAATAATCGTTAATTTTCTATATTTCGTATCCAACTTTAGTAAGAAAATTTAGATTGCTTTTTCCTTGGAATAATAATGAAAATAGTACTAAATATTAATGTATATAATGTCGTAGGCAAAATATATTTATATATAACTTCAATAAATGAAATCAAAGAAGAGCCAGACAAGAAATAAATTTCAAAATAAATAAAGTTAGAAATCAGGCTCGCAATAATCATCACTCCTAAAAATGCTTTCTTGCTAATGACTTTATCTTGAGATTCTTGAAAATATCCTGCAAAGAATCCAGCTAAAACATAAGCAAGTGAATATAGACCAATGAAATTTCCTGACACTGAGTCAAGTATTAAACCAGCAAAGAAACCACCAATCATACCTTCAATTCTTCCTCTCTTTATTGCAAGGATAACAACTCCAATAAGAACAATATCAGGAACAATATTCAAATCAGTCAAAGAAATCATCCATATAAATGTTCTCTGAATAATAATAAGTATAAGAAGTAATAAATAATATTTAATATACCTTAACAAGACTGATTTTTATTTCTTATTGAAATACTTTTCAAGTTCTAATTTCTCTTTATCGGGAAGCACCTGTAATACAAACACTTCTTCTATTATTTCGAAATTAACTAAAGGAGTTAAAATTATTTTTTTAAAAAGATTATCAAGATTTCCAGATTCAGAAACAATTCCAACAGGAATTCCACTAGGGAAATTTGAACTATAATCAGATGTTATAAAAATATCTCCTTCATTCACATCTGCATTCTTTCTAATATTCATCACTGTAAGATTAGAAGCTCCATCATAATTTAAAATTCCATCTATCCTTGATCTTTGGTCTTTAACAGAAATTTTTAAATCTTTATTTAGTAATATTTGAACAATTGAATAACCATTACTTGTAGAAATTACTCGCCCAACAAGCCCATCATCAGTTATAACTGGCATTCCAATTTTAACTCCATCAGATTCCCCAACATTAATAGTCATTGTGTTTCTTGATTGTACAAGTGATTTATTAACAATTCTTGCACTTATTAAGGAATATGGAAAACCAGTTTTGAAATTTAACATTTTTCTCAATCGCTGATTCTCATTTTTAATCTCTTTTAATGTTGCAAGCTCTACAGAAAGTCTTATATTTGCTTCTCTTAAAAATTTATTTTCATTTTCTATTTCAAACACATTCGGAATAACTGAAATACCCGATTGAAAAGTGCCAAGTGTAGTTATAGCAACAGCTCTAAAAAATCTAATTTGACTATTATCATTGGAAAATATAAGAAATAAGCAAATAACTAATAAAAATGAGAGTATGAGATACTCTTTTATTTGTAATAAGAATAGACCGAGTTTTCTCATTTAAAGAAAATATATTAGCGTTTAAGCATACACTTTTTATAATAGTTCAGATCTTCAAGAACTTTCCCTGTTCCTCTTGCAACCGCTGTTAATGGATCATCAGCAATATGAACTGGTACACCAGTTTCCACTTTTATTCTTTCATCAAGTCCTTTTAATAAAGCACCACCTCCTGTTAAGAAAATACCTCTGCTTAATATATCAGATGCCAGTTCAGGAGCGGTTTTTTCTAATGCTACTTTTACTGATTCAACCATTTGTGTTACGGGGGGATTTAAAGCTTCTCTTATTTCTATAGAACTAACTTCAGTCAATTTTGGAACACCTGCAACTAAATCTCTTCCCTTAACTTCTATTATAACCTCTTCCTCAAGTGGCATAACAGAACCTGCTTGACATTTAATATCCTCAGCTGTTCGTTCTCCTATTAACATATTTTGATTTGACCTGAAGAATCTGATTATTGCATCAGTACATTCATCACCAGCGATACGAATAGAAACAACATTTGCAATACCCGATAATGCAATAACTGCAATTTCCGTTGTCCCTCCTCCTATATCAACAATCATATTTCCATAAGGTTCATGTACATCCAGTCCGATACCAATAGCAGCTGCCATAGGTTCGGAAATTAAATGAACTTCTTTTGCTCCCGCATGTTCGGCTGTATCACGTACCGCTCTTTTTTCTACTTCCGTAATTCCACTTGGTACACTTATTACAATTTTGCGAGCTGGAAATATACCAGGAGAAATTTTCTTTATAAACTCTTTTATCATTCCCTCCGCCATTTCAAAATCTGCAATAACTCCATCTCTCATCGGTCTGATAGTATTAAGTTCTTTGTGAACCTTTCCTACCATCTTGCGAGCTTCTTCACCAATAGCGACTATTTTCCTTGTATTTACATCGTAAGTTACTATTGAGGGTTCATTAAGAACCACACCTTTACCTTTCATATATATTAAGGTATTCGCAGTACCAAGGTCAATTGCAATATCATTTGAGAAAAGTCCTAAGAATGGCATAGATTATTTATTAATTTTATTTTTTAATTCAATGTTTGAAATGTCTTATTCCAGTAAATATCATAATTAAATTGTTTTCGTTAGCTGCCTGAATTACTTCATCATCTCTCACTGAACCGCCAGGTTGAATTATACATTTAACACCAACTTTTGCAAGTTCTATAATAGAATCTGCAAATGGGAAAAAAGCATCAGAAGCAACTATTGAATCCTTCAAATCGAGATTAAATTGTTTTGCCTTTTGAATTGCAATATTTGTAGAATCAATTCTTGATGGTTGACCTCCACCAATACCAAGAGTTCTTCTATCTTTTGTAAAAACTACAGCATTAGATTTAGTATGCTTAACAACTTTAAAAGCAAACTCACACTCTGAAATCATTTCTTCATTAGGTTTTTTTTCGGTAACAAAAGTTAATTTATTTTTGTCAAATACTATATCATCTTTACTTTGATATAAAAAACCGCCACTAACTTTTCTTAAATCATAAGTGTCTAAACCTGCAAAATTAAACTTTATTAATCTTCGATTTTTCTTTTTCTTTAAAAATTCCAACGCATCATCATCGAAGTCAGGAGCAATAAGAATTTCAGTAAATAATTTATCAACTTCCAATGAAGTTTTAAAGTCTAATTTTTTGTTGAATATTATTATACCTCCAAATGGTGAAACAGTATCCGTTTCAAATGCTTTCAGATATGCACTCAATAAATCTTCTGACTCCGCAATACCACAAGGATTTCCATGCTTAACTATAGCACATACAGGAGAGCTCTCTACGAATTCATTAATTATTGAGTAAGCAGCATCAAGGTCTAGAATATTATTATAGGATATCTCTTTACCATGCAATACCTCAAATATATTATCAAAATCTTTTTTTAGAATATAACCTCTTTGATGTGGATTTTCACCATATCTCACCTTAATTGCTTCCCCCAATGATATAAAATCAGGAACGCTTTCCTCTGAATTTATTGATTTAAAATATTCTGATATAGCAATATCATACTCGGAAATATACTTAAATGCTTCAAACGCAAGATTTTTTCTGTATTCATAACTAATATTTCCACCTGTCTTTATATATTCATTTATATAATTATCATATTGTGAATTATCAACCAAAACAGATACAGAATCGAAATTTTTTGCTGCTGCACGAATTAAAGATACCCCTCCAATATCAATTTGCTCAATTGCTTCTTCAACTTTTACATCTTTCTTTGAAACTGTCTCAACAAAAGGATACAAAGAAACAACAACAAGGTCAAACAAACTTATTTTATTTTTATTCACATCTTCTACATGTTCAGATTTTTTTCTATCAGCAAGTATACCCGCAAAAATTTTCGGATGAAGAGTTTTTACCCTACCATCAAGCACCTCAGGGAAACCTGTATAATCTGATATTGAAAATACTTTTATACCCTTTGATGTTAAGTAAGAATATGTACCTCCAGTTGAATAGATTTCAAATTTATTCTCTGAAAGAAATTTTGCTAATTCAAAAATCCCATCTTTATTATGTACACTGATTATTGCTTTTTTCATAACAAATGTTTTTCTAATTCAGAAATTATTAAAGGATAATATTTATGTTCATATTTTAATACTCTTTTCTGTAATGAATATTCATCATCATCAGGATAAATTTCCACACATTTTTGAAAAATAATTCTGCCCTTATCATACTCTTTGTTAACAAAATGTATTGTAATCCCTGTTACTTTTACCCCTGATTCTAAAACTGCCCTATGTACATTTATACCATACATTCCTTTCCCTCCAAAGGAAGGAAGTAATGCAGGATGTATATTAATTATTCTATTTTCGTATTCATCCACAAGTGAAGGGGGTAATAGTTTCATATATCCAGCAAGCACAATAAAATCTATATTATAAGTTTTTAAAACATTTAAAAATATCTCTGTATATTTTTCTTCACTCAATTCGGGATACACTTTTCTACTTATATGAACTACATCAATAGAATTTTTTCTTGCTATTTCAACTGCACCACATTGAGAATTGTTTGTGATAAGGAGAGCAATAGTTGATTTAATTAATCCTTTTTTCTTCGCTTTCAAAATTGCCTCAAAGTTAGATCCAGTACCAGATGCAAATATAGATATATTCAAATTTCTCATTTATCTTACAAAAATAGTCATTTATGATTGCAATTTCAATTTAGGATTAGGTATATGTTTTTATTTTATTTATTCTGAAATATAAAATTAAATAAATTTTGGGAAAAGATTATTTTCAACGTTTTTGAATCATTCTAATATTTTTAAGGAAGGTAAAATCAGAATTTAAGTTAAATATGAAAATATTTTCTAAAATCTTGCACTGATTCCTAATGTTGGTAAAATTGGTATCATACCAACAATTTTTCTCTCAATAGTTAAATCATTTCTAAGATTATAATCGTAATTTAATACATTCTTTCTATTATAAACATTCATAATATCTAAATAGAATGACCAATCAACATTCCAAAATCTTGTATAAGCAGTAAATCTAATATCTAATCGATGATATGCGGGTTTCCTTTCACTTAACCTATTGTTATCATCACCATAATCAAGATTGAAAATTATCTGATTTGTAAATGGGTTAACTACTAAACTATCATTGATAATCCTTGGATAAATACCTATAGGTGGCGTAAACGGAAAATTAGTTGCATAAGTCCATCGTGCTCCAATTTCTAACCAATTTAGAGCTCGATAATTTAAGACAATATTAATACTATGAGTCTGATCAAATCTAAATGGTTTTTCTATTCCATTTCTTATTCTTGTTGATTTTGAATATGAATAATTAATCCAACCATAAAGTTTTGTATCACTTCCTATATATTTTCTTTCAAGCATAACTTCAAAACCAAAGGAAGTTCCTTTTCCTTGATTTATTGGTATTGTTGTTAAAGAATCGTATGGAACTTTTGTAGAACTTCTCGTCCAATTATTTGGATTTTTAATGTAGTTAGGATCTTTGTTGGTAGGATCGTTAATTGTGTAAATATATTTATATGCAGTCTCCCGTTTTTGAGATATTAAATCATCAAACTTTTTTAAATACCCTTCTACTTTTAAATGCCATTGATTTGTTATCCATCTATCAATACCTAGTATCAAATGATAAGATTTTTCTGCACGTAAACTTTCTCCTACATTACCTGTTAAATCATAAAATGATTGTCCATCGATTAGCTTTTCATATCCAGGCGATTGATAGAAGACCCCAATAGCTACTCTTAAAGTTGTTAACGGATCAAAAGCATATCCAAAATTAATACGGGGAGATAAATAAAACTTTTTTAAATAAGAATAATAATCAAACCTAATTGATGGTTGATAATAAAACTTATCCCATAGATTTGATTTAAAAACAAAATATCCATTGAATCTAAAGTTCTCTTTACCTTCTATATTGAAGTCTTCTAATAATGCTGATGCATTAGGAAATTGTCTTATATATGCTTTGAATTGCTCATCCAGTAAAAGTGTATACTTCAAATCATTTTTAATTATATCAACACCAGCTCCAAACTCTAACGTGAAGTTTTTGTTAATATATGTTGAACGATTTGTAATAGAATATTTATTGAATGAATATTTTGAATCAAAATTAAAACCAAGTAGAGCTCCTATTGCTTTCAAACTATCTCTCTGTTCTGGTGAAAACTGTTCTCTGTCCAGAAGTGGATCTAAAATATCCCCTTCAAATTCATTATCACCACTATTTTTGTAAAAAGAAATTGTGGTTTTGGAAATAAAATGTGCATCTGGAATATAATGCCATCCAATAGAAAGAACATTATTATAAGTTACATCATCAACTTTTACACTATCTGGTTCCTTTCTCTTTTCCCCCGAAATTATATCTACACCATCTCTTGAAAATATTCCATTAAAAATAAATTTATGCTTACTAAAAGGACCTATCGCTATTTTAAATTGTACATCTTCAAACGAAGGAAATGCAGAGTCATCAGTTATTAAACCTGCTTTTTTCGCAAATGGTCCAAGTATTAAGTCATAATAAGTTCTTCTTGACGAAATTATCCATGAACCAGGTATATTTAGCGGGTTTTTACCCTGTAGAATTAAATTTGCACTTGCAATATTTACATTTGTTTTTATGCTTAAGGTTTTATCTCTGTCACCTTCTTTATTAGTAACATCTAGTACTGCAGAGAGTCTATCACCATACTTGGCAGGAAAACCACCAGTTATTAATGAAATATCTATGACAGTCTCGGGGTTAAACATACTTACAAGTCCATATAATCTATATGGGTTAAATATTTCTACATCATCCATAATAATCAAATTTTGGTCGGGACCAGAACCTCTAATAACCAGTTGAGATGTAAAATCATTAGGTGAAGTTACTCCTGGTAAAGACCTCAAAGAGCGAAGGACATCTTCTACACTTCCAGGTAGTATTTTAACATTCTGTGGATTAACAAAAAATAAACTTGTCCTTAAATCACTTTGGCTTTGTTTCTTTAAATCCTCTACAGTAATAACCTCCGTTGAATATCTAACTTCTTCCAATACAATGTTTAATGTATAAAAATTAGATTTACCTACTGATAATTCTTTCTCATAATCTAAATATCCTTCTAAACTAACTTTTACTTTATATTCTCCACCTGATAAAAAAATCTGATAATAACCATTACTATTTGTATTCGCTTTATATGTTTTTCCCTGAGTAAGATTATAAAAATTTATTTCTACATTCGGAAGCGATACCTGATCTGAAGAGGTAATAATTCCAGAGATCAGAACAGTATCTTCCTGTGTTAATGAAATATTAGTAACAAATATACTTATAAATAAAAAAACTATATATTTCATATATTCAAAAATAATATAAAAATTTATACTCTTAAATCTTAAACCTAATATATAAAAAAAAAGTTTATAAATTTGGAGTTAATTATTTATATTTTTACCCCTAATGTTTTGGAAGTGATATAGAATTTAGATAATTAGATATTGATAAACCATGATTTTAATTAATAACCTTTTTTACCGTTTCTACTAATTCTTTATTCGTGAAAGGTTTCTGAACTATTTCACTAATACCAAATAGTTTTGTGGTTTTTTCAATATCTTTTTTATCGAAAGCGGATACAAGAACAACGGGTTTAGAAATATTATTTTTCTTCATTAAATTTAGTAAGTCAAGTGCAGTCATTTCTCCAAGATTATAATCCATTAGTATTATATCGACATCTCCTGAAAGTATTTTTTCTAAACCCGTTGCTCCATCATCAGCAAATATTACATCAAACCCTTCTGTATTTAGTAATTTTGCTAATAGCAAACGAATTATTTTATCATCATCTATTATTAATATCTTTTTCATAACACACATAATTTAATTTTATCACAGGGTTAAATCCCTGCTGAAACTTTTTTAATTAGGATAATACAAAGCCAGCAATCAAGAATAATAATGTTATTACAAATATGATTGCTAAGCCTTTATCTACTTTTTTAATGCTGTCTTGTGAGATTGTAGCCATAGTTCTTTAAATTTTAATTTTTTAAATTTTTCATTTATTATTAAGCAATTTATATGCCGTACTATTTTAATTATATTAATTAAAAATATTACTATTCCATTGAAAATTGTACAGAATTGAGATAAAAAAAGTTTCATTTTGAAACATTAATTTATTATAATATCTTTTTTAGAAAATTAAAAAATGTTTAATTCCCCTTCCTCAGGAGTTTCTTTATTATATCTTCTAATTGTTCTTTTTTAAAGGGTTTTGATATATATTCATCACAACCACCTGAAATAAACTCTTCCCTGTCTCCTTTCATTGCAAATGCTGTCATTGCTATTATTGGAATTTTTTCATATCCTTTCAGTTGCCTAATCTCTTTTACAGCATCCATTCCTGACATACCTTTCCCAAGATTAATATCCATCAAAATCAAATCGTATTCATTAGATTTAACTTTTTCTATTGCTTCCTTTGCTGTTTTTGCAATTTCAATAAAATAACTTTCACTTAAATAATATTCAACTAAGATTATGCAATCTTCTTCATCCTCTACAAGTAATATTTTTGGTTTTTTAATTTCTTTAATCTCACTTTTCTTAGTTATTAATTTTTTCGATTCAATTTTATCAATCTTCTCATGTGAATATATTTTTGGTATTTTTACTTCAAAATCAGAACCAACTCCCACTTTACTCTTTACTGATATTTCTCCACCTAATAAATTTAAATACTTTCTGCAAAGTGATAGTCCAAGCCCTGTTCCCTCGAAACTCCTCCCATAACCTTCGCTTACCTGACGAAACTCATCAAAAATTAAATCAAAATTTTTTTCTTCTATACCAATACCTGTATCAATTATATTTATAATAATATATTCTTTACCATCGATAATTTCTTCTTTCAATTTAACCTTTACACTTCCTTTTTCAGTGTATATAATACCATTACTGATAAGATTATTTAATATATTTGTAATAATTTCCACATCAGAAGAACATGGTAATGTGCTGTACTCAGATTCGAATATAAGTTTTAGATTTTTCTTCTTAGCTTCTGGTTGAAACAATTCCATTACTTCTTTAATCAAGCTTACTATATCAATATTTTTATAATTTATGGTCTTTGCTTTTGCTTCAAGTAAGGATAAATCTAGAATCTGGTTTAAGGTATTAAGCAATCTCATACCACTTTTATGAATTACTCTAGCCATCCTTCTCACTTCATTAAAATTATCTTCCTCTTGTATAATCTCTGAAAATCCAAGAATTCCTTGTAAAGGAGTTCTTAATTCATGGCTTATATTTGCTAAAAAACTAGATTTTATACGACTCATCTCTTCTGCTCTCTCCCTTTCCCGAATTATTTCTTGTTCATATCGCTTTCTTTCTGTTATATCCATCATCATACCTGTAATTATATCTCCAACTTTAAAACTATTTGCCAAAACATAAATAGGCTTCCCTGATTTTGTAATAAGTTCAATTTCGTAATTTATTACTTTTCCATACTTATTAAGCAATTCAATTATTTTTTCTCTATCATAAAAATTCTTATAAAATGAATTTGCATTCATTTTCATAAATTCTTCTACATTATCATATTCGAAAATGTTACATAACGCTTTATTTGCATATAAGAAGTTCCCTGCTAAATTTGTCGAATACACACCTATAAGTGCATTCTCGACTAAGTTTCTATACTTAGTTTCTGATGTTCGTAATTCATTTTCAATTTTTATTCTATCTGTAATATCAATAGCAACCACCTGAATTGCTGGTTTCCCTTCCCATGTTATAGGTATTGCTGTAACATTTACAAAAAATTCTGTACCATCAATTTTAATCCATTTTTCATCTACTGGTGGTGATACAACTTTTTCTTTTAATGATTTTTTAATTCTTTCTTCAACTATCTTTTTACTTTCAGGAGAAACAAAATCCATAATGTCTTTACCGACAGCATCTTCCGCGCTTTTTAAACCAAAAGTTTTTAATGCAGTCTGATTTGCAAAACAAACCTTTCCTTCTGAATGTATCACGATAATTTGTGGTGAAGAATTTACAAGCTCACGGTACTTCCTTTCACTTTCAATTAATGCTTCTTCTGTTTTCTTCCTTTCCGTAATATCTCTTGCAATTCCTTCCAGAGCTATTAAATTCCCGTTATCATCATAAATAGGAATATTTTTCTGCTCAGTCCATATTATTCTTCCATCCTTTGTAATCCATCTTAAAGTAATAGTTTTATTAAATTCCCCTTTATCGTTAAAATAATTTTGTAAAATGTGTCTATCATCAGGATGGACAATCTTTAAACCTAATTCAGGATCAGCATAATGTTCTTCTGGGGTATAACCAATGATACGAGTTGCAGCAGGGGAAACATAAGTAAAACCCATTTTGGGATAAAAATCATATCGGTAAATAATGTCTTCTGCGTTCTCAGCTAGTCTTCTAAATCGCTGTTCACTTGCTTTTAAAGCTTCTTCTGCTTTTTTAATTTCAGTTATATCGCTAATAGAAACAATACTTTGCTTTGTGCCTGGAATCATTTGAACGTTCAACAAAACATTGCGTATTTCACCTTTTTTATTAAACAATTTTGCTTCATACTTATTGGGAACCTTATCTGGATGTATACGTCTTTCTTTATGATATTTCATCATCATCTCAAGACTTTCCGGTACAACATAATTCATCCATTTCGTACCAATTATTTCTTCGGGTTTATATCCAGTTAATGGGAAAGTTTCATTATTCGCCAAGATAATTGTATTATCCTCCTCAACAATCATAGTCAGCGAACCTGTATTTTCAAATATTGCTTTATATAGTTCCTCACTTTTTCGTAAGGCTGACTCAATTCTTTTTCTACTACTGATATCCCTTACAATTGAATAATAATATCTAATATTTTTTATTTTAATTGGAAAAAGAAGTACTTCGCAGGGGAATTCATCTCCATTTGATTTTTTATGTATCCACTCAAAACAATTGTATCCTTCATTACCTGCTTTTTCAATCATTTGCTTTGCTTTTATTTCAGAAGATATACCATCTGGTTGAAATTCGGGTGATAATTGCCAGGGTTGCTTTCCGATAATTTCTTCCTTTCGTTTGTACTTAAATATATTTAAAGTTGCTTTATTACAATCCTGAAACCCATCTGACGTTAATAATAATATTGAATCTGTTGAATCCTCGAATAATTTTCTAAATGTTTCTTCACTTTCTTGTAGAAGTTCTTCTGCCTTCCTCCTCTCAGTTATATCATTAAATACTGCTAAAATAAATTTTTCCCCTTCTGTTTCAAACAGTGTATAAGTCCCTTCTAGAAATAACTTTTCTCCCGTTTTAAGTGTAACAATTCTCTCTGTTTTTTCATAAGTTTTCCCTTTTTTTAAAAATTCTAAATAGAATTTTTTTATTTCTTCTCTTTCAGCTTCTGTATAAACAAACCAAAAAGGATTTCCAATTATATCATCCCTTCTCAAGTCTACCAAATGACAATATGAATCATTAACAATAACAACTTTTCCATTACAATCAGTTACTCTTATAGGAAAAGTACATAGGTTACAGACTTTCTCGTATATCTTTTTTATATCCATTTTTACCTTTAGTTTTACTTTATCAACACTTCTCTTAAAAAATTAGGTAACCTTTTAATAATAAATAAAACAAATAATTAATTTACAACCAGAATAATTTAACATTTTAGAATGTATTATTCAACATCATTAATAATTATTTGGGATTGAACATAAATATTATTAATAAAAATATCTCAAACAAAAAAGATTTTAATTATCCATTTTGTGTAACAATTTCTTACTTGTTAAAAAAATTGATATATTATAAATTTATATTATATATATGGCGGGTATAGCTCAGCTGGTAGAGCGTCAGATTGTGGCTCTGAATGTCGTGGGTTCGAGCCCCACTACTCGCCCATAAATAATAAATTAAATTCCAACTCGTGGGGATTATAAGAAAGCTGAAAATTATTGATTAATTGTTATTGCCTTTTCCCAACTCGTAAAATTGTGATTTCATCTTTATAAACTGTGAAAACCACCCTAAAAAGTCCAACCTTCATTCTTCGTAAACCTTTATAATTACCTTTTAGTTCTGGATAATAAAAGGGATCTAAAATAAGCTTGTTTTCTATTTTTTCTATAATTTCATCTGCTCTTTCTTTTGGAAAGTTTTGCAAATCTTCAACTACTGCACTGTGATATGAAATTTTATACATTGTATCTCTTTTTAAATTCTTTCGTTGTTATTTTTTCGTTTGATATATTCTTTCTTCTGCGGGTTGCGTATTCAAAATCTTTATAATCTTCTATGTAGTTTGAAATTGCTTTTTTAAGATGGTAAATAACAGGTAACCCTGTTTCTCGAGATATTTTATCCAGACCCTCAAAAAATTTCCTTGGAATACGATTTATTAAACCTGGCTTAAACATAGTTTTTTAATTTTATTTAATTCAACACTATATTTTGAGCTATATGCTCTTTATTATAAATTAAGAATTAATTTTAAAAATTGAAATAAAAAATTACAAATATTTTTTCTTATTTAAAATACTATAATTGAACCATTAAAAGTTAAGTGATTAAACAGAAAATTAAAAAACGAAGCTATTGCTTCGTTTAAAAATGGGAGAAAAAATAATTAAGTTTTCTATACCACTTCAATTATAAGATAGTGCTTTTACAACAAATTCATTTAACCTGAAAATGTCTATAGGTTTTTTCATAACAATAACTGAACCATTCGTGAAATTTTTTTTCATTTCATATGCGGTTATAAAAATAATTGGTTTTCTATACTTTTTTCCTCTCAATATATAGTATAACTCTTCTCCACCAAGTTTAGGCATTTTTATATCACAAATAATTAAATCTGGAACAAATCTTTTCATTATTTCAAGTGCATCTACACCATTTTTTGCTGTATTAACTCTGTACCCTTCATCTTCAAAATAAGTTTTTAAAGATTCCCTTGATGATAAATCATCATCAATAATTAATATTTTATTCCTTTTCATATTTGAATTTTTGCACATAAAATTAGCAAAAATTATACCAAAAAAAGTAAAGACCTTTCAATAGCAAAATAATGAAGGATATGGTTATTATCTCAAAATGAAACAAAATTGTATGATTTTGAAATCTAATTACCCCTCTTAAATTTATAATAATCTATTTTTCTATAAAGAGTTGCTTTACTTACACCTAATATATTACATACTCTTTTTATATTCCAATTTTCTTTTTCCAAAACTGCTTTCATATGAGCTTTTTCTAATTCTTCCAGGGTAACATCTGCACCAATTTTCAATTCTTTCGAGTCTAAAACTGGTTCAGTTTTTAATAGTAAATTCTCCTTTTCTAAAACATCACCTTTTGATAAAACTACTCCTTGCATCAGTACATTTTCCAACTCCCTTACATTTCCTTTCCAATCATGTTTTTTCAGCATATCCATTACTTCACGGGGAACTTTTTGAACATTTTTATGAAGGATAAAATTGATTTTCCTTAAAAAGTGTTTTACCAACACTTCAATATCTTCTTTACGCTCTCTTAAAGGTGGAGAATAAATTGTGAAAACATTTAATCTATAATATAAATCCTCCCTAAATTTACCCTCTTGAACAAGTTTATATAAATCTCTATTTGTAGATGCAATAACTCGAGCTTTCATTTGTATGCTATTTTCACCTCCTACTCTTTCAAAAACAAATTCCTGTAATACCCTCAATAATTTCGCCTGTAAGTTCATTGACATTTCAGAAATCTCATCAAGGAATACAGTCCCCTCACCCGCAAGTTCAAACTTTCCGCGTTTATCTTTTATAGCATCTGTAAATGCACCTTTTACATGTCCGAATAGCTCACTTTCCAATAAATTCTCTGGTAAAGCAGTACAATTTATTGCTATAAACGGATAGTTCCTTGTAATACCTGAATTATGTATTATTTTTGCGATGAGTTCTTTTCCTGTCCCACTTTCTCCCTGAATTAATACTGTAACGCGAGTAGATGATGCTTGACCAATTTTTTTATAAATTTCTCTAATACTATTTGATTTACCAACAAGAGTATTAAAAAGTTCATACTCAGTAGTATCGCTAGGAGTAAGGGATTCAAGTTTTTGACTTAGTTCTTTATTCTCTAATGCTCTTATAATTGTATGTTTTAATCTTACTGTATCTATTGGTTTAACTATATAATCATAAGCTCCCCTTTGCATGGCAGATATAGTAGAATTCATATCTTCTATAGCTGTAATCATAATAACTTGAATAAGTTCATCAAATTCCTTTATTCTTTTCAATACATCCAAACCATTTATGTCTGGCATGTTAATATCGCATAAAACAAGGTCTGGATTTAGTCTGCGTGTCATTTCTAGACCTTTTGTGCCAGATTCAGCTTCAAATGTTTCATATCCTTCATCTTTTAAAAGTAAACTTAATGAGACGCGCGCTGATTCATCATCATCAATTATTAGAATTTTTTTCATTTTTTATTTTTTTATTTAACGGAAGAGTTATACAAAAAATAGTCTCCCCAGGTCTTGTCGAAACAAGCTCGAGCTTTCCATTGTGATGCTCTATAATATTTTGTGATAATGCAAGACCAATACCTGTGCCTTTCTCCTTGGTTGTGAAAAATGGTTCAAATATTCGGTCAGGGTATTCAACTCCATATCCATTGTCCTTTATGAAAATTTTAATTTTACTTTTCAAAACGTCAGTATAAACTTCAATAACACCATTTTCAGTCATTGCATCAATTGAGTTGTAGAACATATTAAGAAAAACTTGTTTAAGCTTTTCCATATCAGCATTGATTATAACATTATCAGTATTATTCATTATCATAATTCCTTTAACTAAACAATCAGGTTGGATCTGGTGGATAACTTGGTCAACAAAATTTGTTAAGTTAAATTCGTTTTTGTAAAGTGTAATATTTTTTGAAAATTGTAAAACCTCTTTGACTAAATTCTCTAAACGATTTATCTCTGTTTGAATTATTTGAATTCTTTTTTTATTTGTTTCATTCAAATCATTTATACAAGAAAGAACATCAGTATTTATCTTTATTGAATTCAAAGGATTTCTGATTTCATGAGCGAGTATTGCTGCCATTTTTCCAATTGTGGCAAGTCGCTCTGATTTCTTTAACTCCTCTTCAGCAAGTTTTCTTTGTTTTATTTCTTTTTGTAGTCTTATATTCTTCTTTACTAACTCTGCTGTTCGTTGTTTTACTTTTTCCTCCAGCTCATCATTAGCTTTCTTCAAAGTCTCTAATATTTCTTTATTGTGTAAATATTGCTTCTGTAAGGTTATTTCAATGGTTGCAATTAAAATTTTCTCATTAATTGGTTTAATTAGATATCCAAAAGGTCCAGTTATTTTAGCTCTTTTAATGGTTTCATCCGAAGAATCAGCTGTTAAGTATATTATTGGAATACTATATTTCTCTGCAATTTTTTGAGCGATTTCAATTCCGTCTAATTCACCCTCAAGTGTAATATCCATCAGAATAATGTCAGGTGTATTTTTTTCTATCGAATTTATTACTTCTGATGATTTTGTAATAATATCTGTAATGGCAAAATCCCTGTTTGTGAGCATTTTACTAATTAGTCTTGCAGTAAATAAATCATCTTCTACAATTAATATTTTTTCCCTGCTCATTAATCTTTGTTAATAATTAAATTTAAAATTATAATCATTAAATAAAAAGTCCTTTTATAATACTATGTTTTATTAGTAATTTCTTGATAAAAAATTAAATAAGATTACATACCACATATTAAACAATTTAATCAACAAAGGAAAAAAATACCTCACCTTTCAGAAAGATGAGGTATATTTGTAAATATTTATGAAAATGTTAATTCTCAGTTAACTTTTACTCAGAAATTCTACCATTAATTATTTCTTTATATACTCTGTCTAATTTATACATTACTCTTAAACTTTCCAAAATTGCTCTTGAATCTACCGCAATCATTCTATTAGCTTCAGTAGTAAAGATAAAATCACTCGAAAGACTTTCTATATTTCCATCAAAAGCAACACCTACTAATTCTGCATCTTGATTAATTACAGGGCTTCCCGAATTTCCTCCAACTATATCACAAGTCCCAATAAAATTAATTGGTGTTTCTAATTTCAACTCTGCAGGTGGATTAATCCATCTTTTTGGAAGTGACCAAGGGTATTTCTTTTCAAATGAATAATACCTATCATATATACCGTAGAAAGTTGTAAACACTGGTGCTTTAGTTCCATTATAATCATAAGAAGCAACAACTCCATCTGAAATTCTCAATGAAAAAGTCGCGTCCGGTGGAATCTGTCTACCATATACTTCGAATAACGCTCTACCAAGTATAGCATTTTTTGCTTCCATTTTCTTTGTAAAACTATCATATCCTTCAAGTTTTTTCTTCGTCTGTTGAGCAATCAGTTCACTAATTTCATCCCATACATTTCCATATTTTGCTTTTAACTCAGGTTTAGATAAAACCTTATTCTTGAATTCCTTCTCGAAACTCTTCTTTCTAGCCATTAAATATGGATTATGAAGATTTTTTACAGTGTTTTCCAAAACTTTTAAAGAATTCATATAACTGAAATATTCATTTTCAATTTGTTCTCTATTTTCTGCATTTTTGTCCTTTAGTTGCTCCTCAAAAATTTTTAACTGAAAATTAATATAATTAATATAAGCTGGATAAAGAACATCCCTCATAAATTCCAGCTCTGCAACTGTTTTTAATCTTGATGTTGATGCAGGATAACCAACTACAAAAATTACTGCACCAGAGTCAACCCCCTTTTCACTCCACTTAAAATAATGTTCAGTCTTCAAAGGTTTATCATTTTCATAAACTCTGAATAAGCAAAAATCTAAATTATATCTTGGATATGTAAAATTGTCATAATCACCACCAAAATATCCAATTTGAGTTTCAGGAGCGCATACTAATCTTACATCATAATACTTTTTATATGCATAGATATGATACAAACCCCCATTGTACAAGGAAACAAGTTCACATTCCAAACCAAGTTCTTTATTATATTTTTCTATTAGTTCTTCTGCCTTCTCTGATTTTAAATTTACTTTTTCTTCATCAGTTTTTCCATTATCCATTGCTGATTTTATCTCTTTAGTAACATCAATTATGCGGATAAGTTGAGAAACATATAAATCTGGTACTTTTCTTTCCTCTTCGAGAGTATAAGCAAAGAAACCATCTTCATTTAAATTCTCTCCTGGTTTTGTAACTTTAGTAACATTTTCCCTTCCACAATGGTGATTAGTAAGCACAAGCCCATCCGCAGATATAAATGATGCTGAACAGTAATCTGCAAATTTTAATGATGACATCATTATGTGGTCGTACCATTGCTGAGTAGGGATAAAGTTATATGCTTCTTTGAAATATTCATTTGGTGGATTATCAAAAGTCCACATTTTACCATTATCAAATCTACCTGCTTTTACAGTGTCAAGATTTATTCCATTATAAACATTCTGCGAATATAGAGAAACGGAAAGTAATAAAAGAATAAGAGGAACTATGAAAAGCTTGAATAAAATTTTGTTTTTCATAACTAATAAATATTTGTTTATAAATCATTGTAAAATAACTTTTTTAAAAATTGATTACAATTATGATATTAAAATAAATTTCGATCTACACAATACAAAAACAGCTTTACTTATAATATTTAAAACTCAATAAAAAAAAATAAAATTGCATTAATAAAAACATTGCCTTTAAAAAATATGAAAATATAATTTTCCAAAAACAAAAAAGTTCCCGATATTCCTTGAAAAAGAGTAATTTAATAAGTAGTTTAAGAAACAGAAGTTTATGCCAAAAAAACGAAAGGATATAAATAGAAAACGGACAAGGGATGCTAATAAATTGACCGTTGAGAAGAAAGATTACAAAGATAATAATGATTCCTTTTTTAATGATGATGAAGAATTACTTGTTGAAGATGCAACAAGTTTAAGCGAAGAAGAACAAAGGCGATTAAAGGAGGAATTTAATAAAGAAGCAGTTCCGCATATGCCTCTTTTAAGAAGTTTTGCTTATAAATTGACATCAGATGAATTTGAAGCAGAAGACCTTGTCCAAGAAACTTATATGCGAGCATTTAGGTTTTTCCATAAGTTTGAAAAGGGAACAAACTGCAAAGCTTGGTTGTTTCGTATAATGAAAAATCTATTCATTAATAATTATAGAAAAAATCAGAAATCACCAGATAAAGTTGATTATGATGAAATTGAGAATTTTTATGAAACAATAAAATCAGAACGGACAGACTCAAGTGATCTACAAGAAAAAGTATATTCAAATCTACTCGATGATGAAGTCATTCAAGCCCTTAATTCTTTACAAGATGATTTTAAAACTGTAATAATACTCTGCGACATTGAAGGTTTAAGCTATGAAGAAATTGCTGATTTTGTTCAATGCCCTGTTGGAACAGTCAGGAGTAGATTACATAGAGGAAGAAAACTTTTACAGCAGAAATTAAATGAATACGCAAAGAATAAAGGTTACACTATTGAATCATAAGAAATGAAAAAACTACTTATATTAATACTCATAATACCATCAATCTTAAATATACAATGCCAATCTTCAAAAAAAGATTCTGTTAAGTTCAGTTATATTGAATCTATGTCAAATGATATTACTCCGAATTATATTCCAGACTTTACATATGAGCTAAACGGATACACAAAATATTTTTCAGAACTAACTGGTAAAGTTATACTTATAAATTTTTGGAACACAAAAACTGCAGAGTCGCAAAAAGAAGTCCAAGAATTAAATAAATTATACAATGAATACAAATCAAAGGGGATTGAAGTTATTGGTATATGTATATCAGAAGAGAATCCTGAATACATACCAGATTATTTAGAAAATTATAAAATAAATTATTTAATACTTTATGCAAATGAAAACCATAAGAAGGGATTTGAGTATTCAATATCAAGCAATTTATATCCCTTACCAATTTCTGTAATTGTTGATAGAGGTGGGAAAATCCGAGAACTTATAATTGGAAAAAGAAATTATTCGGAATTCAAGAATTTAATAGAAAAATATTTATAAATTAAAAAAATGTTTTATGAAAAAATTAAATTTATTCGTTGGAATTGTTATTCTTTCTTTAATTGCTTTTGGGTGCAATAAGAAAGAAAGTGAAACTAGCGATTTAAACAAACAACAAACAACAAAAACAGAAGAAAAAAAAGAAGAAACTAAATTATATTCCACAATTACATCCGTTGATAATGCAGTTGAAAATGTTTTACCGAATTTTTCATGGGAAGAAAATGGAAAGACTATGAGCATAAGTGAATATAAAGGTAAAGTATTATTAATTAATTTGTGGGCTACTTGGTGTGGGCCATGCAAAAAGGAAATACCTGACTTGATGGAAATAGCAAATGACTTAAAAGATAAAGATTTCAAAATGTTTGGAGTAAGTGTGCTGGAAAGGGAAGAGAAAAATCTCAATAGTTACTTAAAAACAAATCCAATCACATACCAAATACTTCATGGTAAACAGGATTTTATAAACGCTATTGAAAAAGCAACTAAACAGAAAATCGAAGCAATTCCGATGACATTAATAGTTGACAAGAAATTTAAAATTGTAGAAGTTATCGTTGGAACAAGAAGCAAAGCTGATTTTATGAAATTAATAAATAAATACCTGTAATAATTGGATAAACTTAGTATTGGAATATTAGGTTCAACAGGTTCTATTGGACAAAGCACCTTAGAAGTTATTAAAAATCTGAAGCGAAATAATATTCAGGTTGAAGTAAAATTCTTGACTACTTTTGGTAATATCGAAAGAATTAGAACTCAAGTATTAGAATTTTTGCCTGAATATGTGCACATTTCAGATAAAGAAAAATTTAATGAATTTTTAGGATTTAAATTACCCTATAAACTTAAAGTTCTAACGGGACAAGATGAGCTATTAAAATTGGTTAGTGAGGTTGAATATGATAAATTAATTGTTGCCGTTGTCGGTTTTAACGCATTAACACCCACAATAGAAGCAATAAAATCTGGTAAAAAAATTGGATTAGCGAATAAAGAAACTCTTGTTGTTGCAGGTAAAATCATCAATGAACTTATAAAAAATCATAAAACCGAAATTATTCCTATAGATAGTGAACATTCTGCAATATTTCAATGTATAATCGGAGAAGATAGAAATAAAATATCAAAGATAATACTCACAGCAAGTGGTGGCCCATTTCGTAATAAAACTATTGATGAAATAAAAGATGCAACTATTAAAGATGCTCTTGCACATCCGAACTGGAATATGGGAAATAAAATAACAATAGACTCAGCTACCATGATGAATAAAGGTCTTGAAGTAATAGAAGCAAAGTGGATATTTAATTTAAAGTTAGAACAAATTGAAGTATTAATTCATCCACAATCAATAATACATTCATTAGTAGAGTTTATTGATGGTTCGGTTAAGGCTCAGCTTGGAATTCCAAATATGAAAATACCAATTCAATATGCTATAACATATCCAGAGCGAATAGCATCAGATTTCCCTCGAATCAACTTTTTAGAAAATAATGTTTTAACTTTTGAAAAACCAGATAGAGAAAAATTTGAATGTTTAGAACTTGCTTATCATTCAATCAGAGAAGGTGGTACATATCCTGTGGTCCTTAATGCTGCTAATGAGGTAGCGGTTGAAATGTTTTTAAATAAAAAAATTAAATTTCTCGATATTTCAAAATTGATAAAAATAGCATTGGAGAACCACAAACCAATAATGAATTATGAAATTGAACATATATATGAAGTTGATAAAAAAACCAGAGAATTTATTTTTAATTTATTTTAAACACGAATAATACAAATGGAGATTATATCAACAATATTTTATTTTTTAGTTGTAATCGGAATACTTGTATTCATACACGAGTTTGGACACTTTATAGCAGCAAGGATATTCAAAATTAGGGCTGAAATTTTTGCTTTCGGTATGGGACCGAGACTATTTGGTTATAATAAAGTAAATGGGTTTACATTTGGGAAATTAAAGGAAGACATACAATTAGAAGATCATACCGATTATAGAGTATGTGCTTTCCCAATTGGTGGGTTTGTCAAAGTTGCTGGAATGATTGATGAAAGTATGGATAGCGATTTTGTTGGGAAGAAACCAGAGATATGGGAATATAGATCAAGACCAGTATGGCAAAGAATGATTGTAATTCTTGCAGGAGTTTTTATGAATGTACTCCTTGCATTTATAATATTTTATTTTACAAACATTTTTAAAGAAGTCACAATATACGACACCACAAAAATAGGATATATACCTTCAAAATCTATTGCATACGAAGTTGGACTTAAGAATGATGATATTATCAGAAAAATCAATGGTAAAGAAGTTAATAATTGGACAGAAGTTACTACAAACTTATATGGAATTGACAATATTGGTAGTGATATAAAACTAGAAATACAAAGAGGAAACCTTGACACTTTTATCTATATACCCAAAGGTAAAATAAGTATTACAGGTGATAGAACAATTGAAATTTATCCTGATTATTTAACTTGCACAATTAGAGAAGTTATCAAAGAAAAACCAGCAGGTAAATTAGGACTTAAAGAAAATGATATCATCCTTACATACGCAGGAGAAAAAGTTCGAAACTCAAGAAATCTTACTGAGTTGATTAAAAATAATTTTGGTAAAGAGTCAAAAATTGAATGGGAAAGAGATGGGATAATGATGAGTGCTTTCATAATGCCAGACATTGATTCAACTATCGGTATAAAGATAGAAGATATATATATAGGTCCTAAAAAATATATCACTTATAACGCTTTTACTGCATTTACAAAATCAGTTAAAGATTTATATTATCTTGGTATTGATCTTTTTTTCAAGTCAATAGCAAAAATCATTAAAGGTGATATTCCATTTAAATCTGCAATTGGTGGACCAATCAAGATAGCAAAAATTTCTGCTCAATCCGCAGAAAGTGGTTTTCTAACATTCATCTACTTTGTTGCTCTTCTTTCACTTACATTAGCAATCATTAATGTATTACCATTCCCTGCTCTTGATGGGGGACATTTTATTATTCTCTTAATTGAAGCTATAATACGAAAACCAATTTCATACAAGGTTCAAATAATGATTCAAAGAATTGGTTTAATATTACTAATTGCATTTATGCTCTTTGTTATTTACAATGATATTATTTCCTTGAAGTAGAAATTCCTTGATAAATTTATGGACAATTCAATTAAAAAAATGTTCTCATCTATATCAAGGAATTATGACCTCATGAACAGTATTATGACATTTGGGTTTGATATGTATTGGAGAAGAAAAAGTGTTAAACTTGCGGGGGTTAAAAAAGGAGACAGCGTCCTTGATTTAGGAGCAGGAACAGGTGATTTCGCATTTGCATTTTGGGAAAAAACCAGTCCAGAGGGAAAAGTTGTCGCTGTTGATTTTTGTGAAGAGATGTTAAATATTTTAAGAGATAAAATAAAGAAAAAGAAAGCTGAAATTGAGATTATTAATAAAGATGTAATGGAATTAAATTTCTCTGAAAACACCTTTGATTTTGTTTCAATGGCTTTTGGACTTAGAAATTTTTCTGATCCTTTTAAATTGATTGATAATATATGTTTGTATTTAAAACCTCAAGGAAAAATAGTAATACTCGAAACAGGTATACCAGGCTATCCTTTTAAAATATTTTATTTAATTTATACTAAATTTTTTATTCCCTTAATGGGAAAAATTTTTGCAGGTAATAAATCAGCTTATGAATATCTCATCAATACTGCCTCAAAATTCCCCTATGGAAATGAATTAGCTGGAAAATTATTAAAAAACAAAAATATCTATGATATAAAAATTAAGAAATTTTTCAGTGGAGCTGTTTATCTTTATATTTGTACCGTAAAAAAATAATTACTTTACATTAAAGACATAGTAATTTCCCTACCTGCTTCTAATGCATCCAAATTCGCTTTTATAACATTGTCACCTTTAGAGTAAAAAAGTTTTCTTATTGCATTCTTTAACTTTTCATAATCAATATCAAGGAAAGGACTCGCAGCACCAAGAACAACGATATTTGCAGATTTAGGAGATTTTAATTTCTTTGCAACTTCATCTGCGTCAAAATAAATCCTCTTGGGAAGTTTATCTATTTCAGTTATTACTTCATCAAGATTAGGATAATTCGGGATATTGATAAAAGGTTTAGTATTTGTAATAACCCAACCCTCTTCTGAAAGAAATGGTAAATATCTGAGAGATTCCATTGGTTCGACGGATATAATCATATCAGCATTTCCAAGAGGAATCAGATCAGAGGCAATTTCCTGAGATGACAAGCGAAGATGAGATTGCACATCACCTCCTCTCTGACTCATACCATGTACTTCGGATTGTTTTAAATACAATCCCGATTCCAACGCTGCTAAACCAATAGTAGCAGCAATAGTTAATATACCTTGTCCGCCAACACCTGCAAGGATAATATCTTTTTTCATATTACTTTTTTTCTTTTTTCTTTTTACCGATTGTTTGTATACATTCACGTCTCGGAATAATCACAGAAACACCTCTATAATCTAATTCCTCTTTAATTATCCTAAAATTTTCTTCTTTATGTGATTTAATTGGATTAATAACCCTAATATGTTCTTCCTTAACTCCAACTCCTCTACAAATATCCTCTAATTTTCCAGAACCTGAAGATTTCTGACCACCAGTCATAGCAGTTGTATCATTATCCAGAATAAAAACTGTAATGGGTGAATTATCATTAACAGCATCAAGCAATCCAGTAATACCTGAATGTGTAAATGTAGAATCTCCAATAACAGCAACAGCAGGAAATAAACCAGCATCAGCAGCACCCTTTGCCATTGTAATAGATGCACCCATATCTACACAACTGTTAATTGTTTCATAGGGAGGAAGTGCAGCAAGTGTATAACATCCTATATCTGAAAATACTCTACTAGCTGCATATTCCTTTAATACTTCATTTAAAACAACTACAGAGTCAATATGAGGGCACCCTGCACAGAGGGAGGGTGGCCTTCCAACAACTACATTAGGAATTTTTCTTGTCTCTTTAACTTCCATTCCAAGAGCTTTCGCAACTAAAACTGGATTTAATTCACCATCACGAGGTAAGGTTCCATCAAGTCTTCCTTTAATTTTTTTACCTAAATTTAATATCCCTTTCATCAAATCCTCAATAAAAGGATAACCTTCTTCTAAAACAAGAATTTCCTCAACTTCATTATAAATTTCTCTTACTAATTTTTCAGGTAACGGATATTGACTAATTTTCAATAAGGGATAAGGTAAATCTTTATTAGTAAAATTCTCCATCAAATAATTATATGCAATACCACTGGCAATGATTCCAAGTGATTTATCTTTACCTTTAAAATATTTATTATATCCAGAGCTTTCAGATTCATACAAAAAATTTTTTTGATTGTTTAATAAGTCCTTGTATTGTTTTCTTGCGATAGAAGGTAATAAAACAAACTGTCTTAAGTTTTCAGGTAGTTTAATTTCGTTCTGATTTCTTAAATTTTTTCTCAGAACTCCTGACCTTGAATGTGCAAGTCTAGTAGTAATTCTTATTAATACAGGTATTTTATATTTCTCAGAAAAGTCAAATCCATAATGTACCATATCATACGCTTCCTGTTGATTTGATGGCTCAAGGACTGGAATTAGAGCAAATTTTCCATAAAACCTTGAGTCCTGTTCATTTTGGGAAGAATGCATAGAAGGATCATCAGCAGCTACGATTATTAATCCACCATTAGCACCTGTAATAGCAGAATTAACAAAAGGATCAGCTGCAACATTTAATCCAACATGCTTCATACAAACAATAGCTCTCTTACCAGCATAAGACATTCCAAGTGCTGCTTCCATAGCGGTTTTTTCATTCGCGGACCAATTGCAAAAGACTTTATTTTCTGCAGCTTGCTTTGATCTCTGAACATATTCCATAATTTCAGTTGAAGGTGTACCAGGATAAGCATATATACCAGATAATCCGGCATCTAAAGCTCCTTGTGCAATTGCTTCATCCCCTAAAAGTAACAATTTTTCCATATATAATAATAAATAATTTTAAGAATCTAATATTTCATCTTTGGGAAACAGTAAATGTAGTGTGGTTATAATTTTTTAATCAAATCAACAACCCTACAAGAATATCCCCATTCATTATCATACCATCCAATTACTTTAACCATATCACCATTTACCATAGTAGATAATGCATCAAAAATGCATGAATGTGAGTCACCTATAATATCTGATGACACTAACGGATCTTCAGTATAAGCAAGAATTCCCTTCAACTCATTCTCTGATGCTTTCTTCATAAATGAATTAACTTCTTCTCTTGTTGTCTCCCTTTTTACTTGACAGACAAAATCAGTAATGGAAGCATCTGGAGTAGGAACTCTCAAAGCAAATCCATCTAATTTTCCTTTTAAGTGAGGTAAAACTTTCCCAACTGCTTTAGCCGCTCCAGTAGTTGTTGGAATTATATTTATTGCACCTGCCCTTGCTCTCCTTAAATCTTTGTGGGGTTGATCTAACATTACCTGATCATTTGTATAAGAATGAACTGTAGTCATAAATCCTTTAATAATTCCTAAATTATCATCAATAACTTTAACCATAGGGGCAAGACAATTAGTTGTACAAGATGCATTTGAAATAATTTTATGCTCTGGTTTCAAGATATCGTCATTAACACCAATAACAACTATCGCATCTATATCATCTTTTGGAGGTGCTGTAAGTATTACTTTCTTAGCACCTGCTTTCAGATGCAATTCAAGTTTTTCTCTCTTTGTGAATACCCCTGTTGCTTCTACAACAAAATCAACACCAAGTTTATCCCAACCAAGTAGAGATGGGTCTTTTTCTGCAGTAACACGAATTGTTTTATCATTAACTTTAATTCCATCATCAAGGGCTTGAATATCAGCAGGAAATTTACCGTGTATAGAATCATACTTTAACAAATGAGCTAAAGTTTTTGTATCCATCAAATCATTAATAGATATTACATCAAAGCCACCTTCAAGAAACATTTTCTTAAAAACTAATCTTCCAATTCTTCCAAAACCATTAATACCGATTTTATATGCCATAATTAACCTCCGTTAATTTAAATTTATTAATTTTTGCTTAATTTTTATAGAAAATTAAGCAAAATTCACTCAAAAATCAACTAAATTAATTAGAAATTGACAAGTTTTATTGATTTTCAATACTTAAATAATTATCTTTGTATTTAATATTTGTATAATTATTATATTAAAAAATGGCAACAACTTCAGATTTAAGAGTCGGTACGATTATCAAATTTAATGGAGAACTTCACAGTATTGTTTATTTAGAACATCGCACACCTGGTAATTTAAGAGCATTTTATCAGGTAAAAATGAGAAATTTAATTAATGGAAAAATGATTGAACACAGGTTCCGATCAGGTGAAGAAGTACAAATTGAACGACTTGAACAAAAAACTTATCAATTTTTATATAAAGACGGAGAAAATTATTACTTTATGGACACCGAAACCTATGACCAGGTGTATTTATCTGAAGAAAAACTCGGGGAACAAAGTCACTTTTTAAAAGAAGGGCAGGAAGTACAAATAAATTTCCACGACGGAAATCCTATTTCAGTTGATATGCCTCCCCATGTTGAATTAAAAGTGATATCTGCACCTCCAGGGATTAGAGGTAACACAGCCAGTAATACGACGAAACCTGTTACACTTGAAACTGGAGCAGTAATAAATACACCATTATTTATAGAAGAAGGCGATATAATAAAAGTTGATACACGAACCTGGGAATATCTTGAAAGAGTGAAAAAATAAGAGTTAATTAAAAAAATAAAAAATGAAGACAGACTTAAATTACATTAAAAAACTAATTAAAATGCTTGATGAAAGCGGATTAGCAGAAATAGAAATAGAAGAAGAAGGTTGCAAATTGAAATTGTCAAAACCTCGACCGAAAATAACACAAGCAGTCCAGCAATTTGTACCTCAATCAATCGAACCACCTCAAGCACCCCCAATTAAAGAAACAGAAAGAAAAGCTGAAATAGAGGAAGAAAAGAAAGAGGAGTTAAAATCTGATAAAATTGTAGAAGTACGCTCTCCTATGGTTGGAACTTTTTACAAAGCACCCGCTCCTGATGCAGAACCATATGTTACAGTTGGCTCAAAAGTAAAGAAAGGAACAGTACTTTGCATTATAGAAGCAATGAAATTAATGAACGAAATTGAATCAGAGGTCTCTGGTACTGTGGTTAAGGTACTCGTAGAAAATGCTCAACCAGTTGAATATGATCAACCTCTATTTTTAATTGAAAAGGATTAGAATTTTATCATCACATAACAAGTATATATATTATCAATAATTAAATAAATGATAAAAAAAATTTTAATTGCAAACAGAGGGGAAATTGCTCTCAGAATTATCAGAACTTGTAAGGAATTAGGCATACAGACTGTGGCTGTATATTCAACCGCGGATGTTCATTCACTTCATGTAAGATTTGCAGATGAAGCAGTCTGTATTGGTCCTCCAGAAGTATCAGAAAGTTATTTAAATATACCACGTATTATTGCAGCAGCAGAAATAACTGATGCTGATGCAATACACCCTGGATATGGTTTTCTAGCTGAAAATGCAGAGTTTGCCGAGATTTGTAATGATTCAAATATAATCTTCATCGGTCCTTCCCCTGAAATGATAACAGCAATGGGCGATAAATTGGAAGCAAGGATAAATATGCAAAAAATAGGAGTACCCATCGTACCAGGTACTTTAGAACCAGTAAAAGACTTAGATACAGCAAAAAAAGTTGCAGAGGAAATTGGATACCCTATATTCCTTAAAGCAGCTGGTGGAGGTGGTGGTAAGGGAATGAGAGCAATTTACTCAGTTGAACAACTCGAAAATCAGTTTTATTCTGTAATGCATGAAGCAAAAAGCGCATTCGGTAATGATAATCTTTACATTGAAAAGTTTTTTGAAAAACCAAGGCATATAGAAATCCAAATAATTGGTGATAAGCATGGCAATATATGTCATGTAGGAGAAAGAGATTGTTCAATACAAAGAAAACATCAAAAATTAATAGAAGAAACCCCCTCCCCTTTTATTAATGAAGAAATTAGACAAAAAATTGCAGAAACAGCAATAAAAGTAGCAAAATCCATAAACTATTATAGCGCAGGAACTGTTGAATTTCTTGTAGATGAAAATAGAAATTTTTACTTTTTAGAAATGAATACCAGGATACAGGTAGAACATCCTATAACAGAAGCAGTAACAGGACTTGATTTTATAAAAGAACAAATTAAAGTCGCAGAAGGTGAAAAATTGCCTAAAAGAAAATTTAAATTTGAAGGCCATTCAATAGAATGTAGAATAAATGCTGAGGACCCTGAGAAAAACTTTATGCCATCAGTAGGATTTATTACAACTTTTCATGCACCAGGTGGATATCGAATAAGACTCGATTCACACTGCTATTCAGGATATACAATACCGAAATATTATGATTCTTTAATTGGTAAACTCATAGTAAAAGGTGAAACAAGAGATGAAGCAATAAGGAGAATGTTAAGAGCATTAGATGAATTTATTATTGAAGGTATAAAAACAACTATTCCATTTCACATGAAAATATTAAGAGATAAAAGATTTATTGAGAACAATTATGATACAAATTTAATAGATAATAATTTTAATTTTAATGATTAACTTTTTTAATTGATGGATAAAACATTATATGCATTAATTCTAGGTTCATCAAGTGGTTTCGGGAAAGCTATTAGTGATGCACTTGCTAAAGATGGAGTAAATATATTAGGTGTTCATTTAGATAGAGCATCTACATTAAAATATGTTGAGGAACATGTTGAAAAATTGAAAAGTTACGGTGTAGATGTACATTTTTACAATGCAAATGCAGCTGATTCACACAAAAGAAAAATGATTTTGGATGACATAGAACAAATATTCAAATCTAAAACAAATCCATGTATAAAAGTTTTAGTTCACTCTCTTGCATTTGGTACTCTCAGAAATTTCATTGAAGATAATATGGAAGATGCAATTAATCAGAAACAACTTGAGATGACAATTGATGTTATGGCAAATTCATTAGTCTATTGGACACAAGATATCATTGCAAGAAAATTAATGACAAGCGGAGGAAAAATATTTGCTATGACTTCCTCCGGTAGTAGTAAAGTAATACATTATTATGGAGCGGTATCAGCAGCAAAAGCATGTCTTGAATCACATATAAGGCAGCTTGCATTTGAATTAGGTAGCAAAGGTATTGCTGTAAATGCTATACTTGCTGGTGTTACTGATACACCAGCACTTAATAAAATACCAAATGCTGAAATTATTAAACAAAATGCTTTAAGAAGAAATCCTCAAGGAAGGTTAACCACACCAGAAGATATTGCAAATTTTATTCTTGATAATTATAAGCGTGATTCTCATTGGATGACAGGTAGTATAATACATTTAGATGGTGGAGAAAGTATAACAGAATTATAAAAATAAAAATTATTAATTATGCCTACTTATGAATATCAATGCAACAATTGTGGATACATTTTTGAAACTTTTCAATCAATAAAAGAACTTCCTCTTAAGAAATGTCCTCGCTGTAATAAAGATACTGTAAAAAGATTAATAAGTGGGGGAGCTGGATTAATATTCAAAGGAACAGGTTTTTATTTAACAGATTACAAAAGAAAACCTCCAAAACAAGAAAATAAAACAAGTGAAGTTAAACCAAAAGAGGAAAAATCTGAAAAAAAATTAGGTGATAAGAGTACTGGAGATAAAAAGTAAATGAATCTTTTTATGGTAACTATTTTGTTTTAATTTTATTAATCATATATCTATCAAGCGTAAAAGACTCCCCTAAGTATAACTTTCTTACTTTCTCATTATTAGCAAGCTCTTCTGCAGTACCTTTATAAAATATTTTTCCTTCTATTAATATATATGCTCTGTCTACTATAGATAATGTTTCATGAACATTGTGGTCAGTAATTAGCACACCAATATTTCTATTTTTTAAATCTGAAACAATTCTCATAATATCTTCCGAGGCAATCGGATCAATACCAGCAAAAGGTTCATCAAGTAAAATAAATTTAGGTTCAGATGCTAAAGCTCTTGCAATCTCTGTTCTTCTTCTCTCCCCACCTGAAAGTGAATATCCTTTTGTATCTCTAATTAAAGAAATATTAAAATCTTTTAACAATTTTTCACATCTTTCCTCTCTTTCTTCCGAATCCAACTTCTTAAACTGTAAGACAGACATAATATTATCATATACAGTCATTCTTCTGAATATTGATGGTTCCTGAGGTAGGTACCCAATGCCAAGCTTCGCTCGTTTATACATAGGATATGATGTAATTATTTCTCCATCTAATTCTACTTCACCTTCATCAGGTTTAATCATACCACATATCATATAAAAAGTTGTTGTCTTTCCCGCACCATTAGGACCGAGCAGCCCAACTATTTCTCCTTGCTGAACCTCAAGAGAAACTTCGTTAACAACTTTTCTTTTCTTATATATTTTTACAAGATTGTATGCTTTTAAAAAACTTTTCATTGCATCACTCTATAATCTACTGTTTAAAATTTTCACCATATCTTCTACTGCTTTATGAAGCCCAGTAAAAACCGCTCTTGAAATTATTGCATGTCCTATACTAACTTCTTGAATTTCAGAAATATTTAGAAACGGGATTATGTTATAATAATTCAATCCGTGACCAGCAGTAACAACAAGACCTAATTCAGCAGCCATTCTCGCTACACTACCTATTTTACTCAACTCATTTAACTGTTCTTTTTCACCAACAGCATTAGCATATTTACCAGTGTGAATTTCAATAATATCAGCTCCAATTTCCAAAGCTTTATCAATATTTTCTGGTTCAGGATCTATAAATAAACTAACAAGAATATCTTTGCTATGTAATTCTTTGACAACATTATTCAAATAACTCTTGTTCTTCTTTAAATCTAAACCACCTTCAGTTGTCAATTCCATTCTATTTTCTGGAACTAAAGTCACAAGGTCTGGTAACACCTCAGAGGCAATTCTAATCATTTCCTCTGTAGCCGCCATTTCAAGATCAAACTTAGTTTTAACAACTTCTCTCAGCAGTTTTACATCTCTATCATTAATGTGCCTCCTATCCTCTCTTAAATGACAAACTATACCTTCAGCTCCCGCAAGTTCACAAATACCAGCAGCAATAACGGGGTCTGGTTCTATTTCACCCCTTGCTTCTCTAATTGTTGCTATGTGGTCAACATTTACTGATAATCTCATATGTTTTTAAATTAAATTATTTTGTAAAAATTTAGCTTATATCTTAAAACAGAAATTAAATCAATAGATACCATAACAAGCCAGTGCAAAATCCAAGAGTAAATAAATGATCGGCTTCTTAATGCTTGTATACCTAAAACTATTCCTGCAAAAATAGATGCAAATAATTCCAGTTCAGGTTTTCCCCTATGTAAAATAAAAAATGGAATCATTTGTATTAAAATTGCATAATAGCCAAACTTATCAAACAATCCAAATAAAGTAAATCCTCGCCACAGGAATTCCCAACCAAACATATAAACTAATATGCAAAATTCGTAGAAAATAAGAAGTGAAGGATTCTCTTTCAACTTTTGCCCACCTTGTGGATATGCAATAGCAAAAGACTCAGACGCAGAAACAATCCAAATAATTGGAATCATAACTAAAAGAAAAAGTCCAAGAGTTATAAATCCAAATTTTATATCTCCCAATCGAAATCCAAAATTAGATAATTTTTCTCTAAATAGTAAAATGATTATTAAAGCTGGTATTATGAACATAATAATACCATCAGCAAGTAACCAATATACTCTTGATTCAAACTTATCCCCACCAAAAACTTTAATGTAAAAATATGGATTAGCTATAATGACAGAAATAAAAATAATAAAAGGTATACTAACTAAAATTACAGTGGGTTTAAATTCTAATGTTGAAATAGCTTCTTTAAATTTTTGTAACTCTGATTTGATAAATAACCTCATTGCTCACTTTTGTTTTTTATAATATACTGAAATTGACTGGGTTCATATTTAATTAAATTATAATCTATTGGTATTCTAATATCAGGAGTAATGAATCCTGTAGTATCTTTTTCTAAAACTTTAAAATCAATTGAAACATTTACATCATCATTACTTAACTTCGATAGCTGATTGACACCACCTCGAAATATTAAATCTATTTTAGGAGGAATAATAACTACTTCTTTATCAGAAGGTAAATTTGTTACAAAAACATCAATTCCTTCAAGTTTTCTCTCTGCTAATAATTCAATATTATATGATATTGTTACAGTTTTTGGTTCTATCTGGATTAAATTCGTTAAAGTATCTTTAAGATTAACAACTCTGGTAAATTTCTGACTAACATTTTCTATTGTTAAAGAAACTGTTGGGATTGATTTTAATTTCATTATTATTGAACTTGCACCGTAAACTTTTACTGAATCAGGTTCAATTCTAGGGTTACCTACAATAATATAACCTTCTTTTGGAACTACGATTAAATTATTTTTTACCTTTAAATATTTTTCTGTAATGTTATCAAAAATAATATCAAGAGTATCAGGATATACATTTAAAACTGTAATATGTTCAGGAATACCAATAATATTCTTTAAGTCAGATAGAGGACTAATCTTTATATTTCTTTTATAATTAGATAAATCTAAAATGTAAACTGGTTTATGCCCAAGCATAACAGTAAGTAAATCCCAACCTTTACCCTTAAGAGATATTTCAATAGTATTAGGTAGCTCTGAAGCTAAAGCTTGTTTTTGAGATAATTTTAAATCTATGGGTATTGATAAATTTACTATATAATTATCTGATAAACTTATATAGAGCCAAATAGCAAGTGCAAAAATAAATGAAATTATAATAATAATAATGTTTCTTTTCATCAATTCACAACTTAAAAATACTTATTTCTTCTTTAACTGATTTTTCCAGTCATCATTTCTCAACTCACCTCTAATCGTAGAATGCACTAATTCGTATATTCCAGAGCCTGAGTAATTACTTTCAGCAAAGACACAAATAGTTCCACCTTCAATAGTTTCATAGTGCCAAATTTGATAACTTCTAATATCTGCTTCATAATCAAATCTTTCTATATCATTAGGAGCACCATAAATCATATATATTCTACCTCTGTCAGTTCTCCACCCTTCTTGAAAAGGTTCTTTAAACATTTTGTTTGCATTTTCAATTCTCTTGAAATAATTAATTTTATACTCATTTGCCTGAGTTTGTGGTGTATTATCTCTCTTTGTCCAAAAGATATACATAAACTTCCTTTTTGCATCAAGATTATTTAAAGCTTTATAATTTTTCGTCTCTTCATCTGTCCGTATATAAACTGCTTTTTCAAATTCATCATCCAGTTGTGATTCACTCATAGTTGCATATTCACTTTTAAGAAAATCTGCATTTTCCTTAGCGGTATTGTCAACTATATTCCTTATCGTGTTATAGACATAAAATTTTTTTTCTGAGGAAGTTAATAGATTATTATTATCATCTAAAATATTTACCTTTAAATAATAAGTCCCACTTTCAAGAGTATCTATTTTAAAACTTCCAGTTTCAACCATAATATTATGAGAACTCTGAATTCGATCAGTAATTTGTGATATTACACTATCGTTAATATTAGTGATTATTTTTTTTAGTAAAACTTTATCAGAGTGGGTTTTAAGTCCATATACTTCAAAATAAAAATATAATAAATTCAGATTGTTGCCAAAAAACTGATTTGGATTTGGAACTACTTCATAACCAAATTTATCAAACATTCCTGCTTTGCCTGTTGTTTCTTTAATAGAGGTTGACAATTGAATGCTACTTATTTTTATTTCATCAAGTTTATATATTGGGACATTAATATCAAAATCAAATTTATCAATTCTTGTTGTATCAGATGCATCTTTTGCAATTATAATCATTTTGTAATCACCGAGTTTCAGAGGAATTGCAGGTAATTGAGTAATTTCCTTCTGTTTCAGCTTAAATTGTGCAGAATC